>CAMASI010000110.1 GCA_945861065.1 Klebsiella pneumoniae | reverse complement strand
GGGGGGGGGGGGGGGGAGCGGGAGCGGGAGCGGGAGCGGGAGCGGGAGCGGGAGCGGACTGTGGAACGGACGTCTTCCTGGCCGCGAAGGTGGCGACGAGCGCAGAGATGTCGTCGTCGGCCAGGCCCCAGATGGCGATGGGCACACCGGGTGGAATTTCGTCGCCTACGGCGGCGAGATGTTTGAGCATCACGCCTTTCTCGTAGATTTCAACCTCCATGTTGGCTTTGTCGGTGCCCACTTCCACGGCGATTGTTCCCGGCGTAAACGCGCTGCCCTCTGCGATGCGCCAGCCGACGATGGTTCCGAATTCCATCGTGGGGCTCGCTGCCGGCATGTCCCAAAAACGTGCCACAGTCCCTCCTCAGCGCGCTGTGACGGCGCGGATGGCCTCGATGATTCGTTCTGCCGACGGCAACACGAGTTTCTCCAAATTCGACGCATACGGTTGGTTGACGTCGCGGTTGGTGACCCGCAACACGGGCGCGTCGAGGCTGTCGAAACACGCTTCTTGGATTCGCGCTACGATTTCCGCACCGACGCCCGCGAATGGAAACCCTTCCTGAACGACCACGACGCGGCCGATACGTGCGGCGTTTGAGTACAGCGCCTCTTCGTCGAGCGGACGAATGGTCCGAAGGTCGAGAACGGCCACCGAAAGGCCTTCTTTCGCCAGCGTCTCCGCGACCGCAAGGCAGGTGTGCACCATCTTGTTCCAGGTGACGAGTAAGACGTCATTGCCGTCGCGTTTCAATTCGGCGACGCCCAGCGGGATGAGAAACTCCTCGTCTTCCACTTCGCCTTTGAACGAATAAAACAGCTCTGATTCCATGAAAACGATGGGGTCGTCGTCGCGAATGGCGCTTTTCAGCAAGCCGTAGGCATCGCGGGGCGTCGCGGTGCTGACGACTTTGATGCCTGGAAAATGAGCGTAAATGGATTCCAGCGATTGGCTGTGTTGCGAACCCAGGTTTTCGGCAGCGCCGCCAGGGCCCCGAAAGACAATAGGTACCTTATATTGACCGCCAGTCATCTGGACGATTTTTGCGGCGTTGTTGATCACTTGATCGTAGGCGACCAAGCTGAAGTTCCAGGTCATCACCTCGACAATCGGTCGAAGCCCCGCCATCGCGGCGCCCACACCAATTCCAAAAAAGCCGTTTTCCGCGATGGGTGTGTCGATGACTCGCCGGGCGCCAAATTCCTCGAGCATTCCCTGGGAAACCTTGTAGGCCCCGTTGTAATCAGCGACTTCTTCGCCCATGAGAAAGACCGACGGGTCGCGTCGCATTTCTTCGACCATGGCGCGGCGGACCGCCTCACGCAGTTGGAGGACAGCCATTACACGCCTCCCGTGTACGTGAAGTCGTACAGCACCGACGGATCGGGCTCAGGGCTTGTATCTGCGAATGCGATGGCGTCGGCGACGACGGCTTCGACCTCTTCATGCATCGCAGCGAGTTCAGCCTCGGTCGTGCCCAACTCACGTAGCCGACCTTCCGCGCGCATCAGGCAGTCCTTCGTGCGTTTGTAGTCCTCGATTTCGTCGAGCGCGCGGTACTTTCCGGGGTCGGACATCGAATGTCCCCGGTAGCGGTAACAAGTGGCTTCCACGAGCACAGGTCCCTGACCGCTGCGAGCGAAGTCTACGGCTTTGGTGATTTCGTCGTGGACCGTGACGACGTCGTAGGCGTCGAAACGCCACCGTTTCATGCCGACGCCGTCGGCACGCGCGGACATGTCGGTCAGGTACGACGACCGCTCGATACTGGTCCCCATCGCGTACAGATTGTTCTCACACACGAAGACGGCGGGCAAACGCCACAGTTGTGCCAGCGCCAAGGCCTCGAACACAGCGCCCTGGTTGGCGGCGCCGTCTCCAAAGAACGTCAGGCTGACCCGGTCTTCTTTTCGGTACTGAAACGCAAGCGCCGCGCCGGCGCCGAGCGGAACGTGTCCGCCGACGATCCCGTACCCGCCGTAGAGATGGCGTTGTGCACTGGCCATATGCATCGAGCCGCCCTGGCCCTTCGACACGCCGGTGGACCGCCCATACAACTCGGCCATGACCTCCCGTGCCGGCACGCCGCGCGCAAGTGCGATGCCGTGGTCGCGGTACGCCGTCACAACCACATCGTCGGGTCGTAATGCCGCAAGGGCACCGACGCCGACGGCTTCCTGGCCGATGTACAGATGGAGGAAGCCGCGGATCTTCCGAGCCTGGTAGGCCCCCTGCGCCATCTCCTCGACGCGCCTGATCACCCACATGTCGCGTGTCCAGCGGGTGAGCAGGTCTCGGTTCGGGATGGGCTCGCCCATTCAAGGGCCTCCAATTGGCGGCGCTGCGTACCCTTCGGCCGGTGGGGCGTCAAAGGGCCATGGCAACGACCTGACCTCGGGTTAGCGGATCGGGTCGTCGGGGGACGGGTGGAGCTGCTGGAGTTGCTTGACGCGCAGGACGTCAGCGGGTTCAACGTTCAGCGTCGGGACGGCACGATCGACCTCTTCGCGGCCGAACTTGCGGGGAAGAAGCTCGACGGTGCCGACTTTTCGAATGCGATTCTCGACAAAGCGGACCTCACGGGCACGTTTCTTCGGGACGCTCGGTTGTTTCGTGCGTCGATCGAAGACGCGGACGCTGAGGGCGTGGTGCTCGAGCGGGCCCTGGCCCAGCGCATTCGACTCCGCGATTCACGTATGGCGGGGGCGAAACTGCAGGGTGCGGACATGACAGAGGCCGACCTGACGGGGGCGGACCTGACGGGTTGTGATGCGCGTGGCGTACGAATCGTCAACGGGCGGATGAAAGGAATGGTGGCGCCCAACAGCCGCTGGGCCGGCGCAGACATGTCGGAAGCGGGCCTTAAAGGTGCGAATCTGTCCGGTGCGGATCTGACGGGCTGCGACTTGACGCAGGCCGACCTGACGGACGCGAAGTTGGTGGGCGCGCGCTTGGATGGCACCGTGTTGTTGGGGGTCCGCATGGGGGGCGCCGACCTTTCCGGCGCCTCGTTGGTAGGCTGCCGGATGCAAGAAGCCGACCTGCACGACGCAAAACTCGGCGGTGCCAACCTGATGGACGCCGACCTCACACGCGCGAACCTGACGCGCACCCAATTCGCCAAAGCGAAGATGGGGGGCGCAATATTGGCGGAGGCGGTGTTAGACGGGGCGGACTTGACCGGCGTGGATCTCGTCGGGGTGGACCTGTCGGGCGTGGATGTCAGCGGGTTGCCGCTGTCGGAGTCCCAACGACTCGCGGTCGGAAAGTCCGGCGTGGTGGCGGCCCCAGATGCCGCCTGGGTCGTGACCGATCCGGTGGCGGCCGCCTGTGGCAGTGGCGTCGTCGTCGTGTGGGAAAACGTGGACGGCCCGGATGCACGCAGCGTGCGATGGACGTTGTCGGGCAAAACCAAAGCAGGACCCAACGGCACCTTGCAGGTTCCGGCCTCGGCCGTGTTGGCTCGGTTTGCGGTGCCGCTGACCAGTGGCGCGATGGTCGGCGTGATTTGGGCACGTCCGGGTGGCGTTGCGGTGACGCGGTACGTCGTCGGTCCTCGTGGGGCCATGGGTCCAGCGAAGACCTCGGCCCTGGGATGGACGCCGGGTGTGCGTCCTGCGGTCGTTTCGGATGGAAAGCAGGTGTTCCTGTTGGCACTCACCCGTGAGGGCCCAGGCATCGTCGTGCATCGCATGGACATGGACAACGACAAGATCGTCCACTCGTCGCGATTGCCGACCGCACGAGGGACTGTGGGGCGCCATCAGCCCATCGTCGTGTGTAAGGGCGGCTCGGTCGTTCCCGTGGACCCGAAAGGCGCGCAAGGACCTCGACGGGCACCGGCCGGGTTTGACGAGACGAAAGGCACGGCAGGGACCAGGGCCGACGGTAGCTACATCCTTGCCTGGGTTGTGGCGCGAAAAGGCACGATTTCAGGTGGCATTCGGTATGCGGCGCTGGTCGGTCGGGGAGATCCCGAGGTGCTCGACTTGACGAGAAACGACGCGGTGGAAAGCCTGGACGCGATTGGTGTCGGCGCCGTCGTGTGGTTGGCTTGGGTCGAACACACAACCGCGGGCACTTCGGTGTTCACCGCTCGTTTGCCAGAAGGAAGCCCGGTGGAAATCACCGGCCACGACGATGCGGCGTCGGTTCGGTGGGCGTCGTCGAACGACGAGCAGCCGTTGTTGTTGGTGCTGTCGACGACCGGAAAGGTGAGCATTGTGCACGGTGGCGGCGGCATTGCGGCGGTTGCGAGCCGATAGAACGGCGTCAAATCAGCGCGGAGGGGTGACCGAGCACCGTCCAGCGTTCCACGGGTACACCGGCTGACAACAGCACGTCGAACCACGCGGCCTGAGCGTCGGACACGTGGTCGGTCTCGGTCTTCAGCTCCGCGAGCAGGGCCCGAGGTCCGATTCGGCCAGGGACGGCGTCCAAAACGACGTCCGGGCCCGGCAAGATGATGAGATCAGGGAGGCCTGCGCTGGCGGACGGGTGGTCGATCAATGCGGCGACGATGGCGCAAACGGCCTTGCCATCGATGGCCTCGACGACGCGCAACAGGTCAACCGGCGACCAGCGTGGGTCAACGCCGGCGATTCGCACACCGTGCCATGTTGGCACTGCTTGTTGCAGTCGTTGCGCCCCGCGTCCGGCGTGCAGGTCGTTGAGCAGTTGTGTGATTCCGTGCGAACGCCGAGAGCGAAACGCCGGCGTCCAACGGTCGAGGGGCGCAACCAGTCGGGGCACGGGGAGGGCGTCAGCGACGGGTTCGAACATCAGATCGGCCAACAGGAGGCTGCTCAATGTGGACCACAATCCGCCCTCGGCGTGCAACGCCTCCCGGCCCTGTATGGCCAGTGCGGCAACGATCGCCTCTTCGACGAAGCGCGGATCTTGGGCGGGCCCGAACCGGGGGCGCCCTTGCAGCGGCGTCGCGGAAAGCAGGCGCACGTGCCGATCGTTGGGCTGACGGAGGGGCGGATCGGGTGGCCAGGGCAGACCACCGCGGTGGGCTGTGCGACGGCCGGCTCGGTTCAGGGCCAGTCGGTCGGCACCCGTGGTCTTGGGCCTGGTATCGACAAGCAACCGAGCCGCGTTGGCCACGTCTCCCATGCGTTCCAAGCAGCGCGCCTGTGACACGACGGCGGACGCGCCTAGGTAGGGGCGCAAAAGGGCCCAACTTGCCGCGGCCCCAGCGGGGTCCGTGCGCTGTGCCACGGTCGTCGCGCTGGCGAGCCGACGAACCAAACGATGGGTCTGGTCCAAACCGACGGGTGCGGCTCCGGACCCGGAGGCCAAGGCGGACCACCAGTCGGCGACGGTCAGGCTGTCGATGCCGTCGGCAATCACCTCCCATTTTAGCAGGGCGGCGCGGCTGGGGAACAGGGCGACGACGCCGCGAGGCACGTACTGTGGCCACCGGACGACGCCCAAGCGGCTGAGCAAGGGGGCGGAAGGCTCGGGAAACGTTTCGAGGGCGGCGAGCCGGAGCAGGCGGAGGAGGAGCGGACGATGCCGAAGCCGGATCGAAGGGCCCAGTGCTTTGGGAGGATTGGGTCGTTCTGCTGCGCCCATGAGCGCGTCTGCCAGGTCGAGGGCGCACAAGTTGGCCGCTGCGGCGGGGATGTCGGAAACACCCTTGGCCTTGAGTGCAGACAGGGCGAAGGCGGCTGGTTTGCGCCACGCCAACCGCGCGTACAGACGCGCTTCGTCACCCGTCAAATCGAGAATTCGCTGCGCGATGACTCGTTCTCCGGCCGAGAGCAAAGAAGCACCATGGTTCAGCCCGGTCGTGATCCAATCGGCGAGATCCGCGAAGGCGGCTTCTGCTCCCGAAGTCCTATCAGCGGGTAGGGACGTCGATGACAGCGGTCCACTCTTGCGGACGGAGGGCAACTCGGAGCGTGGTCGCCGCGTCGGTAATGCCGTTGCGCAACTGCGTGATGCCGGAGAGGGTGGCCAAGCCGGGAAATGATCTGCGGTGTGCTATCGCCGTGCTGCGCTGGGGCAGATCGTGCAAGCGCGCGGCGATCGGGTCCGGGCCGAGGTCTACGTCCAGCGCGGTGCAGACGGCCATCCAGGTGGCGCGGCGACCTGCCTCTGTGCGGGGATCGGTGCCGTACACAATGGCGAGCCGCCATGCGAGCCTCACCACCAACACCGAGAGTACGGACGGCCTGTTTCCAGCGGCGGCGCCAACGACGGTTGCGCGGCGCCGTGCGCGGGTGACGAACCGATCTGCGGTTCCCTCGACCGCCGAAGCCGCGGCGGGACCGCGTTCCGGGTCTACGAAGGAAAACCCACGTTTGCGCAAGGAAGTTCTGAACGAATCGACGTCGATGCCGACGAGGCGCCACGCGGCGGGGAGCGCGCCGCGGTCGAGTTGTTCAAACAACGCGCCGAGTTCGTCGGTCGTTGTCATTCGTCCACCCGGCCGCGGTTGGACTTCACCGTCGATCGCCGCGCTTTGCCTGCGAGGCGCCGCTCTTTCGAGCCGGTGGTGGGGCGGGTCTTTCGACGCGGGGGCGGTGGCGGCAACAACGCCTGTCGCACTGCGTCTGCGAGCTTCTCGCGTGCTTTTGAGAGATTTTGATGTTGGGAGCGGGTCACATCACACACGATGAGCAGGTCCCCGTCGTCGAGCAGCCAACGCTTGCCGATGGTTCGCAGCCGCGCATGCACGTCATAGGGCAAATCGGACCGTGACAGCGCGAATCGCAGCGACACACGGCTGTCCGTGGTGTTCACGCCTTGACCGCCGGGACCGCCGGATCGTGCTGCCGAGACCGTCAGCAACGAAGCGGGGAGGCTCAGCCCTTCTCGAATGGGAATCGCGTCGGCCACACTAAATAAAGTTGTTGGCGATGATCAGCGTGACGAGACCGACGATGAGCAGGACAGCGGAGGCGGTCAACGCCACCAAACCCAACGCGAGGGCTGGAATGGAGATTGCGGTTTCGGCGCTGGAAAGCGCCGCGATGCCGAGCAACGCAGCGGCGCCCACCAGGAGTCCGCCGCTCCAACCCAGTTCCCGGAGGCCTGTTTTGCGCATCCGCTCGGCGCGTGTCGGTCCGTCGACGGGCACGGAGTCGTCTTCCGACGCCTCTTCGCCGCGTTCCAGCAGGAAGGTCTCCAGCCTGGCGTGGCGCTGGTCCCATTGCGGATTGCGACGACGTGGTCCGGAGGGTGGTGTGATTTCGGCTTGCCGGTGGATCTTGTGGATGGCGTCGGAAAGCACGGCGTCGAAGGGGCGGTGCTGCACGGTCCAGACGACCTGCCGCACGATGCGATCGAGGTGCAGTCGGCGGCCAAGGCTAGAACCCGTTTCCGATGCGAGACCGGTGAGCACCGACCCGGCGCGTCGGGCGATGTCGGGATCGTCGCGCAATCGGGACACGACGCTTGCGCGTTCAGCGGCCGACAGTGTTTCCATCCGGAGGAGCACGCCATTCACTGCATGGTCGGCCTCGGGTTCGAAATCCGCCAACGCGGTAGCGACATCGTCCTCATGCCGCTCGTCCTCGTCCATGTCGCGGACCGCCCCGGCCACAAACACCGTTCGCATCGCGCTGCGGATGAGGGTGCTGTCCACGTCATTGTCCAGTGTGCTACCGGTCGGCGGGACTCCGAAGGACAGGGTCGCGGCCGCCTCAAGGCCGTCGGCGAGGTGCGCGGCTGCACGACGTCGAGGCGCAGCTTGTGCTTTGGACGCGACCATCGTGCCTACGGCAGCACCCAGAAGTTCGCGACGTCGCATGGAGCACCCTTGTGGTTGTATCACAGGTCCAGACGGGGGTTAGGGTGCGCCACCAACGGCCACTGCGACCCGTCCTGACCCCACCGTCGTGGTGCCTACGCTTGCCTCCCATTCGGCTCGCCACACGCCCGACAGGTGGCCCGTGATGGAGACGACGAGGGTGAGCACCGCCGGTGGACGAACCGGCACGTGAAACCGTCCCGCCGCATCCGCCAGCGTGCCGGCCCGCAGCGTTCCCTGGAGCGCACCAACGAGCAAAGCGGTGGCTTGGGCCGCCGCTTCTAGGGTGCCTACGCCGGGCCAGATCGGGTCGCCGGGGAAGTGGCCGACGACGAGGGGATGGTCGTCGCGCACGTCGACTTGTGCGGTCAGACGACGCGCTTGCAGGTCGATGGCAACTATCCGGTCGATGACACGCAGGGGCGGCCCATGGGGGAGGGCGTGCAACAGCGCCTCCCAGGAAGGGTCGCTCATAGGTACCTCCTTGTTGCGCCTGCCGGTGCCCACACCCGGCGCCCAATGGCGACGGTGGTGTCAGCGCCCAGGACTGCGCGTGTGGCGGCGCCGACCCAGTCTGCAGGCGCGCCCAGTTGTGTGAGGAGTGCCTCACACGGGGCGAGGCGAAGGTTGTGAGCCGGCTCCCATCGCCCTTGTGGTTCGACGAGCGTGTGAAGCGCGCCTCGCCACAGCGGCGCCGCGGCGGCCATCCGGGGGTGGTGCCAAGGACCGGAAACGGCCACCGGTCGAGCGCCGGTCGCGGCCGCGTACAAGCGGAGCGCTTCGGTGGGTCCACTGACGGTCCACACGCCGGGCGCCACGTGCCCCGCCAGGGCGAGGTCGGGCCACGCGAGTAGGTCAGGAAGTGCGTTCACGGCGACTTGTCCCCCGGGGAAAGCCACGGTCGCCATGGCGATTCCTCGTGCCGAGGCAGCGAAGATGGCCTGTTTGGGTGTCCACGCGCCTACCGCGGCCAGCGCGGCCAGTTCTCCGAGCGAATGCCCAGCGGCGACGTCGGCTTGCGTGGGGCCCCAGGCGGCAAGCAGGGCGGCAACGATGCTTGGCTGCAGAACGGCTTGAGACAAGAACCGGCCGCGCCGAATCAACTCGCCGATGTCGTCGTTCACCGCTTCCGAGGCGAACCCCCGGAGCGTTTGTGTCCACGCGTCCGGCGCAGACAATATCCTGCCATGTTCTTCCCCTTGGCCTCCAAACAGGGCACAGATCACCGCAACTGCTTCGAAATGGAGGAGGTCACGCGGTGAGCCCGCCGTCCACGGTCCACAAGGCGCCGTGCACATACGACGCGGCGGGTGACGCTAAGAAAGCCACAACGTCGGCAACTTCTTCGGCTCTCCCGGGCCGCCCCAACGGAATGGCCAGGGCGCCGCGGGGTCGACGTGCGCCCATGCCAATCTCAAGTAAACCCGGCAGAACACCGTTAATCCGTGGGCCGCGTGATCCGAGTTCCACGGCTAAACCGCGGACCAGGGCTTCCAACCCGGCCTTTGTGGCTGCGTACACGACCTGACCGGGCGTCGCGCGGTGGGAGGACGCCGATCCCACCACCACGATGCTTCCACGCCCGGCCGCGACGAGTGCGGAGGCTGCAGCACGCACCGCAAACATCGTTCCTGCGAGGTTGGTATTGACGAGGTCGGCGATGGCCATTCCGTCGCGCAGGAAGGGGGCGTCGCTCGTGACGGCGGCGTTCGCCACAAACGTGTCGAGTCCGGGCTTGCTGAATGCGTCGATCGCGGCTGCTGTCGCGGTCGCGTCTCGTTGGTCGAAGCAGACGACTTCGCCGTCTGCGCCACGGCTGCGCACCGCTGCAAGAACGTTGTTGGCTTCAGGTTGTCGCAGTCGGCACCCGACGCCGACCCACACGTTCGGCGCCGCGAATCGCAGGGCGATAGCGGCGCCCAAGCCCCGCGATGCGCCCGTGACGAGCACGCGCGTCACGGCGGCACGATGGGCGGGAAAGAATCCGAATCGCGGGAGGCCCAACTGTGGCGTTGCGGATCGACGAACAGGCTGCGATTGTGCAGCAACGGAGCAGCTTGCGTCGTCCAGCCGGGGAGGTCGGCGACGGCCAATTCCAGACCCGCGACCGCGTACGGCAGGTCCAACAGCCCAAGTCCTATGGGCCGTTCGAGCAGAAAGGAGACGGACGAATGCAGCAGCATACCCACGCGCTGCCCGTCGCAAACGATGGACGATCCGGGCGGTGGGGCTGAGGCGCTTGGCGGTCCAACCAGCCGGGTGATCCGGCCCCGCGGGGCATCCAGGGCTTGGGAAAGTGCTTCGGACCAAGGGCCACGAACCGCGGTGTCCACCCGCCAACGAAGCTGGAGTTCTGCGGGTGTGAGGGTGCTCACACCGGTTGCGTGCACGTCAAAGAAGCCAGCCTCGAGCGCTGCAAGGCGGAGATCGGAGACATCCGCGGTCGGTCCGTCGAAGAGGGCCGCCGCTTGGTTCAGTCGCTCCGACCATTCCGCCGCGCGATCTGTCGGCACGATGAGGTCGTAGCCCCACTCTCCGGTGCTACCGGCGCGGCGTCCCAGGGCGCCGTCCCCCAGCGTGAAGGTGCCGTGCCAAGGGACGCCAAGCACACCCTCCCCAACGAGGTGGGTGAGCAACTCCCACGCATACGGTCCGTCACAGCCAAATACAACGCCAGCTTCCACATCGACGTCGGTTTCGGTGAGTGCATCGGCCACCTCCATGGATGTGGCGCCTTCGGTGAGCAGGATCAGGTCTGACCCGTCCACGAGGACCTGCAGATCGGCCCGGATTGTTGCGTCGGCGTTGAGCCACAGGGTCGATAAGCTTCCGCCGTCCCGAACGAACAAGGGTCGCGCGGATAGGCGCTCGACGGCCTCCCAGGCCCCCGTCCCGCGCACGCGAGTGACTGCCGCCGACCGCAACGACCCGACGGCCCCCGTTCGTAAGGCGTGAGCGATGTGAGCCTGGCTCACACCACACCAGCGCTGACAAGGAACTCGACCAGGGTGCCCGGTGTGCGAAGCGCGAGGCGTCCGGTGATGTCGTCGGGGAGTCGCACGCCAGTCCTTCGTTCGATGGCTGCGATCAGGTCTACGGCGTCGACACTGTCCAGGCCAAGTCCTGCAGCGAACATTGGCACGTCTGGCTCTACGGTCTTCCGGTCAAACGGCAGAGAAAGGTCGTCCACGAGCACGGTGGCGACGAGGTCTAGAAGCTTGTGACGGAGCTGGGAAACGTGCACGGCCCTGTGTATCCTGACTGCGTCGTCGAAAGCTGTGAGCCAGGCTCACAGCGCTTTGCGCACCTGGATCGGAGGCAGCCGGTTTCCTCACATGACCCGACAATGGATTCGGGCGACGCCCGTTTCGTCGGCGACGAGTTCGACACCGTCGCGGAGATCCCGAAGGTCGGTCCCTTGATTCACCCCTAAGGAGGGGCCGATACGCGTATCGAGCCGGTGGTGGCCGCCCGGTAGGAGCACAACCGCCGCGGCGTCGAGCGAACCGAGCACGGGTTCCGCCACCCAGGCGCCGACGACGGCGAGCAAGTGGGGCATTTCTGCCAGTCGTCGTCCTGCTGTGGCCACCGCAAGCAGGCCCGCGGCGCGTCCGGCGAGCACCACTTCGAGGGGGCCGGTCAGCCCGAGCGCCCGTGAGGCTGCGCCGGGGGCAGCGACGGGGAGCGCGGCTGCAAACGTTCGTCCCGTGAGGCCGGCGAGTTCGTGTGCCACCTCCGTTTCAATCGACTCCCGTGACGAGGCTGCGAGTGCCGGCATTCCGACAACCAGCCCGATTCGTTCGGACTTGTGACGGTCCAGAGAGATTCCGGCGAGGTCCAGCGCGCCCGAAATGGCGCGGATCAGTGCCGCGCTGACGGTGTCCAACCGAGCAGGGTCCAGGTGGCGGGGCCAAGGCGCTTCGTGCCCGCACGACGCGGCCCAGGACACGGGCCTGGTTTCTCGACACCAGGCCGCGGGAGGCCCGATCACGACCGCTGAAACGACCCCGCCAAAGGCGGCATTGAGCGAGAGAAGCGTGCGGCACGGACCGCGGCGAGCTGTGCCAGCAACGGGGTCGATGGGTGCCCCGGGCCGACCGCTCGTCCAACCTGCGGTGGGGGGAATTTCACCCCGATTTCGGGCCGCCAGGCTGGCAATGAGCTCCAGGCCCCCTGCAGCGCCTTGGGCATGACCGATCGCCCCTTTGACCGAGGAGATCGGGGGCTCGTGGCCCAGGGCGGTTCTGATTCCTCGCACCTCTGCTGCGTCGTTGGCTTCCGTGCCGGTGCCATGGGCGTTGACGTGGTCCACCTGCGATGCGGGCAGGTTCGCGTGGTGAAGTGCGAGTTGAATCGCGTTGGTGACGCCGCGGCCATCGGGCGAGGGCCGAGTTGCGTGGAAACCGTCGGCCACACTCGCGGCGCCGAGCAGGCAGGGGACGTGGTCTTCCACGTCGTCCAACGCGTCGACGACGAGAAATGCGGCGCCCTCGCCGACACTCATTCCGAAATTGGGACCAAACGGGGTGCTCGGACCGTCTGCCAATGCGCCGAGCACACGAAAGCCATGCCATACACGGGGCGTGAGAACGTCGACAGCGCCGTACAAGACACGATCTGCGGCGCCGGTGCGCAGGAGGTCGAGCACGAGTTGGGCTGCGGCGGTTCCGCTGGCACAAGCGACCGATACGCCTATACGAGGCCCATCGACGCCCAGCGCATCTCCGAGCCGTCGGATCAGTTCGTGTTGTGGTACGGGTCGGTCCTCCACCCCGGTTCCCACGACCAACGCGAATCGGCAGGCGCCACGCGGGCCTGCGGCGTTCAGCGCTTCGGTAGCCGCGTCGCGTGCCCAGGCCAGCCACAACATGCCCGAACGGCCATCCGCGTGACGGGTCATCGGAGGTTCATCGGACCCTGGAACGAGTGCGGCGATCGCGTGGGCGTCGTTGAGGCGCGGGGCAGGCCGTACAGCCGTTTTTCCGCTGGCGATCAGCGCATACAACGCCTCAGAGCCGCGACCAGCCGCGGAGACCGCGCCCCAACCCGTGATTGCTGCGATGGACACGGGAGCCCTTAGCAGGGACGCGGGCCCACGTCGGCCGGACACGCAGGTCGGCTTGTACCACCCGTGATCATTGCGGAGCTTCGAACCTGCAGTGGAGTCTACCCGCTGCGTCGGCGAGCATCCGATCGAGCGTCCACAAAGGCAGGCCGTTGGCCAACGCGGTCGCCAGGACCTGGGCGTGCCCCCAACCGATCCCGCTTCCGGCGAGGGCATGGGCGTCCACCAGCGCAAGGACTTGGGTTTCCGGAACGGCCCCGATCCCGGGCTGCGCTATCAGCGGCGCCCGGGCGTTCATGGACAGGCGTGCTAAGGCGTACGCAAAATCGCCCGCACCGGTGCATAACACTTTCGGTAATGCGGCATGTGACGTGACGTGATGGGCGAGATGCCCCTTTTCCAGGATCTTAGGGGGCGGTCATGAATGTGGACGTGGCCATTTTGGGAGGAGGAGTCGCCGGTCTCGGCGTGGCGCGAAGGCTGCGTCACCTGCGACCCGGCTTGCGAATTTGTGTCGTAGATCGGGGTCCCTTGCCAGCGGACAGATTCAGATCCAA
>CAMASI010000109.1 GCA_945861065.1 Klebsiella pneumoniae | reverse complement strand
AGTACCAGGAAGTCCAAGGCGACGGCGTACACATCGAGCTTCTCATGGTCGAACGGCATCGCTGCCTCGGGTCGGGAGGGGGATCGGGATCGGGATCGGGATCGGGTGCGGGCAGGAGTATCGCGGAGCGGCTTTCGATCATCGCGCCCACTACGAGAGGCTCGTCTCACACTAAGGGCCCGCGCAAAAATAACTTGCGCATTCGGACTCGCTGGCATCCCGCGGCGCTGCCATTCCATTCACGGCCGGATCCTTCGCGAAGACAATGCGCACACACCATCGGGAGCGTCGATGCGCTCGGCCCTGACAACTCGGCACACTGCGACCCAGGGATTTGCCCTGGTCGCCCCCTTATTGTTTGCGTGCGCCGAACCTCCGTCGACCGCCCCGTTCGAAACAGCGCCGTCTGGGTTGCCGTCCGTGGCCACTGTCACCCAGGACCACGACTCCGGGCCGATCACCATCCCGTCATTGGCCGTCTACACGACGGGTTGCGAGGCGGTCCTTGGGGAGATGCCTCCGCTCTCGTGCGACGTGCTTCCCGCGGTTCCGCAAATGGCGACCACAGACACCGGAGTCGTCGAACTTGTGGCGTCGAGCGATGCCGTAGCGGACGGCTCCTGCGACCGGCCGTCGCTCCTCTCCGGGTGCGTCCCCGGTTCCCGGGCGGGATGGATCGAGAACGCGCAGGGCTCGCGCTTCTACCTGCTCTGCCGGGTCAATCGTTCCACCACGGCCGATGGTATGTTCGACGACATCGCCCTGATCGGACAGGACCACGAGACGGGATCGACGTGTATGTGGGGCGCGCCGGAGGACGGGGCGGTGCGGCTCGGCGCCTTGCTGCCCAAGCCGGGGAGCGAGGCCGATCAGGGTTTCTGGGCGGACGTGCCCACACTCGGTGCGATCAAGTGTCGCTCTTG
The DNA here is from genome assembly GCA_945861065.1 of Klebsiella pneumoniae. GTDB lineage: Bacteria > Myxococcota_A > UBA796 > UBA796 > SXOB01. The sequence continues at coordinate 12,666 of CAMASI010000109.1, read as the reverse complement.
CCACGACGGCAACGGCATCGTAGTGACGCCTTGGATGCGCGAAAATCTGCCGGTGGACGTCAATCCGCAGGCACAAATCCACCTCGTCTGGGAGGACCAACTTGCGACCTTCGACGACAGTTGGCGCGGAATGCGAGAATGGGTCGCCCCAGAGGCCGCCGCGTGTACCGGCTGCCATGCCCTCCAGGAAGGCGTCGCCTGCTTTCTGGGTCCTCAGGCGACCGGCAGGCTGGGCAACGAGTTGTTGAGCCCCGCGCTCCAACAATTCCCCACCGATCGCTGGATGGACGACTTCGACACAGAGGCCATGCGACAGCACTACGGCGACGACGCCGGGTGGGACGCCACCTTTGGTGCGGCGACCGAGAGATTGCTGGCGTGCTGCGGCGGCCTCAGGGAAGGGTGCTGGAGCGAGTTCTGAGGGATCCTTTGCTAAGTCAGCCAGCACTGACCGTCCCGAGGCCCCCCCATGCGACGCGCATTGTTCTTCCTGCCTCTCCCTGCGTGCCTGGCCCCTGAGACGGGGTTCACCTCGGACATCAACGGCGCCGTAGGCGTCGCCGCGACTGGGGCGGTCACCACGCCCACGACCGGCACCACGTCGACGGCGGGCACCGGGCCGCCGCCGCTCGATTGCGAAAGCTCTGGCGTTGTCTGCGTCGTCGCCGGCATCCCTGGCGTGGCGCAATACGGGCCCGAAGGCGTGCCGGCAATCGAGTCCGCCCTGTTTTTTGTCCTGGACGTAGAATTTGGGCCGGACGGCACCATGTACATCGTCGACGTCTTGAACCATCGGATCCGCCAACGAGATTCCGACGGCCTCGTATGGACGGTATCTGGCACCGGCATGGTCGGCGATGGTCCCGAGGGACCGGCGCTGACAGCCGCGTGGAACCACCCTTCGGCACTCGCCTTCGACCCCAATGACCCCGACACATTGTACGTGGGCGCATTTTATAACAGCCGAGTGAATGTCGTGGACCTTGCAACCAGCACACTGAAATGGTGGGCCGGCACGGGCGCGCGCTCCTTCGTGGATGACGTCCCATGCGAGGACGCGGCGTTCGACCTTGTGTCCTCGCTAACCTTCGACGATGCCGGCGTGGCCTATATTTTCGACCAGGCCAATCAAGTCATACGGCAGGTCGGCCTGGACGGCGTCGTCCACACCATTGCGGGTACCAAGGGCGCGGCTGGCTACAATGGCGACATCGGTCCATTCTCGGAGACCTTGTTTCACGCGTCGCGGGGGCGTACCGCTGACCCCTCGAACAGGGGGGTGTTCCACGACGGCAGGTTGTACATCGTCGACACCGAGAACAACGTCGTGCGCGTGCTCGATCCTGTTGCGGAGATGGTGACCAAGTTCGCCGGGACCCACATCGAGAACCCCGAAGACTCCGTGTCAGATCTCATCCAGGACGTCAAAAGTGCGGTTGGTGGCTACGCTGGCGACGGCGGCCCTGCAATCGACGCACAACTCAACCGCCCGAGGGATCTTGCTTTCGGTGCGTCGGGCGAACTGTACATCGCGGACACGGGAAACAACTGCATTCGGGTGGTCCACACCAACGGCATTATCGACACGTTTGCCGGCACCTGTGACGCGACCTTCGGCTGCGGCGACTTCGTACAAGGTGAGTTCGCCGGCGAACCCGAGCCGGCCCTTGATGCGACTTTCTGCCAGCCCCACGGCGTTGCGGTCGATGCCGCGGGGGACGTCTACGTGTCCGACACCTACAATCACGTGGTGCGCAGAATCAAAATTTAACGTCGATTTGGGCGTGGTTCGTGTCTCCGCGGAAGACAAGCAATAGCCCCGCAACGCAGCGCCGCGGGATGCCAGCGAGTCCGAATGCGCAAGTTATTTTTGCGCGGGCCCTATCCCCACGGTCGCCCTGAGGCCCACAACCCGGACTTGCTCGATGAGGCCCGCGGCCTGGAATTCTACCGCGAGGGATCGAATGCCGTCCGCCGCCGCGGAAACGTCGACGCCCCACTGGTCAATGACCGTGAGCCACCCGAGTATCCACTTGGTGTCACTGGAGTCCACGAGTATGGGGGCTTCAGCGCCCGAGGGCCAGTCGAGGCGAACGATGTTGGGCGTTTCTGGCTGTGGACTCGCTGTCCAACCCCAGTCCTGGAGGTTCATGACAATCCAGGCCCACCAAACCTCGCGTTCCGAATCAGAGTGAATGTCGACGATGCTCATGAAAGGCTCCGGTTGTAAGAGTTGAGGGCACTGACGAGGGCGCGCGGGCTGTCCTTTCTGCGAGCGCTGTACGTGACGCGCCTGCCGTTGGGGAAGGTCGCCACGCGCTCGCCTGTGCGCCGTCGCGGCTTGATCTGGCCCCCGGCCCAGCGGATGGCGCGTTCTGCGTCAGCGAGGCTCATTCCTTGGGGGTACACCAATCGATGTGTCATGGCATCTCCTAATTGTTTGCAAGATTGCACGATGCGACAGCCCCCCCCCAGGGCTGCCAGCGACAATGACGCACCGGGCGGTCGGTACAAGAACATTCTAGGACGGGGCGGGTCCTGGCGCAATGAATATTTTCACGGACGACAGAGAAAAAACGCAACAACCGCTTCCGCAGTGCACGGTGCGGACGCGACATCGTCCGGCGAGGGTCGACACAGACCGCTATGCGAATTCTAAATGTAGAAGTACTGCCGTAGAACCTATGCTTTCGACGATTATACTGAAACACATACCGCGGATAAGATAAACGCCTGCGTATGAGATAACGGCCGCGAATAAGATAACGGTCGCAAATAAGGTAACGGCCGCGAATAAGATAACGGTCGCAAATAAGATAACGACCGCGGATAAGATAACGACCGCGGACAAGATAACGGCCGCGGATATGGTAACGACCACGGACAAGATAACGACCGCGGATAAGGTAACGACCACGGATAAGATAACGACCGCGGATAAGATTACTCAGCAAAGCCTCGCATGACGGCAGGCCTGTGTCGGCCATCGCCGGATGAGGTCGCGGCCACCCGGCGCCCTGTGGTGGGCCTCTGCAGGCCAGCCAAGGTCCCACACCTTCAAATCGGCGTTCGCCTGGGGCACAGCCTCTCTGCGCTCTCCGCGTGCTCTAGTGCGCCAGGCCACGCTTGGCTGATCTCGTCAACTGTGGGAGCCGCCGAGGACCACCGCGAGGTGGTCGCTCGCCGAGAGGCGGGGGTCGAAGGCCGGGCCGCCAGCGTTGAACCCGATTCGGCCTCGTTACCAACGTTGGAAGTGGCCTTCCTCCCAGAGAATGGGCGGCCTGCCACCGGCTGTGACGACAGCGAGACGTGCAACAGTGGGGCTTTCCTCATCCAGATCTCGCGCAGAGCGCGCAGAGCACGCAGAGAGTCGATGCGCGGCCGAGCGCATCGCGTCACCTGGGCAGGCCCTGAACACGTCGCGCGCTTGGCCGATGGAGAACGGCCCGCGGGCGCGGGGCGCGCTCAGCTATTGTCGCGCGCCTTCCCCGGTCGATGCGTTGCGGCGACGATTTCGGTGCCACGCGGCGATAATCGCTGTACTCTCCGCCGCCGGAGGGTTTCATGTGGTGGGTCTTGCTGATCGGGTGCGGGCTTCTCGCCAAGAAAGGCCCAGACGAGCAAACGTCTGCCGCGCTGTCGTCGATGGAGGCTAAGCTCGTCGCGAGCGAAACCCGCATCGCGGCGTTGGAGCAACAACTCGCGTGGGTGACGTCGATGGCGAGCAAGGTGTCGGTGGACGCAGCTGGCAACGTGGTGTTCTCCGGCACGAACATCGTGCTTCACAACGGCCGAGGCGCGACGGACGGTTTTGCGGCCGACGCGAGTGACGGCTCCGATCCCGGCGTCGTGGACGGGAAGGGAAATCTGCTGGTGGGATATGGGCACCAGGTGTCCGGTTCGCACAACGTTGTGGTGGGAACCGCGGTCGAAGCGGTGAGCTACGGCGCACTGTGCGCGGGCTCCCACAGTCGGTGCGCCGCGCCCTACGCGGCGGTGATGGGTGGGGAACAAGGGCGCGCGTTGGGTCGTGGCAGTGTCGTCGTGATGGGCGGCGTGGACGGCGTGTCGAACGCAGCCGAAGGACCAGGCAGCGTCGTCATCGGCGGGCGAAACAACCGGATGCGGGCGAAAGGAGGCGTTGTGGCGGTGGGGCCGCTGCCTGAAGAGGTCCTGGACCTGACTTTTTACCCTTAGCGTGTGGGTGATGTCGATCGTTCCTACCGCGGTTATACCCATGGCATGAAGACCGCGATCTCGATCCCGGACCCACTGTTCAAGATGGCCGACGCGTTGGCCAATCGCTTGAACGTTTCCCGTAGCGAGCTGTACGCCACTGCCATCCGCGCGCTCGTCGAGGAGCACGACGACGCAGCGAAACGGCGCGCCCTCGATGATGTCTACGGCCAGGAGTCGTCGGCGCTTCCCAGCGGCGCCGCCCGCGCACAAGGACGGGTCGTGTCGAAGTGGGAACCCTGAAGCGCGGGGACGTGTGGTGGGCTGAACTCGGAGAGCCCATCGGGTCGGGCCCTGGATACCGGCACCCGGTCGTCGTGATTTCGACCGACATTTTCAATGAGAGCCGAATCTCCACGGTCATCGTCGCGGTCGTCACCTCGAACCTGCGGCTCGCCTCGGCGCCGGGGAACGTCGCCGTAACAGCCCGGGAGACCGGACTTCCAAAGGAATCCGTGGTCAACGTCTCACAGGTCCTGACGGTGGACAAGGGCGTTCTGACGGAGCGTATCGGCCACCTGCCGACGATGAGACTGGCCGACGTCGATGCTGGCTTACGCTGCGCAATGGGGTTGTAGGTCTTGCGTGGGTGATCCGCGACGGTCGGCCTTACTTCGCCGCAACCACCACGGCCGTCAGGTTGTCTTCGCTGCCCCGTTTGATCGCCTCTTCTACCAGCACATGCGCCATCTGGTCCACCGGCGTCGTCGCCAGCAAGGCCTGCAACGCGGCATCGTCCATCGGGTCCGTCACGCCGTCGCTACACAGGATGAACACGTCGCCAGAATGAACCATGCGGGTCGTGGTGTCGGGCTCCACGGGCCCATGGAAGCCGACACTCTGTGTGAGGATGTGTTTGTGCGGCAACAGGCGGGCGAGTTCAGGTGTGAGCCGCCCTGCGTCGATCTCTTGCTGAACGACAGTGTGGTCGCGTGTGAGCCGTGTGAGCCGACTTTGCCGAAAAAGGTAGGCGCGGCTGTCGCCCACGTGGGCGAGGTGGGCTTGGTCGCCGTCCACGACGAGCACAACCAGCGTCGTGCCCATGCCGCGTGTCTCCGGCCGAATTTCGGACTCCTTGCGGATCTGAATGCTGGCCTGATTCATGGCGTAGCGAAGACGCTCGCGAAGCACGTCGGAACGGTCGAAGTCGTCGTCAGGGCGCTGCAGACGCGTTTCGTCGGGGTCCACGGCACCGACCAAGGTGCGATGAACGGTTTCAGTCGCCATCGACGACGCCACCTCGCCCGCCGCATGACCGCCCATGCCGTCTGCGACGACAAAGACCCCATTGTCGAGATCAACGAGAAAGCTGTCCTCGTTGTGCTCGCGCACAGGGCCATTGTCGGACCGCGTGTACGCCACCCAGATCATGCCTCACCCCGGCCCGAGCCAGTATAGTGGAAAGCATCCCGCGCGAACAGGGCAACCCTCTTTTGAACGTGTCCGACGCTCAGACCCCGCCTCCCTCAGGGCGAATCGGCCCCTACGAGATCGTCGCGTCCATCGGACGTGGGGGTACCGCGGAGGTGTTCGAGGTGCTCGACCCACGCACGCCGGGGTTGGACCACCTGGCGGTAAAGGTGCTTCCTGCTGGCCATTTGCCCGACGAGGAGGCGCGGAGCCGCTTCCGTCGGGAGTTCCGCGCGCTCTCCCGCCTCGATCATCCGAATGTGCTTCGAGTGCACGATTGGGGGCTCGACGGGGAACGACCCTGGTTCTCGATGGAACTTGTCCCGGGATCCGACCTGAAGGAGTTGGCCACGGCCTTGGTCGACGAACCGGTCGATCAGCGATTCGCGAAGGTGCGTTCGTACGTGATCGAGGTCGCCCGCGCGCTGGCTTACATCCACGAACGCGGTCTCGTGCATCGCGACGTGACACCGCGCAATGTCCGTGTCCGACCGGATGGCTCCGTCAAGCTGATGGACTTTGGTGTGGCCCGCGACCAGGTCGGCGATCACAGCAACAGCGGCGAAATCGTGGGCACGGCGGCCTGGATGGCACCGGAACAAATCGCCGGTCGCTCCGTGGATGCCCGAGCTGACTTGTACGGTCTCGGTTGCGTGATGTACTTGTTGCTGACGGGGCGGCGACCGTTTTCGGCGCACACAGTGCACGGCTGGTATGAACAACACCTGCGGGCCACCGTACGGGCACCTCGTGAAGTCGACGCTCGTGTGCCCCCGGACCTCGACGAGGCCTGTCGCCGCTTGTTGGAGAAAGAGCCCGCCGCCCGATTCGCGTCGGCGAACCATTTGCTTCGTGTCCTTGGAGACGTGTCCGCCGTCCAGACGCCAGGGTCCCCGCTCGTGGGGCGATCGGCCCAAATCGCGGTACTCCGAGACGGAATCGACGAGATGGTGGGCTCGGCCAGGTCGTCCGCCTATGTCCTGACCGGTCCCTCTGGTTCCGGCACGACCCGTCTGCTCGCGTATGCCGCACAAATCGCGCGCTCCCATGGGCTTTTGGTCCTCAAAGCCACCTGTCGCGCCAACGATCGGCCGTTTGGCGCCTTCGCCGCATTGGGCCAACAACTGACGGCCCATCGTGGGCGGGCCAACGAGGTGTTGGACGCCGCATTCGGAAGTGCGCCGCGCGAAACGCTCGAGCGATGGCCCGTGATGGCGGCTTTTCGCGACGAGTTGGCGGCCGTGCCCAACGGCGTTGTGGTGGTGGTGGACGACATCGAGTTCGCCGACGCAGCGGAGACCGAGCTGTTGGTCTTCTTGCTCCGCAGCACGTTGGAACAGCGGCCCGTGCGCATCGTGTGGGTGCTTGGTGTGGAGGCGGGCTCGGCCCATGAAGCTGCTGCCGCCCGTGTTCGCGGCGCCGTGCTGTCCGTACCTTCGGTTCGCGTCGTCGAACTTCCGGCCTTGCAGCCCGCGGATGTGGAAGAGTGGATGGTGGGTCTGGTCGGCAGCAGTGGCGCGACCCGGGCGTTGGCAGCGCGACTACACGTCGAAACGGAGGGTTCTCCCGCGGCTGTTGCGGACATGTTGGGCGCGCTCATCGACGAGGGGGTGCTCATCCCCCGGGACGACCTCTACGCCCTCACGTTGGATGCGGGAGAAATTGCCCGGTCCCGTCTCCCGTTGCCCGCAAATCTACTTTCTGCCCTCCGCGAACGGCTGGCGCCCTTGCCGACGTCCGGGTGGAGAATTGGTCGAATCGTCGCTTTGGGCAGGCGAAAAATGTCGCTAGACGTCGTTCAGGCCGTCGCGGGCGTGCACGACGACGACCTGATCGAGGGCCTGGACGCGTTGGTCGATCTCGGTGTGGTGTCGGAACGGCGTGTGGGCGAGATCGAGTTTGTGGAACTCGGGCATACGCGGTACCGGCGTCCGCTGTTGGAGGGCATCGACCCCGAAGAGCTTCGTGGCATGCACAGGCAACTTGCCGAAGCGCTGGAAAGGGCCCATCGCCGAGACCCTGGCGAAATCGTCGAGGATCTCGCTTACTACTTTGAGGCTGCTGGCATTGCGACGAAAGCGTACGCGATGACTGTATTGACGGCCAATCGCCACCTCGCGCGCAGCCTGTACGAAGAGAGTCTGGGTTTTCTGGACGATGCGCTGCGATTGGAGCCGGCAGCCCGTCCTTGGCTCCTGATCGATGAGGCGGACCGACGGCTCGCTGAGGTGCATCTGGCGCGTTGTCAGGCGCTGTTCCAGCTTGGCCAGCCTACACTTGCGCTCGCGGACGCCGGCGAAGCGGATGGGTTGGCGCGTCGGGTCGGTGACGCGCGGTTGGAATCGCGCGTGGCTACGGAACTCGGGACGATCTTGCGGTCATTGGGTGCCGATCTGGTCGGCGCAGAACGCGAACTCAATCGGGCCATCGATCGGGCGGAGGCGGCCGGCGACCTCACGCTCCTGCCTGGGCCTCGGTATCAACTGGGTGCGCTCCGGTGGAGTCGGCATGACCTGGACGGGGCCGAACGGGCGTGGCGGGAGGCGCTGTCGATTGCGGATCGGCTGAGTGATGCCCGCGCCCAGGGCCACGGTTGGAATGGGCTCGGAATCCTGGCCCTGTGTCGCGGCCAATCTGGCGTCGCCCGTGAGATGTTGGAGAGGTCCGCGGCGGTTTTTGAGCGGTTGGGAATGCTCGGTCCGCTCGCAGTCGCACGCGTCAACCTCATCGAGTTGTATGCGAATACGGGTAGCCTCAAGATGGCGCTGGAGTTGGCGGATCGGACGGCACAGGAGGCGACGGAGGCGCACAACCAACAGGCATTGGCGATGGCGCTTGGGTACCGGGCGTTGGTTCGTGCCACCGTCGGCGCAGGCGAGGAGGCCTGTCGAGACGCGCGCGAAGCGGTGTCCGTGGCCTTGGCGATGGGGGCGCTAGAAGACGAGGGATTTGCCCGTGCGGCCCTGGTCGCGGCACTGCTGGCGGCGAATGACGCTGCGGGCGCCGAGGTCGAGCTGTCGATTCTCTACCCCTTGTTGGAAACGCACGACCCTGAAGGGATCGCGCCGTTGGTGCTTGCGTGGCGCGCCTGGGTTGCCGCTCGCGCGGGACGTCGGGCGGAAGCGAGAGCGTTGTTGGACGATGGGACCGCCCGTTCGTTGTGGCCACATGTTCAGATTCGCGCAGACCTCGCGCGCGGAAGGGCCGAGTGGGCGCTTCGCGAATCCGGCGCCGCGGTGGCTGCGTGGCGACGGGCGTTGGACGCGGCCGAAGCCACGTCGCTTCGTACGTTTCAGCTAGAGGCGCATCACGAATTGTCAAGGTCTGACCTTGACGAAAGCTCGCGTGCCCGCCATCGGCGCGTTGCCGTGGGGCTGGCGCGCGCGCTCGCAGGCAGCCTGTCGGGGGAAGACTCGCGGACGTTTCTCGCTCGCGGCTGGGGTGATTAGCAGTCAGCAATGGACGGTGCGCACACGCCTCGCGTCGGCGACGTTCTCGGGGGGTTGCGACTCGTCGAGCGGGTGGGCGCCGGTGGCATGGCCACGGTGTTTCGCGCGGAAGACGAAGCGGGGCGTTCCTTTGCCGTCAAGGTGATGGATGCGTCCCGGGTGTTGCCCGAAGACGCGCGCCGATTCTCCAGAGAATACGGCGTGCTTTCTCGAATCCAACATCCCAATGTCGTGCAGGTGTACAGGACCGGCACGGAGGGGTCGGCCACGTTCATGGTCCTGCAGTTCGTGGACGGCATGGACTTGGGGACGGCGATTCAGGGTTGGCAGGCGGACCCGCCCACGGACCGCTTCGCTCGGGCCGAGCGTGTGCTGCGCGGCCTGTGCGAAGCGCTTTCCGCGTTGCACGACCTGGGTGTGGTCCATCGGGACGTCAAGCCGTCCAACGTGCTTATCGACGGCGCCGGAAACCCGTACCTGACAGACTTTGGGGTGGTGACGAGTGAACGCGGCGATGCTGGGACCCGCCTCACGCAGGCGGGGCGTCTGGTGGGCACCGTCGCGTTCATGGCCCCTGAACTGATCACGGGCGATGTCGTCGATGCCCGCACGGATCTGTATGCGCTCGGCGCGTTGTTGTACATGATGCTGACGGGTCGGAGGCCGATCGAAGCGACAAGTGTGGCTGGATTCCTTGCACGGCACCTTGTGGAACTTCCGTCGCCACCGTCGGATGTGGAGTTGACGGTTCCGCCCCGCCTCGAACGCTTGTGCATGAAGTTGCTCGCGAAGTCGCCGGACAAGAGGGTTCAGAGTGCCCGTGCTGTTCTTGCGATCCTCGACGGCGACGATGGCGGCCTGTTGCCCCTTCGTGGCCGCGAGGTGTGGCTCGACCGGGTGGCTGCTGCCGCGGGCATTGTGCGTCTGGGGGGCCAATGCACCCTGATTTTGACGGGGCCACACGGGTCAGGTCGGACTGCGGCGCTCGAGGGCGCGGCGGCTGTGGCGGCCGAGTGTGGTCTGTCGATTCGTATCGCCCACGCACGCCGCGGACCGGTCGGCCCGTATTTGGTCGAACGGGCAGGCGACACCACGGATCCAAGCCAGCTCGGCGCATGGGCGGCGCGACTGGGGCAGGAGGCAAGGGCGCTTCTCGTAGACGACGCGGAGGAGTGTGAGCCCATCGCGCTGCAGTTGCTCGTGGAGGTTCAACAGCGGGCAGCACGCGGAGAGGGCGCGGGCTGCCTGGTGGTGATGTCGGTGGCCGGCAGTCCGGAGACGATTGCTGCGAGGTTTGCGGTCTCCACCGCATTGGAGGCAGAGACCTTCGTGTTGACGCCGCTGGATCGCGTAGCGGTGGTAGCGATGGTCCGGGACCGAGGCGTGACGGGGCCTGTGGCGCCAGTTCTTGCCCGTCGGTTGCACCGCGAGTGGGACGGGAATCCGGGTCCGATTGCCGAGCAGATCGACGCGTTGAACGAGGCAGGCTGGTTGGTTCAGCAGCGAGAGGTGTGGACGGCAGCGGTACCGTTGGAACAGTTCAAGCGTGAGGCATTGCCGCCACCCACGGCGCTCGTGGAGCGCAATCGCCCTCGGCTCGACGCGCTGAGTGGGGAGGAGCGAGCGTTGGTGGAGGTCCTCGCCTTGTGCGGAAGGCCGGTGTCGAGTGGGTTGGTGGTAGCGGCGTTGGGGTTGGGCGCAGCGCTCCCCGTGGAACGCCTGATCCGGCTCGAAGTTGTGTTTCGCTCGCTGATCGAGGGTGTCGAATTCCTGGAACTGCGGGACCCGCCGCTGGTGCGGTCTGCGGTGGTGCTGTTGAGTCCGGAAAACCGGAAGAAACGGAGCCTTGGCATTGCGAAGGCGCTGGCAGCGCGACGCCGCGCCGATCCCGTCGAGGTGGCGAGCCACTGGGAGGCGGCCGACTGCGCAGAGTCCGCGTTTCCGCTGTTGGTGAACACGGCACGGCGAGGGGCGCGAGGTCGCTCTGCCGCTGAGGTGGCCGACCTTGTGGAGCGGGCGATTGGCCTGCAGGCGCTCGCAGAGGCGCGCATGGCCCCGGCGGACTTCTTGCCGCTTCGGGTGTGGTTGCGGTTGTTGGTGGGTGAGGCGGCCCTGGCGCGAGGTCAGTGGGGAGCGGCGCGGTTGGCGCTTGAGGCGGCCCGAGACGATGCGCGCTCGGTCGGTGACGCGGCCGCAATTGGTAGGTGTCAGGCAGCGCTAGGACGGTCTCTGTATCGGGCGGGAGACTTTGCGGGTGCTCTGGGTCCGTTGGAGGAGGCGGTCGTGTTGGCGACGGGGGAGGACCGCGGCGCTGCCATGCGCGCCCTGGCCGATCTCGTTCTTCGGCAGGGCGACGTTGCCGGTGCCGAGGGTCGGTGGCGCGAAGCGCTGCGCGAGGCGCCGTCACCGGATGCCGAGGCGCGTGCCCATCGAGGGCTTGCGGACGTTCTCGTGCTGTCTGGGCATTTGGTGGAGGCGGCAGAGCAGTTGCGGTGTGCGGAGGACCTGCTGGGACCCGATGGCGACCCGCGCGTGCGGGCCAGCGTGCTCGCGCGGGCGACGGACCTCGACTTGGCGGCCGCGTGTTGGGGTGCGGCGCGGGCGCGGTGTGACCAACTCGCCGACGTCGTCCGTCGATTCGATTTGCACGACCGGACGGCGGAAGCGTGGGCGATGCGGGCGTCGTTGGACGTCGCGCTCGGGGAGGGTGAGTCCGCCCGTCACGCGGTCCGCAATGCGCTTGCGCTGTGTCGTGTGCCCGGAACGTTGGTGTGGCAGGTGCATGTGCGGTGCGGCGCCGTCCTGGCGGATCTCGGTCGGTTCGAGGAAGGGGGGCAGTTGATGCTGGCCCCAGACGCCGTTGCGGCGTCGCCGATTGACGACCCACCCGCACGAATCGCCGCCGTCAGGGCCCGCCATGAGGCGCACCGAAATCCCGCCCGAGCCACGGATCTGGCACGGTGGGCACTGACGCGGTCAATCCGGTTGGTGCTGAGGGCGCTCGACGTTGTGGTGGACGCGAGTTGTGCGCTCACGGCGTTGGGATTCGTTGAAGAAGCGCAAGCCGCTCGGGACCGGGCCTTGGAATCTACGCTGCTTCACCCCGGGCTTGAGGGGCTGCGTCTCCGCCTGTTGTGCGATGCGTGGACGGTGGACCGCGCACCGGCACGGTTGGACGCTGCTCGCTTCCTCGTTGAAAATGCGATGGATCGGGCGGGGGGGGTCGACATGGGCGGTTTTACCGAGACGCCGTTTGTGCGGGCGGTGCTGGCCAGGCGCTGACGGCCGGGTCAGTACCTGGGTTGGTCATGACCCGCCTGCTACCGGAACAACGCTGCACACCGGGGACTAAGTCGACGTCGGAATTGAAACTCATGATCCGGGCCACGCCATGGCGCTCCATCACTGCGACATGCAGCTAGTCCTCGAACAAGCTGTCAGCTGTCAGCCGTTAGCGGTTAGCTCGAACGAACCGTCCCAATGGACTGCGCGACTGGACGTGGTGTGCGCTTTCAGGTGAAGCGCTCGACTACGCTGCCGCGGCGAATTGTCTAGGTGCCAGGCTAATAGC
>CAMASI010000108.1 GCA_945861065.1 Klebsiella pneumoniae | reverse complement strand
ATCTGATCATACGCCAGAAACTTCGCACCACCACTCTCCGCCAATACCCGCGTGATCGCCGCCGTTAGCGTCGTCTTGCCATGGTCCACGTGGCCAATCGTTCCCACGTTCACGTGGGGCTTGCTGCGATCGAACTTCTCTTTCGACATGACTGGCTCCGATGCTTAGGGATCTGGAGCCCATGACCGGGATTGAACCGGAGACCTCGTCCTTACCAAGGACGTGCTCTACCAACTGAGCTACATGGGCAGGTTCTGATGGAGCGGGAAACGGGACTCGAACCCGCGACAATCAGCTTGGAAGGCTGAAGCTCTACCAACTGAGCTATTCCCGCGTTGAGCCTTGGCCAACGGTCCCGTTCGGCGTTCGGCAAAGAATGTTGAATGGGGAGAGCTGGATTCGAACCAACGTAGGCGTAAGCCGGCGGGTTTACAGCCCGCTCCCTTTGGCCACTCGGGCACCTCCCCAGAAAGAGCGCCGCGACCGCGGCAATCGAACAAAAAAAGAGCAGAGCTGGCGATGGGACTCGAACCTACAACCTGCTGATTACAAATCAGCTGCTCTGCCGATTGAGCTACGCCAGCACACCGAGCGGGAACCCGCCCGGCGCCCGGCGCTGCTAAGATCCTGCCCGACGGCGTGTCAAGGTCTTGCCCCATCCCGGCTGGCGGGTATCTGGTCGGCGCTAACGGAGGACCGGTGAACCCCTATGAGGTGCTCGGCGTGGCCCGCGACGCCGATGAAGACACGATCCGCAAGGCCTACCGCAAGCTCGCCCGGAAGTTCCACCCTGACTTGAACAAGACTCCAGGGGCAGAAACGCGTTTTAAACAGGTCAATACGGCCAATGAGATCCTAGCAGATCCGGAAAAACGACGTGCCTTTGACGAGTTCGGTTCTGACTCCTTGCAGGCTGGCTTCGACCCATCGAGAGCCCGCACGTTTCGCGGGGCCGGCGCCGGGGGCAACCCGTTCGGTGGGGGTGGCGTGGACCTCGGGGACCTGTTTGGTTCGATGTTCGGCGCCGGGGGTTTTCGTGGCAACAGTGGTCGGGGCCGGGCCCAACGTCCCGCGGACGCCGAGGCGACGCTTCGCCTTCAGCTCGTGGACGCCATCCGAGGGGGAGATCAGGAAATGCACCTGAGGTACGAGGACGGACGATCCGAAACGATCCGCGTTCCAGTGCCCCAGGGCGCCGCGCACCTGGCAAAGGTTCGGCTGAAGGGCCGGGGGCCTGGCGGTTGCGACCTCGTCGTGCGCCTCGACGTCGCCGAACATCCGGTCCTGCGTCGCGTAGGAAACGACCTCGACATGGACGTTCCGGTCACGATCGCGGAGGCGTTGCGAGGGGCGTCCATCGTCGTCCCGACCCTAGATGGCGACGTCAAGGTCAACATCCCGGCGGGCTCGCGGACGGGAGCAAAACTCCGTCTTCGCGGAAAAGGCGTTCCGGGGCGTGCGGGACCGGGCGACCTGTTCCTCATCCTCCGCCCCGCGCTACCTGACCGTGTGGATGACGCCCTTCTTGCCGCAGCAGACGCGCTCGAGCGCGGCTACTCGGACATTCGCGCAAGTCTCAAGTTCATCCGCTGACCATCAGCCGCAACACAGTGCGGCCGCAGCCGAGATTGTCCCCACCCCGAAGTCGAACCACCGAGACGCGCCGACCATTGTGGTAGGTTCCGTTGGTACTTCCCAGGTCGCGCAAAAACATCATTTCGCGGCCAAACACTTCGATCACCGCATGGTGTCGACTCACCTCACCGTCCGACAAGGGCACCTCACCCGTATTGCGCCCGATCGAGACGTTCCCCCTCGTGAATTTGAACACCTTCCCCGAGTCGGGGCCCGCCATCACTTCTAGGACGGGGCTGACCCCTGGGGGCAACTGCAGGTCGTGTTTGATCAAGTCTGCGGCGCCAGGATCTCCCTTCCGGACCTCCACCAGCTCTTCGTCGAGCAACCAAGCCAGGTCCGTCTGCGTCCCGACGCCGGAGCCTGTTTGCTCCGTGGAGCCAACCTTGTTTTCGCCAAAGTACAGGATGAAACGGCTACCGCCGACCGCAATTTCGGACCCCGGGCGCAAGACACATTCTCGAACCACCCGTCCGTCCACCAACGTCCCGTTCGTGCTTCCGAGATCCTGAAGCGTCACACGACCGTCCTTGAGCAGCATGCGGCAATGCGCGCCGCTGACCAACGGATCGTCGAGGATGAGGTCGGCTCGCTTACGGCCAACCACCAGCGGCTGTCCACTCGCCAAAGGCACGTTGAGGCCCTTCCGCGGACCCTGCACGATGTGAAGAAAGGCCCCGTCCACGGTCAAGCACTCCGTGCCGAAGCGATTCGAATTCGGTTCGCCGCCTGGAAGCGATGCACGCGCCCAGGCAACTCCCTTCCGAGTGCGCTCTCGAGCAGGTTTCCAGCGGCCGCAAGGCCCTCCAGAGACACACCCGTGGACGCTCCAGCCTGCTCAAACAAATAGACGAGGTCCTGGGTACAAGCGTTTCCGGCAGCACCCGCTGCATACGGGCAGCCTCCGACCCCCGCGACCGCCCCGTCGAACGCTCGAACACCCATTTCATAGGCCGCCCAGGCATTCGCGACAGCCATGCCGAGCGTGTCATGGAGGTGCAGCGCGAGGCGATCTAGCTCGAGACCGGCATCCATTACCCTTTGCACGAGCCCTTCGACCTGCCGCGGCGTCGCCACCCCAACGGTATCGCCAAACACGACCTCGTCGGCGCCGGCCGCCCGGAAGGCGAGCGCCAGTTCCACGACCCGAGCCGCATCGACGGCGCCCTCGTAGGGACAACCAAATGCCGTGGACACGTAACTCCGTACCGTCAGACCCTCGATGCGTGCGTCCGCAACCACGCGCTGTAGCGCCGCGAGCGATTCACGAACGGTCGCGTTGACGTTGCGTTTGTTGTGCGTCTCGCTCGCACTGAGCACGGTAGACACATGACGAACGCCCGAAGACAGCGCCCGCTCAAAGCCACGAATGTTGGGTACCAGCGCCCAAAAACGCACATCGGAGGACGTCGGAAGCGCGGCAATGACGTCCGAGGCATCCGCAAGTTGTGGCAACAAGTCCGGTCGAACGAAAGATGTGACTTCGATGTCACGCAAACCCGCTGCCACGAGCCGATCGAGGACCGCGAGCTTGGTGGCCGTGGGCAGGATCGCGCGCTCGTTCTGCAGGCCGTCCCGCAGGCTCACCTCGAACAATCGCACGCCCGTCGACATCCCGCCTCCACCATCGGCCTAACCGGTGATTTCTGAGGAGGGCTCGCCCGCCAGACCCGTTAGGCGCGCCGAACTTTGCCGCTCGCGCTCCTCGCAACGTTGGCTGCACTTGCTGCAGCACCCGCCTTGAACGCCGCTATCCCCACGGGATGGTCGCGATGGACCGACGTGGCGCTGCGAATCGCCGTCGCAGCGCTCCTGGCCTTCGAGGTCATTCCTGAGGCATGGGCCGCCTCAGGTCCGGCGGCAGGGGCCGCCGCCCTTCTTGGCGTCAGCGCAGCTTATTTCGCCCATCGTCTTGGTATCGACGGTGACACCGCAGGCGCCGCTGGAGCCGCCGCACTCGCGCTGCACGGTATGGCGGACGGCGTCGCCCTGGCAGTGGCAGGCGATAGCGCCCTAGGTGCGGCAGTCGCGCTGCATAGTGTGCCGGTCGGCCTCACGGCTTGGCGCTTCGGGCACCATCACTTCGGTCCGAGGGCAGCGACCGGCCTGCTCCTGTCGGCGGTCGTTGGGACGCTGCTTGGTTACGGCATGGGCGGCCTATTCGTCGGGGCCTCCTGGCTCGGACTCGGTCAGGCCTTTGCTGCCGGTCTGCTGGTCGCTGCGGTCGCCCACGGCACGCCTCAGGCCCGGTAGGCCGATCCGATCAGACCCCACAACCTCAGGCGCAGCCGCGCCACGTCCAACAAATACCCGAGCGTCGTCCGCACCACGCCGACCGTGCTCCTCCGCCGCACATTCCTCGCTTCCACCCACAACACGGGCACCGCCACGGTCCGCAAACCGTCGCGCTCCGCCCAAAGCAGGAGTTCGGTGTCGAAAAACCAGCCCGGATGAGTCACGCGGCCTGCAAGGCGCCTCCATGCGTCCGCAGAAACCGCCTTGAACCCGCATTGCAGGTCACCCGCGCGGATTGCCAGCGAACGACGCGCCAAACCAAGGTACGCACGTGACGTCACTTCCCGAAGGAAAGAACGCTGCACACGAGACATAGATTCATAGCGGGAACCGAAGGCGACATCCCCGCCGTCGCCAATCGCGCGCAGCAGATTCGGGAGAGCCTTGAGGTCAGAAGACAGGTCCACGTCCATGTAGGCGAGCACGTCAGCGCTGCCGAGTGCACGCGTCCACGCGTTCGCCAAAGCGCGGCCACGGCCTCGTAGGGGGCTCGTGACAAAATCCACCCCCAAATGCGCCGACGCGAGGGATTGCGCAATGTGCACCGTTCGGTCAGAAGAACCGTTGTCCGCGATCAACAAGCGCCAATCGAAGTCGGAAAGGTGCTGACGACAGAATTCACGAAGCGTGTCGACGCTTTGCTCGAGCACCAACGCCTCGTTCAGAACCGGCAATACGATGAGGACCCGTTTCATTCGACGAAAAAGATGGTGCCATCGCCGTCGCCGTAAACTTTGATCATTCGGGGGTCGTTGGAGAACGCCTTTTCTAGTGCCCGGTGATCACGGTCTACAAACGCGTAGTGGCTCCCGAAATCCGTCACGATTCGTTCAGCGAGGTTGTCGGTGATCCTCGACTGCGTCATGTCTACCCACTCCTGGAAACGCTCGGGGTCCCGGACAAACCAAAAGGCCGGGTCCAAACCAACCAGCCAGCGATTGTTCGTTCCCTGGGCGAAGAAAAATGGAAAGTCGTCCCAGTCGTTGTGCCACACAAGCGTTCCGTCCGGTGTGTTCTGCGCTAACCACGCGCTGAGACCGCTGTACTTCGTCGGCGACGAGCCCGAGTCGAAATCGGCGCGCACGCCCATTAAGTCCCGCGCCGCCACACGCGACAGCGCCACCGCGACGAAAAGCGCAGCGGCGTAGCGCACGGTCCTGCTCTGGACCGACCCCATCCACGCCCAAGCTCGCCCCGATGCGTAGAGGTCCCACGCGCTCGCCGCGGCCAACAGCGTGAAAGGTACGAAGTACTCGACATTGCGTTTCGAGCGCAGCGTAAACACAAACATAAACGCGGCGAACAAGGCGAGCGCTACCGTGTCGCGTAGCCGGTCCTTCGGCAGCTGTTGTCCCGCTTCGTTGGAACGAACCAAGGCGAACAAGAACGCAGCCGCGCCCCCCGCAGCCGCTAACGAAGCCCGCGGGCGGAAACACCAATGCCCCCACAAACGTGAATGAGCCTTACGTCCCTCCCGACTATGTACCCACCGACCCCACCCTCCCTACGGCAGCCGACGCCGACACAGACGCGGACTCCGATACCGATGCCGATGCAGACGCAGACGCGGATTCAGACGCTGACGCAGACGCAGACGCAGATTCCGACGCTGATACCGACGTACTTCCATGGATGGTCGATTGCTGGGCGACTGGCTACTGCGAGAAATGCTGCGGCGCGGCCGAGACGATGGAGCAGCGCCAGACCTGCCTCGACGGTTGCTGAGCCGTCACGAGAGGCCAGCCGCACGCACGATTGCCTCGCTGGTGGTGCGCGCTCGGACCTGGGCCCGAAGCCGGGCCTCGCTCAGCGGCTCATGCGCTGCCACGGCTTCCCTCACCTCCACGTAAAACTTGATCTTAGGCTCAGTGCCCGAAGGCCGGGCCAAGACGCGAGTGCCGTCCGCAAGCTCCCAGGCCAGCACATTCGACGGCGGCATGTCGATAGGCGACTCCCGTCCGGCAATAATGTCGAGCGAAACACCCCGTTGAAGGTCGCGGAACACACGAACTTCCACACCGCCGATCCGTACTGGAGGATTTGCCCGAAGGCGATTCATCGCAGCGCCGATCTTCTCAGCGCCGTCCATTCCGGGTAGTGTCAAACTCTTCTGCCCGGTTTCGAACAAACCATAAGAACGGTAGGCCGATTCCAGCAGATCCAAAACGTTCTTGCCGTGCGCGCGCGCATGCCCGGCCAAATCCGCGAATATCAGCGCGGCGCTGATGCCGTCCTTGTCCCGCACCGTGGAGCCGACCGAGTACCCAAGCGCCTCTTCAAAGCCGAGAACGAATCGACCTCCCGTTTCGTCGTGGGCAATCGCCGCCGCCGCAATCCACTTGAATCCGGTCAGCGTCTCAACGCACTTCACGCCGTGAGCGCGCGCCACCGCCGCCAACATGGACGTACTGACCAAACTCAACGCCACCATTCGATTCGCACCCTGCGGACCGGAAATAAGCAGGTCATCCGCCAACAAAATTCCGACCTGATTCCCAGTGAGTGGCAACCAGTCGTCGCCCGATCGTACGACGACGGCAAGCCGATCGGCGTCCGGATCGTTGGCTAGGATGAGGTCCGCGTCGTGGGCACGCGCAGTCTCGATCGCCAGGTCCAGCGCACCCGGTTCCTCGGGGTTTGGAAATGCCACGGTTGGAAATTCGCCATCGGGTTCGGCCTGAGCCAAAACCAAGATGGGCTCCGCCCACCCAGCACGCCGAAATAGCGTCAGCAACAGGTCTTTGCCCACACCATGCATTGCTGTGTAAACAATCTTGAGTCCCGAGCTGTGCGCATTCGGGTGCACCCGTTGAGCGAGCACACAGGTCAACCACGCCTCTCGCACCGCACCAGGAGGAATTCGGATTCGGGCGACGGCTTCTGATTCCCCCAGCACGGGAATCGCTACCGTCTCGGCCAATTCCGCGATGACGTGGTCGTCCACCGGAAGAATCTGCGCCCCATTGCTGCCGTACACCTTAAATCCGTTGTCCGCAGGCGGATTGTGACTCGCGGTCACCATCGCACCCGCCGAACAACCTAACGCTGTCACAGCATGCGCCAACTCCGGTGTAGAAACCGTGCTTTCATACAAGAAGACCTGACGCCCCGACGCCGCAACGACCGCCGCGGCGTCTGCGGCGAAGGTTCTTGAACCACGACGCCCGTCGTAGCCAACCACAACCGGCCGCCCGTCGTTCTTCGTGTCCAACCAACCCACGAGTCCCGCGGAAACGCGTTGCACAGTCAAACGATTCATCCGATTCGGGCCAGCGCCCAACGGTCCGCGCAGGCCCGCCGTGCCAAACCGCAGACGGTCGCCAAAGGCCTCCCGCAGAGACGATTCGTCGCCCGCGGCGAGCCAAGCTTCGGCTTGCGCACGCGTGACCGGATCTGGATCCGCCGCCATCCAGGCGCGCGCCGTTTCCGCCAACTTCGTCCAGCTCATCGTGGGCCCTCGGTCGTTGGCGTAGTGCGCTCCGCGGCCCGTGACGACGTGTCCCGCGCACACCGAACGCCTGCGCCGCCGTAGGTGAATTCACCCTCGTGGTACACGCGGTTGGCACTCTTCGGTTCGGCGCAACTGCCAATGCCGCCGCCCCGCATCACACGCCAGTTGAAAGGCGGGGTTTCCCACGCGCTCCCATCATCCGGCGCACCGGCATAGGTAGGATGGTACCCGTCGGCGACCCACTCGATGGCATTGCCTGCGAGGTCACAGACCCCCTGGGCCGACGTTCCCGCAGGGCGGCTGCAGGGTCGGCGTGTCCGACCATCACAGGGCGCCCCGCAACCGAGCACGGCGAGATCGCAGGTAGGCTCCGCGTCTCCCCATGGGTACAACTGAGTTCGCCCGCGGTTTGTCGCCGCAAACTCCCACTCGGATTCGCTTGGCAAACGCGCATCCATCCAGGTGCAATAGGCGGAGGCCATGTCCCAAGACAGGCAGGTCTGAGCGACGAGATCGTTGTCCCAAACGCAAGCGACGGTACTGTTGACCGCCGGGCAAGCACCGGCAGACACACAGGTCCGGTACGAAGCGACGCTCGCCTCCGTCTGCATGAGTTCAAACGTTGCCAAGTGCACGGGGTGCCTCGGCAGTTCGTCTTCACCCGTGCCGCCCATCACGAAGTCGCCGCCGCACATGCGGATCCAACAAGCTCGGGTGTCACAGGAGAACGTGCCTTCGCACACCGCCGGTGCATTCGGGCAACCCACAAGTCCAATCAGCAGAACCATTCCGCCTCCTGCCCCTGTTCACGCGCCAATGCCAGCGCGTGGTCTGCAGAATCGGTCGCGAGCGCCGCCAGTACAAACACACGAAGCCGATCCGCCGGCAGTTGCCCAGTCTCGGTCGTCGCCAACGCGCGCAGTTCCGAAGGAGAAGGCCAGATGGCCGTTGGGGTCCACAGCGTTGCCCACCGAGCCCGTCGGACCTCCTCGGAACAACTCAGGATTTCCGATGGCAACGCGCAACCCGCCCTGGCCGAGGTCGTCAGGGGCCAGCCCCGCGGATCCGAAGTCCCCCACCACGTTGTGGCTCCGTGGGTCAAATGGCCAAATCGCGGCCCCTCCGGGCCCGGTACCGTGCAAACATCCACTTCCACCGGTCGCCCGTCAGTGCGGATCAACAGGCGTCCGAGCACAACCCTACTCCGAGGGCCTTCAGGTCGGACGAACGCGCCGTCCAGCTTGGCAATGCCGCCTTCCTGATGGACAACACCCCGCAGTGTAGGGACCGCGAACCCACCCACCGGGTCGCCCAATGTGGCACGAACCGACAAGGCGGGTTGAAAGTGCCGGAGCCGGCCACGGTGCTCCACCGGAAAACACTCAAGGCGAACTTGCCGTTCGACGACGTCGCGAAGGCGGACCCTCGCTTGGAAGAGCGCGCTGTTGATCGGCGAGTCGAAGGGATCGTCATCGCACAGATCGTGCACCAGGTCCGTGACCGCCACGCGAGCCCCGTCATTGAGGTCCACGCCCTCCAATTCCACTCGCCTGCCTCGTAGGTGCACGCGATGTACGTGAACGACGGCGGACGAACGCTGCTCCAGCTTCTCCCCGGGCACGCCGTCGGCCGTTCCGCCCAGTCGTGATCTCAGCGAGGCTTTCGAAACGCCTTGGGAAACGAGTCGGTGCCAGGTCACCAACGCAAACAGCGCCCGCCCCGCAGCTGTCGGGTTGTCCGCAAGCGCCTCGCCGAGCGCACGGCTTCGAAACGCGCCGACCGACAGCCCTTGCGTCTGTAAGTCTGACGCAAGGCCAACAAGCTCCTCCCGAACAGACGCACCCGCCGAGGCCAATCCTCCCAACGCCAGCCCCCGAACGAGGTCCGCGGTCGCGCCGAGTACGCGTTCGGCGCTCATAGTCGCCCCGCCGACAGCGTTTCCATCGTCACGTGCACCACGTTGGCCAACCCGCGGCGCGTGCGAACAGCGCCATCAAACAACAACGTCCAAACATCCAGGCGAATTCCGTGAGCGTCCACATCGCAGCGCCCGAACCAGCCAATCGGGCGCCGATGAGGGTTCGCCGCCACCCAAGCCAGGTTTTCGCGGAGGATCGCGGTCTCGGGTCGGACCGTGACGACGACCCGAACCTCGGCGCCCACAGAATCGCAAAGGCGTACAACGACCTGGTTGCGCACCTCGTCCGAAACGGGTTCGCTGACGTCAGTAGGTTCCAACAAGACAAACACGGCGGCTGATGACGCCAACGGATCGGGCGGCCCGGTCAATCGGTCCACGAGGTCCGTCCAAACTGCTACCCGGTAGGGCTCCCATGCAGAAAGACCGGGCGGCGGAAGTCTCGTCACCACAAGGCCCGCCGCCATGCTCAGCCGCCCATCGTCGGACACGCGCGCATTCTCCAGACGCCACGCGCCGGTCGCGAGGTCGGCCGGCGACAAGCCCGTGCCCTCGGAAAGCGGGAGGTTCCACAGGCCTTGGGGCGACGTCATCGCCAGCGTCGGCCGCGTATTGGACACAAGGATCACCAGCGTTTCCGCGCTAAGCGCGACGGTGACGCCCACGAAGCCACTATCGGTCACCCATCCGTGGGCGCCCAAAGCTGTCACGACGAGCGCACCCTTCACAGGATGGTAGGTCCTTCGCACCTCGCCGAGCACGGCGCGAACGATCTCCTCCGAGGCTCCCTCTACCCGACGCGCAGCGACCAGCAGGCTGAACACGCGCGACAACCCCGAGAGCCACGCGTCTGGACGAAACAGCGGGTCCCGCCGCGTCCAACGGTCCACCACCGTCGATAGGGCCTCAATTTCTCTCTCGGCGCGGATGAGTCCAGCGTGGTGCGCCACCTGCCGCAGGGCTTCGAGTTCGGCCGGTACCGTGTCCCCCAACCGTCCCAACCCAGCCACTGCGTAGCGCACAAGGGCGGTTTCAATCCGGTCGATGGCAGCGTCCAACGTGTGAGTCGCCCCGGGGAGGTTATCCCAAGCTGCGCTTGGCCACGAACCAAACCGTCTCAGGAACCGAGGCCCGCCGGTACCGCATCACCCATCTGCTGGGGCGAGGCGGTTTTGGCGTGGTTTACCGTGCGCGACTCGAAGGACCCCAAGGTTTCGAGAAAGACGTCGCCATCAAGCTCCTGACGAATACCAACCCCTCGGAGGGCGTTTTGGCCCGTTTCCGAGACGAAGCGCGGCTCCTGGGCCTCTGTCGCGACCGGGGGATCGTGGCCGTGGATCCGCCCATTCGTCTGGGCGGCCAATGGGCGGTAGTGATGGAACTCGTGGACGGCACAAGCTGCGAACACCTGCTCCACCATCGCGCACTTCCCCCGCGCATCGCACTCGAAATCATCGAAGAGGTCGCCCGAACCCTCGACAATTTGTGGAATCATCCGGGAAACGACGGGCAACCGCTCCACCTGGTTCACCGCGACGTCAAACCCGCCAACATCCAGGTGACGCCCTCCGGCAACGTCAAGATCCTCGATTTCGGAATCGCCCGAGCGGCTTTTCGCACGCGAGAGGCGTCGACGAGCGACCATATCGGCGGAACGGTTGGCTACATCGCCCCCGAGCGACTTGACGGCGAGGAGGGCAGCGCAGGCGACGTGTACAGCCTGGGCGTGGTACTGCACGAATTGGTCGTTGGGAAACGACCGACGGGTCGCGCCGCCAGTCCTCCGCCGGATGCCACGCCCGACATGAAGCGCGCCCTGGAACTGGCAGCCCGCATGCGCGCATCGGAACCGAGCGCTCGTCCGGTCGCGCGCCAGGTGGAGATGGTCGCCCGAAGCATCAGGTTGGAGATGCCGGGCGCGGACCTTCGCGACTGGGCACGGGGAAATGTCCCTGTGACGCCGGGCCAGTCCGCGGACCAGCGGGTCGGAACGCTCCTGTCGGAGAGCCTTTCGGATGTGCCGGTTGCACCCAGCCTTCCTTCTGCGTTCTCCCGCCGCTCCCGGGGGCTCGCCGTGTTCGGCGGGGCGGCAGCGGGTGTGCTCGTCGCGGGCGCCGCCCTCGTCTCCTTGCTCGTCGCCGTCGTCGTGGCGATCTGGTGGTCCGTCCAACCCGCGCCTACCGTCTCCCTCCCACCCCCTCCGCCACCGGCGGAACCACAAACACCAAGGCCGCAACCAAACCCAGCGCCACCTCCCGACGCTCCCGAGAAAGCGCCGCCCGCTGGCCCAACCACCGGAACCGTGCGTCTCGAAGGCGACGCCAAAGACGTTGAACTCATCGGCTCCGAGGGCCAAAGGGCCCGCCCAGGCCCTGTGCCACCGGGAACCTGGTCGGTATCGGCCGTCTTTTCTGAGGGACCAGTTCCAGCAGGAACCGTGACCGTCCGACAGGGCGAAACGGTAACGCTGCGCTGTTCTGCCGCCTTCCAACGGTGTGTCGCGCGTTGAGCCGATAGAAGGGGTCGTGTGGACTGCCCTCCTCCTGATCCTGCCTGCTCGCGCAGGATGTGACCGCGCTTCTTTGCGAAGTGCCGTCGCCATGGCCGAGGCGTCTTTTGAATCCCTCGACCTGATCGGATTGCAACAAAGTGCGGACGAAGCGGGGCGCGTGCTCGGCTGCCTCGAGGACCCTGTCGACGCAGTCGAGGCCGCAACCTACCACCGCATCAAGGCGCTCGTCGCATTCAGCGCCAGCGACCACGCACTCGCGATCTCTGCATTTCAGGCCGCGCGTTTCGCCTGGCCTGCGGTCACACTTCCGACCAGTTGGGGTGGGCCTGGGCACCCGCTGCGCATGGACTGGGAACTAGCGGGTGAGCTCCCTCCGGGCGAAACACTTCCAGTGCCGATCCCGGCGACCGGATTTACCGTCGTGGACGGCACTCGGGGCGCTGCATTCCCGACCACTCGGCCCTATGTATTTCAGAAGGGTGGCGAAGCCGGCCAGGTCGACTTGTCCGCCTGGATGCCGGCCGGGCGCCCTCCGCCGCCCTATGACCTCAAAGTTGCGCCTGTGGCCATGGTGCCCCCAGCCGACGCCGTGACCCCCGAGCCCGGCCCCACCGCGCTTGCGCCGCCCCCTCCCCGTTCAGAACGTGTGCAACGTGGGCTCATCGCTGGGGGACTTGCCGTTGGCATGGCAGGCGCAGCGGCCCTCGGAGGCGCCTGGGTGGCACGCGGCGACTACAACGATGCGATCGCTGGGGGCACCCCGAACCAAATCGAACGAAGCTACCGGTGGACCAACGCGCTGAGCGTGACTTCGGGTGTGCTTGCGGGTGGTGGCGCCCTGTGCGTGGTCGGCGGCCTACTGTGAGCGCCGCGGGTTCGTTGTTGTTCGCCGGTTGCCCGTACATTTTCGGGCCCCCAAACACCAGCGGCGTGCCTGACACGGGTGAATCTGCAGTTACCGTTCCGCCAACCACGGACACCGGCGAAACCGGAACACTCCCCCTCAGCCCAACGCCGACGCTGACCAGCATTTCCGTCACGCCCGAAAACAACCGATATTTGGTGGGTTTCTCGGTGGCGGACGGCGATGGCGACCTGTCCGGGGGCAATCTCACGCTGGCCATTGGCGTAGACGTGAGAACCTATCGTTTCCCGGACGATCTGCTGTTTTGGGCACCCACCGGGACCAGCGTAGCGGTTTGGGACGACGTCATCCCGTGTTCAGGCGTGTCTCGGAGTTGGACGGCCGTGGTGAACGACGCGGCCGGTCATACCAGCGCTCAAACCATCGTCGATTCCACCGTCACCGGACTGGGTACGCTGACAGAATCTGGCAACGTCGACCTCGGCGTTGTCAACCTTCCGGCTACCGTGTGTGGGAGCGTCGATTCTCCCCAAGACGAGGACCCACTCGTATGGCAACCTGCCGCCGACGCCAGCGCTACGGTTGTCCTTTGGTGGACCGGTGATGGCTTGGACGGCGCCGACCTTGATTTGTACCTGTCCGACGCCCTCGGAAATCCCCTCACTGAGTCCTGGGGCACCAGCTACCCGGAACAATTGTCGTACGCGGTTCTGGCTTCATCAACGTACGTGCTGGACATCGATCACTGGGATGGCCCGCAGCCTGTCGGCTGGCAGGTCCTGCTCCGCTGACTAAGGGCCCGCGCAAAAATAACTTGCGCATTCGGACTCGCTCGCATCCCGCGGCGCTGCGTTGCGGGGACCCCGCCGAACCTGCGAAGTACGCCACGTACTCCTCGGTTCGGCTGCACCCCGCGCCTTGCGCGGCGGGCGCCATCGAGCCCTCGATGCAGCAACTTATTCTTGCGCGGGCCCTAAGCGCCC
>CAMASI010000107.1 GCA_945861065.1 Klebsiella pneumoniae | reverse complement strand
CGGTAAGGAGCAGCTCGATCGCGTCGTGGCGATGCTCGTAGCCTTGGCGAAGAAGCTCCAGAATGATCGCTGACGCTTCCAGGGGCGACGCCGGGAGCGGGGTCGGGAGCGGGACCGGGAGCGGGACCGGGAGCGGGACCGGGAGCGGGTCGGGTCCGGCTTGTGGGGATCGCGCCCGGTTAGAATCGCACGCCTCCGCTTACCGAGCCCAGCGGAACGGGCAAGCCGACGGGAAGAATGAAGACGAGCTGCAATCCTGCGCCGAACGTGAGGGCCACGCGCTGGTCGATCGGGAGGTCTACACGGGTGTCCAACGTCGTCCACAACGAGGGAACCGGCAGAACCGTCGCGGCGTTCCCCTCGGAATCCACAATCACGACAGAATATCGATCCGGCGAAATTGGCTGTTGCCATTCCGTACCCCAGGTCAACGCCCAAGCGCCTAATTCACCTTCGCCGAAGCCGCCCGCGCCCTGAAAATGCACCGAGCCGCCCGCATGTGGCATATTCCACGCGAGAAAACCCGCAATGTCGCCGGTGCCTGCATCGGCACCCAATCGGACCCCAAAATGTCCCCCTTGGTGGGTGTCACCCCGTGTTCGCAACCACAGCGCGAATCCACCCTGCCCGTGCGGAATCGCTGCCTGAACGCGAACCTCGCCGGCCAACATGGGTGCCCCCACCACCGGACGCGTGTGGGTCACAGCGAGCGAGGGACCGAGCGACGAAACGTCCACGGAGGTCGCTGGCGACGCCGTCGCACTTCCCGCGACCACGGGCGTGAAATGGGTCGCAGGCGGGATGGCCGG
The DNA here is from genome assembly GCA_945861065.1 of Klebsiella pneumoniae. Classification (GTDB taxonomy): domain Bacteria; phylum Myxococcota_A; class UBA796; order UBA796; genus SXOB01. Next base: position 13,270 of record CAMASI010000107.1, on the reverse strand, counting down.
AATGCAGGCCGACAACAAGAGCAGCGTCATGTGTGCAGTCTAGCCAGCGCAGGAAGGCCCGCCAGCGCGGCGATTGACAACTGCACGACAACTTCGCTGGCGTTATGCCCGCCCAAAGGGCATACTCTCATGCGGGAGCCACCATGGTCAAAATCCTGTTGTCGCTATGGGCTTGCCAGGGGGACGACCCGTCGGCTGGCGGTAGTTCTGAGGTCATGGCGCCCCCAGAGCCCGATCAGGGCACCGTGACTGTTCACCGCCTCAACAACGCGGAATTCCAGAATACGGTTCGGGCGCTGTTCTACACACAGTTGCCCGTGGGCGAAGACCTCCTCTTGGATGAAACGTCGTTGGGTTTCGACAACGTCGCGTCCGCCCAAACGATGTCCTCGCTGCAACTTGAGTTGTATGAAGCGGCCGCAGACCGTGTGGTCGACGAATTATTTGGAAACGGCGACGTCGCAGCGACGACAACGACTGTGGAAGCCGAGGGGCCCGGTACCTTTTCCGAGGGAGGATCCGCCATCGAAGGCGTCGGATTCGGCCTGATCGACGAAGGGGAGGTGTACGCCGCCCTGACCTTGCCAGGCGAAGGAACCTACACGGTGGACATCCTCGCCGCAGGGAACTCCGAGACCAACGAGTCCGCTGTCATGGAACTAACGGTCAACCACGTTGTTGTCGGCACCGCGACACTCTCAGCGCTTCCCGAGTGGATTCATCTGGAGTTTTGGTCAACTGGCGGCATTGTCGACATTGGGATTTCGATTGCGAATGGCTCGCCGGTCGACGGCGCCCTCGTCGGCCTCACCGTGGACAGGTACACCGTAGCTGGGCCCATTGATGGAATTGTCGACCGAAGCGCTGGGTATCGGGAGGTCATTCCCTGCGACCCAACAGCGATCGGCGACAGGGTGTGCGCCGACCTCGTACTTCGGACGCTCGCACCCCGCGCATTCCGCAGACCCGTGGAAGAATCGGAGTTCGGGGCGCTCTTAGACCTTTATGACGAGGCGATATCCTCCGGCTTGACGTGGGATGAGGCCACCGGCGCCACGCTCAAGGCCATTTTGTTGTACCCAGATTTTCTGTTCCGCTTCGAATTGGACGCTAACATTTCGTCGATTGAACCTCGGCCGCTCAATGCATGGGAACTCGCTTCCCGCCTCTCCTACTTCTTGTGGAGCTCGATGCCCGACGATGAGCTCGTCGCCCTCGCCACCGACGGTACGCTGCTCGACGATGCCGTTTTGACCGCCCAGGTCGATAGGATGCTTGCCGATCCGGCCGCGCTTTCTCTTGTGGACAATCTTGCCGGCCAATGGCTAGAAATCCGCGCCGTGGACAGCGTGGCTCCAAGCGCGATTCTTTACCCGGCGTTTACCGAAACGTTGCGCGCCGCGATGAAAGAAGAAATGTCGCGCAATGCCGAGGACGCCCTCCTAGGTAGTGGCGACCTGCGCGATCTGTTCACCGGGAAAGGCGGCTGGATGAACGCTGAGCTCGCTGCGCACTACGGAATTCCGTTCGACCCCACGCTCGGAGAGTGGCAACTTATCGCCTACGGCGACTCAGGACGCGTCGGCCTACTGGCGAGTGCGGGCGTCATGACGGTGCTCAGCCAACCCGATCGAACGAGTTTTGTTCGGCGCGGGCAATGGGTGCTGACGGACGTGTTGTGCACGCCACCACCGCCGCCGCCACCGGACGTGCCGGCCTTCATCCCCGACGACGGCTTGAGCGTATCAGACCAGCTCGCACTTCACGCGTCCGCCCCTGGTTGCGTCGAGTGTCATTCGCAAATTGACCCCCTGGGTCTGCCGTTCGAACATTTTAACGCGGATGGCGCTTGGCGTGAGCTGTACGAAGACGGGTCCGCAATCGAAGACGTGGGCACGTTGCCCGATGGAACCGTCGTACACGGCGCATCCGAGCTCGGGTTCGCTTTGGTCGCCGATGCGAGACTCCCCGCGTGCGTTGCCCAAAAAGTATTCGTTTATGGGCTCGGTCGCGGGCCGGCGGACGCCGATATTCCTACGCTCGCCGCCATCCAGACCTCGTTGGTGGAGGGCAACTTCGCCTTTGCCCCTGCCGCCCGAGCGCTCGTGCTGTCGGAGGCATTTCGCCAACGAATTGGGGAGCCCGAAATCACGACACCCACCGACCCTGCGTCAGAGGTGACCCAATGACCCACTCTCGGCTGCCGAGCAGCGCCAGTCCTCCTTCTTCGCGGCGGTCATTCCTACGCGGCGGAGGCGTTTCGCTCGCATTACCGTTTTTGCCCTCGGCACTTCCGAGGTCCGCCTGGGCAACCACGGACCTAGGTCTCGTGCCAAAACGTTTTCTGACGTACTTCACGCCGTGCGGCCATTCCATGGATCGGTTTCACCCCACGGCGGTAGGAACGGACTTCGTCCTCACAGAAGTGCTCGCCTCCTTGGAAAGCGTGCGCCACGAACTGCTGATTCCGTCTGGACTGTCCGTGCGCTCGGGCTTGTGGAGCCAATATACCGCCTATCCCCACGATTGCGGCACAGCGTCGCTGTTCACCGATATCGAGGTCCACCCGGAAAACGAAGCAATCAAGAACGGGATTTCCATCGACCAAGTCATCGCCAACGCTATCGGAAGCGCAACCCCGTTTCCCTCGTTGCAGCTCGGCGCCCACCTCACTGGAATCGACTGTACGTTTTACACATGCGTGTACCAGCACAACACGTCATGGGCCAGCGAATCCACACCGCTTCAGCCCCTCCTGGACCCTGTGATCGCATTTGAGCGTTTGTTCGGCGCGGCCGACAACTCCCTCACAGAAGAGCAGGTCGTCGCCCGCCGCTCCGTTCGCATATCGGTGTTGGATTTGGTCCTTGATCGGGCCAATGCACTGTCCGGAAGACTCGGGAAATCGGATCAAACGAAACTCGATCAATACCTCACATCCGTCCGCGAATTGGAACAGCAGATCGATGCGCTCGCTTCGGCACAGTGCACACCCAGCTTTGAAGTCACCTTTGAGCCCGATAGGTTCGAGCACAACGTGGGCGTCCTGATGGACCTTCTCGTTCTGGCATTCGAGTGCGACCTGACCCGCGTCGGTTCATTCATGGTTGGACCTGGTGGGGCATTGCAGGCCTACCCGTTTATCGGGTACGACGTAGCCCACCACACGATCTCGCATTTGACGGGCGTTGACGACCCCGTCAGCGCGCTGGCGGAAATCGGGGCGTGGAATATCGAGCAGCTTTCGTTGTTCGCCCAGAAACTGGAGGACAGGCTCGACACCGATGGGAATACCCTGCTTCACAACAGCGTCATCGTGGCAGGAAGCGAGTTGTCCTCGCCTGAAATCCATTCGTTCGACGACATGCCCTTCGTCGTTCTTGGGTCCGGTGGTGGGGCGTTACCGACTGGGCGGCACACGCGTTTCCCGGCGGGCACGCCGCACAGCAACATGTTCCTCAACATCCTCGACGCCTTTGACATCGAGGCAGAAACCTTTGGAGAATACGGGACGGAGAGGCTAGACCTCGAGGGCTAAGGGCCCGCGCAAAAATAAGTTGCAGCATCGAGGGCTCGATGGCGCCCGCCGCGCAAGGCGCGGGGTGCAGCCGGACCGAGGAGTACGTGGCGTACTTCGCAGGTTCGGCGGGGTCCCCGCAACGCAGCGCCGCGGGATGCCAGCGAGTCCGAATGCGCAAGTTATTTTTGCGCGGGCCCTAAGGGATTGGCCCCGCGCAGTCTACTTCTCCCTCCGCCTCCACGAGACCCCATGTGGGCTCGGCACCGGAGAGCCAGTTGGCGAGCAACTCGCTGAACGCGAGTGGTGGTCCTTCAGGAAGGGTAGGCACCTCAAGATATTGGAAGGCAAAACCATTGCGCGCATAGTCGTCGTGCAGGTGACAACGGGGTGAGAATACGCCCGGAAGCGGCCCTGATTCTGGGTACTCGCTGGGCACGTTCGGGTCTATGACCTGTTGCGTTGCGACCGCCAAATTTCGAATATCAGCCTCATACATCTCGCCAGTGTAGGCCCCAGCGAAGGGTCCATCTCCCTCGATCACATCGTCCATCATCGAAAACCAAACCAAGTCATGCTGGTCCTGAGCGACGAAGAATGGTGTTGCCACCTCGTTGAGCAACACATGCGTCGAGTCAGCGCACCACCACGGCTCAGACGGATGGGCAAAGAGACAAGAGGCGTCGCCTTGCGCGTTCCACTTGCGCGGCCCAAACGACTCGCTGGCCCGATCCGCGTAGCCGACCAACCCAAGCAGCCCGTCCAGCAAAGGGCCCGGAACCGCCTCACCCCACGGGTCATCGCTCGCCTGCACGCCGGAGGCGAGGCCCGCCGTCAGGGCCAGCCGGACATCAGCCGCAGGCGCTACGGCACGCACCCGCTCCGCAACCTCATCCCCGTGGTAAATCGCGCCAAGCGCCCCGGCCGAACCCCCGGCCAATACAAATTGGCGGATCTCTGACGCCGCAGGCAGCCCCTGCAACTCGGTCCGGCGCTCAGCCGACAACAATTCATCTAGCGTCGCCATCAGAATGTCATTGCCGTTAAACCGGATGGCGTAGTCCGTGCTGTCACCGCTGTCGCCCGTGTCCTCGAGGCGAACATTAGCGTCGGCGTCGCCCACCCACAGATCCGAACTGCAATAATGCACATAAACGGTAGTGAATCCTGCGAGTGGATTGGAAGGACTGGCCGACAACATGCCCCCGACCGCGAGCGAGTCCGGAATCGAACCCGTGCTCATATCCGTGCTGTCGTAAATCCCGCTCCCGCACCACCGGTCAAGGCATTCGCCGTAGTTCTTGCAACCCGCCCCTCCGTCGAGAAACACAAGCCAGTCATTTCCACCGGGCCGAATCGCGTAAGCCCCAGGACTCCCGTCGTTGCACACAGCGTCGGGCGCGGTTTCCAGGTCCAGGATGACCGTAGTCAAGGAACCAGCCCCCAGCGGCCAGACGCCCTCTGGCGCACAGGTCACACCACCGCCGACCATGGGCGGACCTTCGATTGGAAGGGTCGTGTCGGCGGTCTCATTCGGTGGATCGATTTCGAACTGCGCCAGAGACTCCCAGTCGAATAGGCCACCCCCCTCCGCCTGAGTACCAGGGTGGTTTAGGTCTTTGTGGGGTTCGTCGCCACACCCCCACCATAACAGAGCCATACTACAAGCCCTCATATTGCCACAATACGTATCCCGCCCCACCGAGCGTAGACCGCTGGCCCACATACAATTCCGGTGCGCCGTCACCGTCGCGATCCGGGACCGCGGCCAGACTCGCGCCGAGGTCTTCGCCCGCTACGGTGTGGGTGAGCGTCAGTGTCGCTAAAGAAGGGTCCCAATCACCCGCCCACGGCAGCGAGATCGACCACACCCTCCCGGACAGGACGGCGCCCGGCGCGCCCACGAACCACTCGGCTGCGCCATCCCCTCGGAAATCGGGAAGAATCAACAAGGACTCGCCCGCGTCGCTGCCCAAAGGGTCGTCAAATGTTGCGATCGCGTCACTCTCGCCCAACTCGCCGGTGGACGCCGACATCAACCAAGCCTTGTGGGACGCAGGCGCCGCGGTCGCCCACTCCGGCAGCCCATCGCCGTCCGCGTCGCCCGTAGTCACCGTAGACCCCACACCGACGACTGCGGGCGCCTCAAACACGGCATCTGCGTCGGCGATCGATCCGATCCCTGCGATGGGCTGCAAGATGGCGACTGCATACAGGCCAGGCGCTCCGATCAGGCGTTCTTCCACCCCATCGCCGTCGAGGTCGGCGAGCGCGAGGCCGCTCCCGGCGTAGCTGCCCAACACACCGACCCACTCGGTCGTGGCCATCGCGCCCACAGCGTCGGTTCCCACCACGTCCCAGGGCACCTCATAGACGACATGCGCGTACGCAGCCCCAACCATGAGGGCGTCTGGAGACGCGGCAAACGCGCTACCTAGACGGCCCACGTTTTCCGCCAATAGCTTCGCATCCGGGCTCGTAGCGTCGGGAATATTCGGACCGTTGTACAGGTAAACCCGACCCAGTTGCGTTGGTGAAAGGCTCTCTTCCGGCTCTCCCACGGCGACATTTACGAAGCCGTCTCCGTCACCATCGGCCGCGGCCACCGTTGTGCCGTAGCCAGTTCCACCAAAAACACCGGCTTCGTGAAAGGCGTCCAACGGCACATTCGCCAAGTCCGTCATCGTCCAGACGATCAATGCGCCCGTGTTTGTAGACGGCGCATCCGCGTCCGGAGCTCCTAGGAACAATTCGGGGTTTCCATCCCCATCGAGGTCGCCGACCGCCGAAGACGCCCCGGCACCGGTAGCCAACGACGTGTTCAACGCCGAATGCGCAAGGCTCGGGATAAAATACGACCCCGCAAGACCACAGAAATCCTCAGCCAGCAGAAGGTCGCCGTCGCACGCGTTCAATTGTCCGTCGTCGCATACCTCTGGCGCGCCAGGGTAAACCGTCTCGTCAGCGTCGTCGCAGTCCGACATGTCTGAGATCACCCCTGGTTCGGGTGCTTCGGCCCACGCCACAGCGGTTTCGCTTCCGAAACCATCTTCATCGGAATCAACATAGAATTTCTTCAGGCACAATGTGCAATCTTCAATCGTACAATCGAGGCCCGCATCGATCGCGTCGGACAGTCCATCCACGTCAGAATCGACCAGCGAAGGGTCCGTGAGCGTGCCCCCCACTTCGATCCCATCGTGTAGGCCGTCTCCGTCGGTGTCCCACACGGCCGGGTCGGCTAAGACAGCAGCTTCGTCGCCGTCGCGCAGACAGTCCAAGTCGCTGTCTGGGGCGTGCGGGTCGGTCCCGGCGGCGATTTCATCGCCATCGATCAGTCCGTCGTTGTCCGTGTCGGATTCCGTCGGGTCCGTACCGGTCTCGTACAATTCGACCGGATCGGAAAGGCCATCGGCATCCGAATCCGCGAGTGCCGGATCCGTGCCTGTAGACTGCACTTCCACCGCGTCGTCGAGGCCATCGCCATCGGTATCGACGAGCGTTGGATCCGACCCCGCGGCCACCTCCTGACCGTCGTACAGCCCGTCGTCATCGGAGTCCACGTCGAACGGGTCTGCGCCAGCGGCGATTTCGTCGCCGTCGAGCATCCCGTCGCCATCGGCATCCGGGTCAAGGGGGTCGAGGCCGTAGGCCGCTTCGTCAGCGTCGTTGAGATTGTCGCCGTCGGTGTCCGGGTTGCTCGGGTCGGTGCCCGTCGTGAAGATTTCTTCGACGTCGGTCCAACCATCCCCGTCCCCGTCGGCGCTTCCTGGACTGCTTCCCCATACCACGACTTCGTCATAGTCGGTAATGCCATCGCCATCGCCGTCCAGGCCAAGGAGATCGCCGCCAAGGTCGTATTCAATGCCGTCGCGAAGGCCGTCGTTGTCGCTATCGGGATCGAAAGGATCTGAACCGTAGGTGACCTCTTCTCCGTCGCTTGCGCCGTCCTCGTCTGTGTCGGGATTGGTTGGCTCGGTCAACCACACAGCAAGCTCTTCGCCGTCACGAAGGCCATCCCGGTCCGTATCGGGACTGAGTGGGTCGGTCATTTCCACCATCTCCGCCCCTACACACCACGAAACGGCGAGCGTACCGTCACAAAGCAGATCGCCGTCGGTGTCCACACTGTCGATGCGCAAGCCATCGACCAACTCCTCTTCGTCGGTCGTGCCGTCCCCATCGCGGTCGAGGTCGAGGCTGTCGCATTGACCATCCCCATCCTGGTCATCCCGTTCGTCGTGGGGACACGGGTCACAACCGTCTGGAATACTGTCTCCGTCTTCGTCCAGCCTGTCGTCGACACCTGGACATTGGTCGACGTCGTTACAGACGCTGTCGCCATCCGCGTCCGCCGCGTTTTCACACTGTGTTTCTCCGTCGCAATTTTCGTCTACGAGGTTTCCGATCCGCTCCTTTGCGCCGGGGTGGATTGCAGGATCGCCGTCGTCACAGTCGCCGAAAACCGCAGCGCAGGACGTATCGGGTTCCTGATACGCAGTGGTTCCGGTGGATACGCCGTACCCATCGCCGTCTGCGTCCCAAGCGCACAGAATTTTTCCGTCACAATTGAGATCGACGGATTCGCCCAGTGGCTCACCGGCGTTGCCGTGGATGGTGGGGTCGGTGTCGTCACAGTCGAGAAATGCAAGCAGCCCGTCTCCGTCGCCGTCTTGAAGCCGCTCGTACAACGTCAAATCAGGGGACGGCGCGCAGGCGAATCCGAATAGCAATAGATGCATGTGTGCAGTCTACCCCAATTTCCGCGTCCATCCGTGTCGTGGAAGGGTCAAGCCGCCGATCGCCAGCCGCCGTACGGTCCATGGGTATCTCACACGATAAACACGTATCCCATGGGCGCGCTCACGGCCTGAAATCTGACCGTGCAACCGCGCAACAAACCCGTCCCCTACAGGGTCGAAGTCGGGCTAGCCCCGTGGCATCACTCTTGCGAAGCAGTGAAGCAGAGGTGTGCGATGTCGTTCGAAGTGATTCCGTCCGCAACCGGCTTGATCAAAGCATGGACCCGCGGTGTGCCTGTAGAAGACTCAGCCGCAGCCCAGTTGCGCAACGTGGCGTCCCTTCCCATCGTGCACGGCTGGGTGGCGGTCATGCCCGACGTGCATTGGGGCATCGGCGCAACCGTAGGTTCGGTGGTGCCGACGCTCGGTGCCATCATCCCCGCGGCGGTGGGCGTGGACATCGGCTGCGGCATGATGGCCGCCCGTACCGATTTGGTGGCGTCGGACCTCCCAGACGGGCTCGGTCCGCTGCGCCACGACATCGAACGTTCCGTGCCCCACGGCCGTTCCCACGACGGCAAGCCGGGGCGCGACCAAGGTGCGTGGCGGGATGCGCCCGACCTCGTTCGCCGTCGGTGGGGCCAGCTTGAGGCCGAGTACGTGGCGATCTGCGACAAAACGCCCCGACTCGGCAAAGGCAACGACCTCAACCACCTCGGCACGCTCGGCACGGGCAACCACTTCATCGAGGTGTGCCTCGACCAGGACGACCGGGTGTGGGTCATGCTGCACAGCGGTTCCCGCGGCGTTGGCAACCGCATCGGCACCACGTTCATCGACCGCGCGAAGCGAGAGATGGCGGCCATCGACACAGCACTTCCCGACGAGAACCTGGCGTGGTTCGCGGAGGGCACCGAATCGTTCGACGACTATGTAGGCGCCGTGGGCTGGGCCCAGAACTACGCACGCTGCAACCGCGAACTGATGATGGAAGCGGTGCTGCGCGCGATTTCGCACCGCGTCCGTCCCATTCACGTGGACGAAGCCGTGGTGAACTGCCACCACAACTACGTGGCGCGCGAACACCACTTCGGCGCCGACGTCTGGGTCACCCGCAAGGGGGCCGTCCGTGCGGGCAAGGGCGAGTTCGGGATCATCCCGGGCTCGATGGGCGCGCGCTCCTACATCGTGTGCGGCAAGGGCAACAAGGACGCGTATGAGAGCTGTTCGCACGGTGCAGGACGGGCGATGTCCCGCACCGCGGCGCGCAAGCGATTCACCGTGGAAGACCACGCACGGATGACGGCTGGGATCGAGTGCCGCAAAGACAGCGGCGTCATCGACGAGACCCCCGCAGCGTACAAGGACATCGACGCGGTGATGGCGGCGCAGACCGACCTGGTCGACGTCGTGCACACGCTGCGGCAGGTTCTTTGCGTGAAGGGCTGAGCCATGATCACCCTCGACGGTTCTGAAGGCGAGGGCGGTGGGCAGATCTTGCGCACCGCACTCGCCGCCTCGCTGATCACGCAGACGCCATTCCACATCCACGCGATTCGTGCGGGTCGACCGAAACCAGGCCTTCTCCGTCAGCACCTGGCAGCGGTGCGGGCGGCGGTCCTGGTGGGAGAGGCCGACGTCGAGGGCGACGCGTTGGGCTCGACGAGCTTGCGCTTCGTACCCAAGCGCGTCCGCCAGAGGGACCTGACCCTCGATCTCGGCGGGGCCGGCAGCACCGGCCTTGTCCTACAGACCGTGTGCTGGCCGCTGTGGCTGGCGGACGGTCCAAGCACGCTCACGCTCAGCGGCGGCACGCACAACCCGTGGGCACCGCCGTACCCCTTCCTCGCGTCGAGTTTTGGACCGGCGGTGGAACGGACCGGCGTGGGGCTAGCGTTGTCGCTAGACGCGGTCGGATTCTACCCGGCAGGGGGCGGGAAGATGACCGCCGTCCTCACACCGACGGCGCTAGTGGCGCCCTTGGACTTGTGCAGCCACGACGGGACCGGCCCCGTTTGCGCCAGGGTCATCGGTGCCGCGATGCCCAGCCGGGTGTTGGACCGCGAGGCGGAGCAACTGCGTCGCCGTCTCCCCGAAAACAGCGAAATAACGATTCGCCATGTTGAGTCGTCAGGTCCTGGCAATGCCCTGTGGATCGAGGCCGGAAGCGCGTTCACGTCGGTGTTCTCGGCCTATGGACGAAGGGGCACCCGCGCCGAAGCGGTCGCGGACGAGGCGGTAGACGCGTGGCGCACGTGGCGCGCCGCCGGTGCCGTCGTGTGCGAACAGCTGGCCGACCAGTTGCTCCTGCCGCTGGTGCTCGCCGGTGGGGGTGCTTTCCGAACCAGCGCGCCCACGCGTCATTCCACGACACAGGTGGACGTGCTGGCGCGTTTCTTCGACGTTCGGCCCAAGTTCACGGCTGACGGCAGAAGCACCGTCGTGACGCTGTGATGCCCCTGAGGCCACCCCGCCCGGTAGACGTCGTGCTAGCCTTCGTCCCAAAGGGGGAACGCTTCCTGTCGGGCCGCTGCAAAACGCTCCTTGAGCGCCTCGGACTCTGCAAGCAAGGCGACGACAAGGTCGTTGAGCTTGATCAGCCTCGACGCGAGGGCACGGGCGACCTCCACGGCAAACTTGAGCGCCGCGGTATCTTCGCGGTCAAGCAGGTCCTGAAACGCGGACTTGTCCATGGCGAACACCCGGAGCGGCGTCACAGCGCGGGCAGTGGCGCACCGGGGCAGGTCGAGCAGCAGGCTGATTTCGCCGAGCACCTCGCCCGCCCCGAGCGTGGCGATTGCATGGTGAACGCCATCCGCGTCTCGCCGCAACACTTCGACACGCCCCTCGACCAGAATCATCATCCGCGGCCCAAAGGCGCCTTGCTCCAAGACGACCGAGCCCCGCTGCCAATACTCGAGGCGTCCCATGTCCACCAACCGCCCGAGTTCATCGTCCGTCAGGGTACGAAACAAGGGCAGCGGGCGAAGGAGTTGGACCATCTCAGTCGCCATTGTCGGTTCCGCCCTCGGACCTTCAACCTAATCGCTCTCTCGCTGGCGAGTGCGTCATCATTCGCCAGTTGCTCCGTGCCGACGCTCGACGCCCCACCCGTGAACGTCCTTCTCGTCACCGTACATGGCCTGTCCGGCGCTGGCTTGGGGACGGTCCCTTCCGGCCTACCGGGCCTCGAAAATGTCGCACAGGAGGGCCTGACCTACGAGCGCGCCTGGGCGTCGGCGCCTTCGGCGCTTCCGAGCCTCGCCACGATCCTAACGGGCGAAGAACCAGCGCGGCACGGGCTCCGAGGACCCGGCTTGGCGCTGGACCCTACCGTTGCCACATTGGCTGAACGTCTAAGCGACGCTGGTTGGTGGACGCGGGCGATCGCCACCGATCTTCCAGGTCAGGATTGGTATGGTCTGGATCGCGGTTTCCACACCGCGACCGTCGTGCAGAACAGCGACCAGGCACTGGAACTCGCGCTTCGTCCCACGGGTCGCCCGACTTGGACGTGGGTACATGTGGGGGGCGATGTGGCCGAGGACGTGGACCAACGGGCCGCCCAGCTCATTCGAAGGTGGCGGGCCACATTTTCGGGGTCGGCGGCGGTTCTCGTCGGTGACCGTGGAAAACACACGGCATCGACAGGACCGTGGGCGTTGACCGCCGACACCTTGCACGTGCCCCTGATGGTTTGGGCGGCGGGCGTGACGCCGGGTCGCCGTGAGGGCATGGCGAGCCAGACCGATGTCGCCCCCACGATTCTCGTGATCGCGGGGTTGGAACCGACCACAGCCGGTCAGGACCTTCGGGGGTCCGGCACGGCCGTCGTCCGCTCAGAGACAGCGGGTCCTTGCTCGGTGGGTGAGGCTCCGAGAATTGCCATTGTGGACGTAGATGGTGGGACAACGTTCGTCGGCGACCGCCTCGAAGCGTGGGGACCCGATGGCAGCGCCCGGCCAGCCACCCCCACCGACGCATCTCGCACCTGGGTCGCAACGTCCTCCGACGCCAAATCCCAAATTCCCGCGGCGGTGGACCCAACTCGCCTCCTCGCGGCCGTTGGCGACGGGGAATGGCCAATCCTTCCCGGGGCCTGCAACGAACGGAGTTTATCGTCTTCGGATCGATCGGCATGGCACGTCGAACAAGCCGCCGCCTTGGGTCTGGATCGGGAGGCCGCCAGGCGGGTTGCGGCGCTTGCATCGGACCTGGAAGGGCCGGCCGTCCCATTGGCCGAACTCCTGCTGGCTTCCGTTGGCCTCCCGATTCGACCTAGCGCCACCCCGGATGCGTTTTCCGCCGTGGCACGATTCCTGGCTGCAGAGCGCTCAGGCGACTCGTTGTCGGCCTTCCAAGCAGCCTCAGAGGTCGCCGATCTCACCGGCGACCCCCATTGGCGCCTGGAAGCCGCCCTCGCGGTCACGGACCGCGCTGCCCTGGAAACGCTTGCCTGGCGCCCGGACCTCGAGCGCGGCCCTTCGTCTCGCCTGGCACTGGCCGCGTTGTGCTTATTCGACGGAGACCCGCTGACCGCGCTTGCAGCACTGGACGGCGTGGAAGTCCAGGAAGCATTCTGGACCTGGACTTTACGCGGCAGCGCCGCATGGATGTTGGGAGACGACCGAGCGGCGACGGAGGCCTGGGTGACCGCGACCGCCGCCGCCCCCTACCGGCGGGGCCCGCGACGCGCCCTAGCGGAAACATGGCTTCGGGTGGACCGACCTGAAAACGCCCTTCGCGCTTTGGCTCCGGTGGACGGCTACAGCAAGGATCCAGCTTGGTTGTACACGCGCCGTCGGGTGCACAACGCCGTTGCGGCCGCCGCAGCCACGGACAAATGGTGGGCAGAGCGCAACCGCTAAGGGCCCGCGCAAAAATAACTTGCGCATTCGGACTCGCTGGCATCCCGCGGCGCTGCGTTGCGGGGACCCCGCCGAACCTGCGAAGTACGCCAAGTACTCCTCGGTTCGGCTGCACCCCGCGCCTTGCGCGGCGGGCGCCATCG
>CAMASI010000106.1 GCA_945861065.1 Klebsiella pneumoniae | reverse complement strand
ATCTGATCATACGCCAGAAACTTCGCACCACCACTCTCCGCCAATACCCGCGTGATCGCCGCCGTTAGCGTCGTCTTGCCATGGTCCACGTGGCCAATCGTTCCCACGTTCACGTGGGGCTTGCTGCGATCGAACTTCTCTTTCGACATCTGGCACTCCGAAGTTCCTGCCCGCCGCCCTCAGGCTTTGCGGACCGTGGGCTGTAGCGCCCCTAAAGACTGTGTCGGTGCGATCCGACTCGTTCGTCGCGGCTCCGCGGTGGGGTGCCTACGAACCGGCGCCCTCTAGCAGAGGTGCCGCCCGACGGCCAGTCCACGCCGTCAGCTACCAGCGATAGTGGGCAAACGCCTTGTTGGCCTCTGCCATCCTGTGCACATCTTCGCGCTTTTTGATCGCGCCTCCGCGATTGTGACTTGCCTCGATCAGCTCGTTGGCGAGCTTCTCGTCCATAGATTTGCCCGCACGTTTGCGCGAATGCTCGATCAGCCAACGGATCGCAAGGGCGACTTGACGCTCGGTCCGCACCTCGACCGGGACTTGGTACGTCGAACCTCCGACGCGCCGCGACTTCACCTCGACCAATGGCTTGGTGTTGTCCAGGGCGCGCCTGAACACCCCGAGCGGGTCCTCTTTCGTGCGGCCAAGGATGGTGTCGAAGGCGCCGTAGACGATGCCTTCGGCCACAGCCTTCTTGCCCTGGTACATCATGCAATTCATGAATTTTGCGACCTGCAGATCCCCATACTTGGGATCAGGCAGAATCCGACGCTTGGGTACTTCTCTACGACGCGGCATAAATCCTCCCGCCTACTTCTTGGGCCGCTTGGCGCCGTACTTAGACCGGCCCTGGCGACGCGCGTTGACACCCTGACTATCGAGCGTGCCGCGGATGATGTGGTAGCGAACGCCAGGAAGATCCTTCACGCGGCCACCACGGATAAGTACGGAGTTGAACTCCTGAAGGTTGTGGCCTTCGCCCGGAATGTAAGAGGTGACCTCCATCCCGTTGGTCAGCCGCACGCGAGCAACCTTGCGCATGGCAGAGTTCGGCTTCTTGGGCGTAGTTGCGTACACGCGGGTGCACACACCACGACGCTGCGGACACCCTTTGAGCGCGGGCGCTGTGGACTTGCGGCGGAGCTTTGTCCGGCCATGGCGCACCAGCTGATTGATCGTCGGCATGTTCGTTTGAACCCTTGAAGTACAGCCCGGCGGCTCTATAGACGCATCGGAGCCATGTCAACCCGCTCGGCAGCCGCGCGGGCATGGACAGTTGAAGCGGCAGCGTTTTAGGCGCTGCCAAAATCGGAGAACGGCTCAGTCTCAGAGGAATCTCGGAAGCTGATGCCGAGTTTCTGGTAGGCCGCGAAGCCAGTCCCGGCTGGGATGAGCCGCCCCATGATGACGTTCTCCTTGCAACCGCGCAGATGATCCGTTGAACCGCGAATGGCAGCTTCGGTCAACACACGGGTAGTCTCTTGGAACGACGCCGCAGACAGGAAGGAATCCGTAGACAGGCTCGCCTTCGTGATCCCGAGCAGCAAAGCCTCGTATTTCGCCGGTATGCCACCGAGCGCCACGATCTGCCTGTTGACCACCTCGAAGCGATGGCGTTCAACGACCTCATCTACCAAGAAGTCCGTGTCGCCCACGTCGCGAACCTTGACGCGGCGCAACATCTGACGGACGATCACTTCGATGTGTTTGTCGTTGATCTTGACGCCCTGGAGTCGGTACACTTCCTGAACTTGGTCCACAAGGTATCGAGCAAGAGCCGCCTCGCCCTGAATTTTCAGGATGTCGTGCGGGTTGTTGGAGCCATCCATGAGCGCATCGCCCGCCCGGACGTAGTCACCTTCGTTCACGGTGATGTTCTTACCCTTCGGAATCAAGTACTCTTGCGGAGTGCCGTCCTCGGGGGTCACGACCACACGCCGCTTGCCTTTGGTGTCCCGACCGAAGGATACCGCCCCATCGATCTCACTGATGACCGCAACTTCCTTCGGCTTGCGCGCCTCGAAGAGCTCGGCCACGCGCGGCAACCCGCCCGTGATGTCCTTTGTCTTGATGGTCTCACGAGGGATACGCGCGATGACGTCGCCAGGAACGACGTCCGCGCCGTCCTGAATGGACAACTGTGCGGAGGCGGGCAGGTAGTAACGACCCACCTTGCCGTGATCGTCCTTGAGCTCGACGCGAGGCTTGAGCTCACTGTCCTTGTGGTCCATGACCACCAAGCGTGACAATCCCGTAGCGTCCACTTCCTCTTTGAACGAACGCCCGTCGACAAGGTCGTGGAAACGCGCCTTGCCCGCAACCGACGACAGCATCGGCTGGTTGAAGGGGTCCCAACCGGCGATTCGCGTCTTGGCTGCCACTTTCTGACCGTCACGCACCAAGACTTCGGCGCCGTAGGGCAACGGGTAGCGCTCGCGCTCCCGGCCTTTGAGATCAAGCACCTTGATGTCGCCCGTGCGCGACATGACGACGAATTTTCCGTCGCGATTCGCCACAGTCTGGAGCCCTTCGCCGTAGCAGATTGTGCCACTGGTTCTGAGCTCTAGCGTCGATTGCGCAGCCACAGAAGACGCGGTGCCACCGATGTGGAACGTCCGCATCGTCAACTGCGTACCCGGCTCTCCAATCGACTGCGCGGCGATGACACCAATGGCCTCGCCGATGTTCACGAGTTCGCCTCGGGCCAAGTCGCGCCCATAGCAAAGGGCGCAGACGCCCCACCGCATCTCGCACGTCATGACCGACCGGATCTTGACGCGTTCGACGCCAGCTTGGGTCACGCGTTCTGCAAGCGTCTCGTCCAACAGCAGGTCTCGTGGCGCGAGCAACTCGTCCGAGTAGGGATCGAGGATGTCCTCCGCCGTGACGCGCCCGAGGATGCGATCCTGTAGGTGTTCGATGACCTCGCCACCCTCAATCAACGACCGAACCTCGACGCCCTCAGTGGTGCCGCAGTCGTGCGCCGAGATGATCGTGTCTTGCACGACGTCCACAAGGCGACGGGTCAGGTACCCGGAGTTCGCAGTCTTGAGTGCCGTGTCGGCGAGGCCCTTTCGAGCGCCGTGTGTCGACGTGAAGTACTGAAGAACGGTCAAGCCTTCCCGGAAGTTCGCGGTAATCGGCGTCTCGATGATCTCACCGGTGGGCCTCGCCATGAGGCCACGCATTCCGGCCAGCTGCCGGACCTGTGTCGGCGACCCTCGGGCACCAGAATCGACCATCATGAACACGGAATTGAAGGACGCCTGTTTCACCGTGGCGTCGCTCTCCGGATCCTTGAGCGTCTCCTCGCTGATCCCCTTGATCAGGATGTCCGAGATCTCCGACGTCACCTTGGTCCAAATGTCGATGACCTTGTTGTACTTCTCGCGCGGCGTGATGAGGCCGTCATTGTACTGAGATTCAGTCTCACGCACCTGACGTTGAGCCTCCTCCAACATGACACCCTTGTTCTGGGGAATGACCATGTCGTCCATACAGATCGAGATTCCGGCGTCGGCTGCCATGCGGAAGCCAAGTTGCATCAACGCATCCGCAAACAGCACGGTCTTCTTCGGTCCGGCGACCCGGTAGCAACGGTCGATGAGTTCACCGAGCGCCTTCTTGGACATGGCTCGGTCCACAAAGGAGAACGGGACTTCTTCCGGAACGATACCGTAAAACAGCACGCGTCCGACTGTGGTCTCAATCGTCTCGCCCCGGGCTTCCACGACACCTACGTCGTACCCGTCTGCCCAAACCGGAATCCGATTGTCGTACCCGAAGAACCCAGCGGGTGTGACAACGAGTGCCAGATTGTCCTTGAACTCCGAGCGAGCAGATGCGACGGCCTCCCGCAACAGCCGCAGCCGCTGGGAGACGTTGAAGCGGCCGTCTAGTGTCGGCTGCTTTCCGTCAGACGGAACCTCGGGCTGCAACGTGACCACGACGCGACTCGAGCCGCGCTGCTCAGGCAATTCCCAAGCCCAGAGGTGCAGATCGCCAATCTTCCACGACCGGGACGACTTGAACACGCCTGCAGCCGCGTTCGCCTGCGAGCCCGGATCGCCACCATGGTGGGAGGCGACAAACACGTTCGCGCCCTCACGGTGAGCGGGAACGCCGAGGCCACTGGTGCGCCGAGCGAATCCTCCCGCACCCTCAAAGTGCCCAAGGTCCAATAAAACGGTCACGTCCTCGACGGGAACCTTGGCGCGGTCCACAGCTGAGCCGCCACCGATGATCGCCGCGCCGTCGCCAGCCAAGCCCGCAAATTCGCCGAGATGAGCGACACCACCGACCACGACGCGTCGGTCCACAACACCGCGATGGACATGCCACGCTTCGTGGTTCCCTGCGATGTCCACGCCCACAACGAGGTGAGCGTCATTCAACTCGGTCAGCGATTCCACCAGCCGGCGCTCAAGCGGCCGGCTCGGCATCCGCACCTTGATTCGCGCGTGAAGATCGACCTCGCCACTGTCATAGGCGAGGGAAACCTCCGCCGGACTGCTGAACTGACGACCTTCGCCTCGGGCGAAACGGCGTTCACGCGTCATGTAGTAGGCGCCCAGCACGATGTCCTGCGAGGGCTGGATGATGGGCTTTCCGTTCGCCGGGCTAAGGATGTTGTTCGTCGACATCATCAGCACGCGGGCTTCGATCTGCGCTTCAATCGAGAGTGGCACGTGAACTGCCATCTGGTCACCGTCGAAGTCCGCGTTGAACGCCGTACAAACGAGCGGATGCAGGCGAATGGCTCGGCCCTCGATCAGGACGGGTTCGAACGCCTGAATACCCAGACGATGAAGGGTCGGTGCGCGGTTGAGCATCACTGGGTGCTCCTTGATGACCTCTTCAAGGATGTCCCAGACTTCGTCACGCTCTTTCTCGACCAGCTTCTTAGCAGCCTTGATGGTCGTGACGTGCCCGCGTTCTTCGAGCTTGTTGTAAATGAACGGCTTGAACAACTCCAGCGCCATTTTCTTCGGCAGACCGCACTGGTGAAGGCGCAATTCGGGACCCACCACGATGACAGAGCGTCCCGAGTAGTCCACGCGCTTTCCGAGCAAGTTCTGGCGGAAACGCCCTTGTTTTCCTTTGAGCATGTCGGAAAGTGAGCGAAGTGGCCGCTTGTTCGGGCCCGTGAAGACCTTGCCGCGGCGCCCGTTGTCGAACAGCGCGTCCACCGCTTCCTGCAACATCCTACGCTCGTTGCGAACGATGATTTCAGGTGCGTTGAGGTCCTGCAACCGCTTCAGTCTGTTGTTCCGATTGATGACCCGTCGGTACAAGTCGTTGAGGTCCGACGTCGCAAACCGACCGCCGTCGAGAGGAACGAGCGGGCGAAGGTCCGGTGGGAGCACCGGGATGACCTCGAGCATCATGTGTTCGGGCTGGTTTCCGGAATCCCGGAACGCCTCTACAATCTTGAGGCGCTTGGCGATCCGCCGACGCTGTGCGGCGGACGACGTTTCCTTCATTTCCGTCCGCAACTGATCCGCCAGCGCGACCACGTCCAATTCGCGCAACATGTCGCGGATGACCTCGCCGCCCATTCCGACTTCGAATGATCCAAACCCGAAGGTTTTTATCATCTCGTGGTAGTCCTCTTCAGCGAGGATCTGACCCTTCTCCAGCGTCGTCTCGCCCATATCGGTGACGATATACGACTCACAGTAGAGTACGCGCTCGAGGTCCTTGAGCGAGACATCCAGCAGATTGCCAATGCGCGAGGGCAGGCTCTTGAGGAACCAGATGTGGGCGACCGGCGTCGCGAGATCGATGTGGCCCATGCGCTCACGCCGGACGCGCGACTGGATGACTTCGACGCCGCATTTCTCGCAGGTGATACCGCGGTACTTCATCCGCTTGTAGCGCCCGCACCAACACTCATAGTCCTTGACGGGTCCGAAAATCCGCGAGCAGAACAGCCCATCACGTTCCGGCTTGAAAGTCCGGTAGTTGATGGTTTCCGGCTTTTTCACCTCGCCGTGCGACCAGCTCCGGATTTTCTCCGGGCTTGCCAGGCTGATGCGAACCGCCACGTAGTTGAGGGGGTTCTTCGGACGCTCGTACAGGTTGAACATTTCCCGCACGGTGCTCTCCAGGTCTGGTCCCCGCGGATGCGGAGGATGGATGAATGGAAGGAAACGAAATGAACTACGAAAAGGGCGCCTATTGGCGCAGGGCCTCACGGTCCTCAACCAGCTCCACATCGAGAGCCAGCGCCTGCATTTCTTTGACGAGCACGTTGAACGACTCGGGCAGACCCGCTTCGAGCACGTTTTCGCCTTTCACGATGGACTCGTACATCCGTGTGCGCCCGGCGACGTCGTCGGACTTCACGGTGAGGAATTCCTGCAGACCGTAAGCGGCGCCGTAGGCCTCCATGGCCCACACCTCCATCTCACCGAGCCGCTGACCGCCGAACTGAGCCTTTCCGCCCAGGGGCTGTTGCGTGACCAACGAGTACGGCCCGATGGAACGCGCGTGGATCTTGTCGTCCACCAAGTGATGCAACTTCAACATGTACATGACGCCCACGGTCACGCGTTGTTGGAAGGCGTCGCCCGTTCGGCCGTCGAAGAGCACGCTTTGCCCGTCGCGATCGAGCTCAGCAACCTCGAGGAGATCCTTGATCTCCTGCTCGACTGCGCCGGCAAAAACCGGAGACGCGACGGTGATTCCCCCGGTGTACTTCTCTGCAAACGAGAAGACCTCGTCGTCGGTAGCCTTGCTGAGGAAGTCCGCAACCTCTGGGTCCCCGACCACGTCAGACAGGTGGCGCCGGAGTTCGGCGACCGAATGCGTCTCAAGCAGTTCGCCGATCCGCATTCCAAGTCCACGAACGGCCCAGCCGAGGTGGGTCTCGAGAATCTGACCGACGTTCATGCGGCTTGGTACGCCAAGGGGGTTGAGAACGAGGTCAACTGGCGTGCCGTCTGCCAAGTGCGGCATGTCCTCTACGGGGAGAATCTTCGAAATAACGCCCTTGTTGCCGTGCCGACCCGCCATCTTGTCGCCGACGGAGAGCTTGCGTTTGATCGCGACGTACACCTTCACCATCTTGATGACGCCTGGTGGCAGCTCGTCGCCTTTGCGAAGGCGGTCGATCTTCGCGCGATAGCGCTCACTGATCTCATCGAGCTTGGCGCGCGCACGGTCAGTCAGGTTCCACAGCTGGGCTTCGACCCCGCGATCCTCAACGCCGATACGTTCGTACAACTCGACAGTGAGCTTCCGCAGGTTGTCGAATGTCCAAGGGTCGCCCGCCTCTACCAGGGTCACCCCAGATTCGGTGTCCTGGATCGCAGAACTTGCGACGTGTCCCTTGAGCAAGCGGGCCAATTGCCGCGCCGCACTTTCCCGAGCGGTCCGTAGTTTCTCGTCACGGTCACGTTCAATCTTGCGGACCGCAGCCCCTTCGATTTCGAGCGCACGAGGGTCCTTTTCCGCGCCTTCGCGGAAGAAGACCTGGGCGCCGATGACCGTGCCTTCCACGCCAGGCGGCACCCGAAGCGAGGTGTCCCGAACATCGCCGGCTTTCTCACCAAAGATGGCCCGCAGCAATTTCTCCTCAGGAGACAACTGCGTCTCACCCTTCGGCGTGATCTTGCCGACGAGGATGTCTCCCTGGCGACACTCCGCGCCAATCCGCACGATGCCCGAGTCATCAAGGTCCTTGAGGGCCTCGTCCCCGACGTTCGGAATGTCTCGCGTGATTTCTTCTTTGCCGAGCTTCGTGTCCCGCGCCGAGACCTCAAACTCTTCAATGTGAATCGTCGTAAAGAGGTCCTCAGCGACGAGGCGTTCATTGATTAGAATCGAGTCCTCGAAGTTGTACCCGCCCCAAGGCATGAATGCGACGAGCACGTTCTGGCCGAGCGCCAACTCACCGCGGTCGGTCGCGGGACCGTCAGCGATGACCTCGCCAGCTTCAACTCGATCCCCCGGCTTCACTACCGGACGCTGATTGATGCACGTGTTCTGATTGCTCCGCATGAACTTCGTGAGGTTGTAAATGTCAACGTCACCTCCGATGTCGATGTCGCCGCCATCATCAGTCTTCACAACGATTCGGCTCGCGTCCACGCCTTCGACAAATCCGCCGCGACGCGCAGTCACGGTCACGCCTGAGTCGCGCGCGACGATTCGCTCAATGCCCGTGCCGACCAGCGGGGCCTCGGTGCGAATCACCGGCACCGCCTGGCGCTGCATGTTCGAGCCCATCAACGCGCGGTTGGCGTCGTCGTTCTCAAGGAACGGAATCAACGACGCAGCTACGGAGACGAGCTGATTCGACGACACGTCCATCAACGTGACGTCTTTCGCCTCGACCATCGCGAACTCGCCGCCTCGCCGGGCCGGGACCAAGTCGCCGGTAAAATACCCTGCCGCGTCCGTAGGCGCTGTCGCCTGTGCGATGACGTGTTTCTTGCCGTCTTCGGTGAACTCCTCATCGAGCGCATCGAAGTAGTTCGGGGCGTCTTCGACGACGCGACCCCCAACGACCTTACGATACGGCGTCTCGATGAACCCGAACTCGTTGACCCGAGCGTACGTTGAAAGGGAAGCAATCAGACCGATGTTCGGACCTTCCGGCGTCTCGATCGGGCAGATGCGGCCGTAATGGGTCGGGTGAACGTCGCGGACGTCAAAACCAGCACGCTCACGGGTCAAACCGCCGGGCCCAAGGGCAGACAACCGCCGCTTATGCGTGATCTCTGACAGGGGATTGGTTTGGTCCATGAACTGGCTGAGCTGGCTCGAGCCAAAAAACTCCTTCACTACGGCGGAAACGGGCTTGCTGTTGATGAGGTCGTTGGGCATCAATGCTTCGATTTCGGACAGGCTCATCCGCTCTTTGATCGCCTTGCCCATGCGGTCCAAGCCCACACGGTACTGGTTCTCGAGCAGTTCGCCAACCGCGCGAACGCGCCGATTTCCGAGGTGATCGATATCGTCAACCGCGCCCTTGTTGTTCTTGAGGTCGATGAGGTACTTCACGACTTCGAGGATGTCTTCGCGGGTCAGCGTCGTCTGCTCAAGCGGGATGTTCTTCAGGCCCAACTTGTGGTTCAGCTTGTGACGACCGACGCGAGACAGGTCGTAGCGCTCGGCATTGAAGAACAAGTTTTCGAAGTGCTGAAGCGCAGTGTCCCAGGTGGGAGGGTCGCTCGACCGCAACCGGCGGTAGATCTCGACGATGGCTTCTTCCGTCGAGTCGATCTTGTCCAGCGCAAGGGTGTCCCGAAGGAAGCTGCCAACGAGCAGGTTGTCGATAAACAACACATGGAAGGTGTCGACGCCATTGGCTGCAAGTCGCGCGAGCCCATCTTCGTCCACCATTTCATTGCAGCCGATGAGGATGCGGCCCGACTTCATGTCGACAATGTCGAACGCACTGATCTTGCCGAGAATGTCCTCTTCTCGAACAGGAATACGTCCGATTTCCAGTTCGACCGTACGGCCATCGATGTCTCGAGACTCCGTGCGAATCATCCCGGCTTTCTTCATCTTCTTGAGGATGTTCCTGAGGAACTTCTTGTCCTTCTTGCACAACACAGAGCCGTCAGGAGCCACGATGTCGAACGAGGCCTTCTGTTGGAACAACAGATCCTCGGTGGTCTCCTTGAACCAACCATCCTCGGTCTTCTCGACCCGCTCGTTCTCATAGAAGTAGTTGAGGAGGGCCTCCGTGTCGTAGCCGAGCGCCCGCAACAAAACGGTCGCGGGGAGCTTCCGGCGGCGATCGATTCGCACGTAGAGGATGTCCTTGGAGTCGAACTCAAAGTCGATCCAGGAACCGCGGTTCGGAATGATTCGAGCGGTGAAAATCTGCTTCGCAGCGCCCGTCTTGCTACGGTTGCTATCGAAGAAGATGCCAGGTGACCGATGCAGCTGGCTCACGACCACGCGCTCAGTACCATTGATAATGAACGTACCGTTGTCGGTCATCAACGGAATTTCGCCGAAATAGACCGGTTGTTCCTTGATATTTGAAACCGTGCGTGTACCCGCCTCGGCATTCACGTCCCACACGACCAGTCGAACGGTGACCTTGATCGGCGCGGAGTAGTTCATGCCGCGCTCGCGACACTCGTCCTCGTCGTATTTCGGACGCTCTAGCTCGTAAGATACGAACTGCAGCGAGGCGCGCTGTCCGAAGTCTTCGATCGGAAACACCGACTTGAAGACGGCCTGAAGGCCCATGTCTTTCCGCGCCACCGGGTCAACCGTTGGCTGAAGAAACAGGTCATAGGACCGCTTCTGAATCTCGATCAGATTGTCCACGTCGATGACACGACGCGTCTTCGCGAAGACACGGCGGTACCGGTAGTTGCTGGCGAGGATCCTCGACATCGATCACTCCGGATGAGCGGGCCCGAAGTCCGGATAGGACCTCGTGTTCCGCGCAACGTAGAAACAGTTCATGGAACGCCGGCGCAAGACGCACCCCGACAGGGAGCAGCAAATTTTGCGCTCCATCCGCTCGCGACGATGGGAGGGGGTCCTCAAGCGGCGGCGGTCCCAATAGAAGGAAGAGTGCCTTTCACGAACTCGCACCGCGAGTTGCGGTGCACTGCGGCGACCAAAGGCGCGGTCGCCGCAAGAGCCAACGGAAACCTACTTGATCTCGGCAGAGCCACCGGCTGCGACGAGCTTGTCTTTGGCCGCGTTCGCGTCGTCCTTCGACACCGCCTCGCGAATCTTAGACGGAACCACGTCTGCGAGTGCTTTCGCCTCTTTGAGGCCAAGGTTGGTCAACTCGCGGATTGCCTTGATGACGCCAACCTTGTTGTCGCCACAAGCAGTCAGCACGACATCGAACTCGGTCTGTTCGATGACCACTGCGGCCGCGGGTGCGGCAGCGCTGGGAGCGGCTGCCGCCGCCATGGGTGCTGATGCGGACACGCCGAGTTCCGCCTCGAGTGTGGAAACCAGAGCCTTCACCTCGGAGAGGCGGAGGTTCTTGATGAATTCGACGACTTCGTTCTGAGAGAGAGACACGGGATCCTCCTAGGGCGCCACCTCAACGTGCGGCGCAATGCTCATGACTACTTGACGGATGGACTGATGAATAGAGAGCGCTTGCGCGCCCGGGGCTACGACTGTTCTTCGAGCTGGGCCGCTCGGTTCGAAAGGACATTGACGAGGTCTCTTGCGGGCGCCTGCAGAACCCCCAGCACTTGACGCGGGCCTGCGATGATCACGCCAAGGAGCCCGGCCAGCAGTTGTTCGCGACTCGGCAAGTCGGCCACCGCGCCCACTTCTTCCGCCGAGATCACAGCGCCGTCGAAGTAGCCGCACCGCACTTCGATCTTCGGGCTCGTGCGCAAAACGTCGCGAAGCGCCTTCGCGGACGCTACCGGATCCTCCGCCGAAAAGACCACAGCGATATTTCCGGCGAACCGATCGCCTAGGTCCCTCAACGAGGTGTCCGCAAGCGCACGCTGGCACAGCGTGTTCTTTACGACCTCGAAATGCAATCCACTCGCTTGAAGGGAGCGCCGCACGGCTTGGAGTTCCAACACCGTGGAACCCTTGAAGCCGGCGAGCACCACCAACGGTGACGCGGAAAAGCGGCTCCGGAGGGCCTCAACGACAACGATTTTTTCTGGTAAGCGCATGGCCCCTCACTTCACGTCGGATGCGAGACGTACGATTTCATTGACGTCGAGCCGGATACCGGGACCCATCGTCGATGAAAGGGTCACGCCCCGGACGTAGGTTCCCTTGGCGGTGGCCGGCTTGGCGCGGAGCACAGCCTGAAACAACGTCAGAAAGTTTTCGCGGATCTGGGTAGGCGTCATGCTCGCTTTGCCGATGCCTGCGTGAACAACGCCCGCCTTTTCAACCTTGAAGTCAACACGCCCGCCCTTCACCTCTCGGACGACGGCAGCGACCTCCTCTGGGCCCACAACGGTTCCCGTTTTCGGGTTCGGCATGAGGTTGCGCGGGCCCAGGACACGGCCCAGGCGGCCCACGCGAGCCATCATGTTGCGGACTGCGATGGCCTTGTCGAAGTCGGTCCAAGATTCCGAGTTGATCTTCTCGATCAACTCGTTTCCGCCGACAATGTCCGCCCCTGCTTCAGTCGCGGCCCTTGCGGCGTCGCCTTCTGCGAACACGAGCACGCGGACCGTCTTCCCGGTGCCGTGGGGCAACGAAAGCGCGCCGCGCACCATCTGATCCGACTGCTTCGGGTTGACGCCGAGGCGGATCGCCACGTCGACACTCTCGTCGAACTTTGCTTTCGCAGTCTGCGGAAGCAACGCGACAGCATCGTCGATCGCGTACTTTTTGGCCGGATCGACCAAAGCGCGAATTGTCTTGAACCTCTTTCCTTGCACCTTTCCTCCTCGACCCTGGGTTGGGTCAGCTTCGGTCCGGGTCGGCGGGCGGCGGCAACCCTCCCCGGATGTTCGAAGCACCGCGCTCGCCGGGCTGGCGAGCGCGGTCGTCACACGACGTTGATGCCCGCGCTGCGAGCACTTCCTGCGACCTGCGAGATTGCCGCCTCGATGGTCACACAGTTCAAATCTTGAATCTTGCTCTTCGCGATTTCCTCAACCTGCTTGAGGGTCACAGTGCCGACCTTCTTACGGTTGGGCTCACCGCTCCCCTTGGGGATTCCCGCTGCCTTGAAGAGCAGCGACGCGACGGGCGGCGTCTTGAGTTCGAACGTGAAGGACTTGTCGGAGTACACGGTGACGATGACCGGCAGGATCATGTTGTCGCCGGCCATCGATTTGGTCCGCGTATTGAACTCTTCGCAGAATGCCTTGATGTTCACGCCGGCGCCGCCGAGCGCCGGCCCAACGGGCGGCGCCGGACGCGCTTGCCCGGCTGGAATCTGCAACTTGACTGTATTGATGACCTTCTTGGCCATGGTTCACTCCGACGGGGACCTGCGATCAGCTCAGCTTCTCGACCTGATGGAACGAGAGCTCGGTGGGCACAGGACGCCCAAACATGTTGATGACGACGCGCAACTTGCCTCGCGCGTGGTTGATTTCTTCGACGTTACCGCGCATGGAAGCATACCTGCCCTCCGTGAGGCGGACCTCCTCGCCGATCGAGAAGTCGAGGACCGGCTTCGGTTCGTCTTCGTGAGAAAGCATCTGGGTGATGCGGGCGACTTCGGCATCGGGCACGGCAGGCGGGTTGCGCTTTCCGCCCACAAAGCCAGTGATCTTCGGCGTGTCCTGCACCAGATACCAAGTCTCGTTGTCGAGCACCATCTCGACCAACAAGTAGCCGGGGTAGAACTTCCGGGTGATCTTCCGTTTGGTCTTCGGATCTACCACTGTCTCGGACGGGATCAGAACCCGTCCGAACCGCGCTTCGAGGCCGTGTTGCTTCACGCGCTGCTCAAGAGCAGCCCGGGCTTTTTCCTCGAACCCCGACAGGGTGTGAATGGCATACCAACGCAATTGCATTGACGAAGAGCTCCGCGAGCGGCCTAAGCCTACCCGGTGAACAAGATGAGATCAGCGAGGTTTTTCCAAACGACATCGTAGGCTGCGATCAACGCCGCCATGAACACCGCGGTTGCCACGACAGTCGTAGCGGCGCGAATCGCCTCCTCGCGGGTGGGCCAGGTGATGCGAAGAAACTCGCCAACCACCTCAGTAATGTAGGTCATCGCGCCACGGTTCCGAACCAAGCCCACGAACACGAGCAAGAAGGCGAGCACGCCCGCCGCGGTGCTTGAGGGCATAAGACCCAGGATTCGATCGTCGGGCACGGCGAACTGCGCGAACGCCGAGGCGAACGCCGCCTGCACAGTGAAGCCGAGAAGCCCGGCAAGCACAGTGACGACAAGCAGTACGTAGCGGTGGATCGACAAAGGTGCCCCGAGGGTCTGGGAAGGAGACGACAGCGCCGCGGCGTTTAGTGGGTTGGCCTGCCCATTGCAAGCGCCGTTGTCGTACTCGTCAAGAGGTCGTTGCCTAAAGGGACAACGGCTCGGTCAAATTCAAGGATTGATCTGCGCCACAACGCCGGCGCCGACCGTGCGGCCGCCTTCGCGAATCGCAAAGCGGAGTTGTTTCTCCATCGCCACTGGCGTGATCAACTCCACGTCCACAGTGACGCGGTCCCCAGGCATCACCATCTCGGTGCCCGCCGGCAGCTTGATCTCGCCCGTCACATCCGTCGTCCG
>CAMASI010000105.1 GCA_945861065.1 Klebsiella pneumoniae | reverse complement strand
TCCGGTAAGGAGCAGCTCGATCGCGTCGTGGCGATGCTCGTAGCCTTGGCGAAGAAGCTCCAGAATGATCGCTGACGCTTCCAGGGGCGACGCCGGGAGCGGGGTCGGGAGCGGGACCGGGAGCGGGTCGGGTCGGGTCGGGTCCGGCTTGTCGGGAATCGCGCCCCACCGATAGCCAGACACGGGCCGGTTGCCAGCGCGCTACGGAATAACCGGCGCCGATTCCCGTACCTCCGCGAGTTCGTCCCACAGCGACCGATGCGCGTCTACACCCCCCTCTTCGGGCTCGTGTACGGTCGTACAGACGCCCGGTCTCGGCCCGGTACCGGGTAGAAAGGGCGCATTGACTCCCCGACAACCGGCCATCGGAATCAATCCCGTTTCTGCACACACCCAGCGGCGTTCCACAACGGGTCCACTGACGTCCGACCTGCGCGGTAAACCTTCGTGCGCGGCGCGCATCCACCAACCAAATAACGGCGCCGAAAAATCACTTGCGGAAGCGCCTATTCGCGTCGGCTCGTCGTAGCCAAGCCACAGTGCGCCCACGAACTCCGGGGTACCGCCCACAAACCACAAATCGTGCTCGTCGTCACTGGTTCCCGTTTTTCCCCACAACAACCCGTCATAACCAGCGAATCCGGCGCGACCTCGCACCCCTCCACCCGTTCCCTGCGTCACAACGAGCCCCATCAATTCACGGACCAGCGCGTTGACACCTGAGTCCAATACGACGTCGGACGGTGGTTGCGCAACGACTCGCTCTGTGCCCCCGGCGTCCGTGGCGAGCCGGACCGGGCTCCCCGATACCCGTTTACCGCCAGCGCCGACAAGTCCCACCCAACGCCCCATCTCGAGCACGCTCACCTCCGCTTGGCCCAACGCAAGCCCAAGTTCGTCGGGAAAGGCCGTCGTCGTAAAGCCGACATCCGCTGCGAGAAGTTTGAGCGCTGCGGGCCCACCCGACAACTCAAGCAATGACGCGGTCGCGATATTGTGGCTCGATGCGACGCCGTCCGCGAGCGTGCTTGTGGCAGAATAACGACCGCCGACGTTGCGCGGAGTCCAGCCCGAGGGCTCAAACTTGCGCCAGTGATTTGGAACCGTGGACGCCGTGTTGAATCGGGCCCCGTCGCCGTTCTTGAGGGTAAGCGCGAGGGCGTAGGTCAGCGGCTTGAACGCAGAGCCGGGTTGTCTGCGCGCCAGGGTGACGCGGCTGAAATCACTCGACGCGGTCAACGCCGTGTCGTGGGCCGCCAAAACGAGCCCCGATGTTGGGTGAATGAGCACCGCAGCGGCCGTGAGCGGCCCTGGACCGCGGCGCCCCGCCGTACGTTCGAGGAACGCAACACGATCGGCTAGAACAGCGTCGCCTTGTGTTTGGGCGACGATGTCCAACGCCGTATGCACGTCTAGCCCAGCCCCAAACACAACTTCAGCGGGCAGTTGTGCGAGCAGATCTTGGCGGACGAGTTGAAGGTACGCAGGAAATCGATCCGCTGGAATCAGCGGGTGCGCAGAGGCGCCGATCGGTTCGGCGAGGGCCGCAGTCACCTCCCAGCCCGCCTTACCCATTCGGCGGAGAAGTGCGTCCCGCCTCGCTTTCGCGGCATCAGGCAACCGGTCAGGTGCCCAACGTGCAGGTCCGGGCAAGATGCTGACCAACGTCGCCGCCTGGGCCAACGACAAGTCCGGCGCATCTATTCCCCAATAAAACCGAGCGGCTGCCTGAAAACCGCACACGGAAAACGTTCCGTCCTGGCCCAAATACGGCATATCCAAATAGGCACCGAGCACGCCGTCTTTGCCCATCGAACGGTCTAACGCAATCGCAGAGCCTGTTTCTCGCAATTTCCGGAATGCAGTTCGTTCACGCCTCTCCGTCCAATTGCGGACCAATTGCATCGACAAGGTGCTCGCCCCCTGCCGAATTCCTCCTCCCACCATGTTGACGAACGCCGCTCTCAGCGCACCGACGGGGTCAACCCCAGGATGGGCGTAGAACCGCTCGTCCTCTGCGATCAGTAAGGCCGCGACCAGATGTTCCGGGGCCTTCAGCAACGGGAGGTGCTCGCGCAACTCGCCGTCCGGACCCACCAACCAACCGATCAAGACGGGTTCAAGGTCACCCCCCGTCCGCGATCG
This sequence comes from Klebsiella pneumoniae, assembly GCA_945861065.1. Classification (GTDB taxonomy): domain Bacteria; phylum Myxococcota_A; class UBA796; order UBA796; genus SXOB01. The sequence continues at coordinate 12,178 of CAMASI010000105.1, read as the reverse complement.
CACCGTTCCGTCCTTATCACACACATCTCCTGGCTCGCGAACCGGGCAGCGTTCCACGTAGCCCCGAAGCCGAGCGTGGGCGACCAAGCGGGGTCCGGGCAGGTCCAGCGGGGCCTCCGCGGACCACACCCGAGCGGGAAAGCTCCACCCCGGGTGCGCCACGTCGTGGGCGACATGCGCCTGCACCAGCGGGAGCACATCCGCGCGAACCTGACGCCACCCAATGGCCAGACCGACGCCGACGGCGACTGAAATCGCCACGCAGCCGAGCGCCAGGACCCGTCGAACATCGGCCACAGTGTACCGCCGCCGGCCGGATAGCCCGATCGAAGGCGCCGCGAATCCACCTGGCAGCCAACCCGCGGCAGCCGCGATATTGGGTCGAATGGAAACCATCTTCGGTCTGTGCTGCAGCCTGTTGTCGTGCGGCGGTTGTTGCGCGTTCAGCGTGCTGACCTTCCTTCTGATCTTCGGCTACTTTCTACTCAAGAAAAAGGGAAAGAAGCCGTCGGAGATCACCCCTCAAGCCGCCTTCAAGGTGGCGGCCGCCCAGGTGAGTCAGGTGTTCGTACGCGGACCTGGTGGCCTGAGCGCGCTGGACGACGAAGACTAAGGCCCCATGCTTTTCGTGCTTCTCGCGGCCTGCGGCTCCGGCGATTGTCACCTTTCCGGCCTTGCCAATGGTCAGGTCACGGCCGTCATCGACGATGCTGACTACGCGGCTTCCGCGGTGTTCACCGAGGCAGGGTCGTCGATCCAGGTCAATTTGACGCCGAATGCTGGCTGGTTTTCCACGGTCGTCTTGCAGGTCACGGAAGATGGGGGAGACGTCGCCACCGCGGTGGCTGACGCAGCCTGGCCCATCGTCGTGGCACTGGGCGGCGACGGCGGCTGGGCAACCGCGTACCCAGACTCAGGCGAGAGTTTTCGCACCGAAGCGGACGGCGGTACGATGACGCTGGTCGAACCCCCAGACGACGTGACCTTGGCGGGTTGTTTTTCCTTCACAGCCACGTCGGAGGCCGGCGCCACCGTGTCGGTGACGGAAGGACAATTCGTCGCGACGCCATTCGTTCAGTAGCGGAAGCCCTCGGGATACGGGCCGCGCCCGGAGGATCTGATGTGGACGATTTTGGTCGGCTTCGCGCTCGCGCAGACGGTCGTGAAAGACGATGGCGTGGTGCGGGAAGAGGACGTTCACGAGCCTGACGCCGCACTCGTAGACGAGATTCGGTCGATGCTGCAGGTGCGATCCGCAGGGGTGTCCGACATCTCGCCCGACGGACGTACGCTGCTGATCAACACGCGATTCGGCGAAGTGGGCCAGGTACATCGGGTCGGCATGCCGATGGGCGCTCGGCAACAACTCACCTTCGGCCGCGAGCCCGCCACGGGCGCCCACTTCGTTCCCGGCACCGGCGACGTGGTGTTCAGCCGCGACTTAGGCGGCAACGAACAGTACCAGATTTGGCGACTGCCCGAAGCCGGTGGCGCGCCCACGTTGTTGACCGACGGGACGTCGCGAATTGAGACGTCGATCTTCTCTGAAGACGGCGAGCGCATGTGCTTCAACAGCAACGCACGCAACGGTCGCGATCTCGACCTGTACGTGTCGGATGGCAAGACCGCTGCGAGCGCGGTGCTCTCGTTGGAACGCGAAGGAAGTTGGGCGCCACACGCATTCAGTCCCGACGGCACGACCGTGCTCCTGTCGCACGACGTTTCTGCCCTCGACAGTTCCTTATGGCTGTGGACTCCAGAAGGTGACGTTTTGCGACGTCTCACCCCAGCGGATCCTGTGGCCTCGTGGTCGGCGGGGCCCTTCTCTCCCGATGGAAAAACGATCTTGGTCGTCGGCAACCCGGGTCGTGAATTCGCCACCTTATACCGAATTGATCTCGGCACCGGTGCGACAGAGGCGTTGGCGGAAGACACGCCTTGGGACGTAGAAGGGATCGCCGTGTCCCCCGACGGACGCACCGTTTTGTACACGACCAACGAAGGCGGCTGGTCGGTCGTTCACGGTCTTGACCTCAAGAATGGGCGGACGAAGACCTACGACGCGCTCCCGAAGGGCCTTGTCGGCGGCATCGGCTACGCCAAGGACGCCGACGTCGTGGCGATCTCAATGTCTGGCCCCACCACCAACGGTGATGCCTGGACCCTCGACCCGAAGAAGGGCACCGTGACCCGATGGACCGCATCGGAGGCGGGGGGCCTTGTGCTCAGCGCCTTGGTCAGTCCGAACGTCATCAGCTACCCAAGTTTTGACGGCCGAGAAATCCCGGCACTTTATTACCGCCCGAAGGGGGATGGGCCCTTTCCAACGGTCATTCAATTCCACGGAGGCCCGGAGGGCCAATCCAGGCCCAGTTTGTCCGTCACGGTCCAGGCCCTCGTCGCGCGCGGGATCGCTGTGCTCCAGCCGAATGTGCGCGGCAGTACCGGCTACGGACGGACCTACCTGGCGATGGACGATGGTTTCGGGCGGGAAGGCTCTGTCAAAGACGCGGGCGCCTTGTTGGACTGGGTCGCCAAACAGCCGGAGCTCGATGCCAACCGCGTGGGTGTCACCGGCGGCTCCTACGGCGGATTCATGTCGCTCGCGTCGCTCGTCGCCTATGGCGACCGCATCAAGGCGGGCGTGGACATCGTGGGCATCGCCAACTTCGTGACCTTTCTGGAGAATACCAGCCCCTACCGACAGGACTTGCGACGCGTCGAATACGGCGACGAACGCGATCCCGCGATGCGCGAATTCCTCACACGCGTGTCCCCAATCAACGGTGTCGCCAACCTAAAGAGCGCCCTCTTTGTCGCCCACGGTGCGAACGACCCACGGGTGCCGCTTTCGGAAGCTGAACAAATCGCTGCCGCCGTGCGGGCTCGCGGCCTCCCCGTTTGGACGTTTACCGCGCGAAACGAAGGGCACGGGTTTCGTAGGCAAGCGAATATCGAACGTTTCGCCGCTCTTCACGTGCAATTCTTCCTGGACCATCTGTAAATCTTAATTTCCAAGGAACGCGTCCAACTCCTCCGCGCGTGTTGCCATCGCGCTGACCGCCTGGTCGAGCGCCAAGGAGTCAGGCACGTCCAGACCGACAACCTCGGCGTCGGCCCAGTACGCTTCTAAACGCCACGTCTCACCGCCGTGCTCGAATATCGCCGCGAGCGAATAACTCTGGTGAACGATTACGAGGTCCACCGACATTTCGGTTTTCTTCGGCGACAATTGGCGCAGCAATAGCGCAGGTGTTTCGTCGGCCCGGTTCACCCAGCGAAATACGGAATCAAATTCCTGTGTCGCAGTTCCGAGCAGCCCGGCATCCGTCGTCCTTGAACCGTGGTTGCGAAATTCATCACACTCGTGCGCAAGGAAACAGGCCTTGTCCGAGTCGTCCGTCGTCGTGTACGCAATCGTGGCTTCGAACGCGCCATCGAGGTTGCCGCCAGCGAGGAGCGGCATCATCTCGTCCACAGACGACGACATCACGACCAAACTTGCGACGCCCACGACGTCCAGTTTTCGGTCCGTCGTGACCCCCACCGCCAATAGGTCGCCCTCGGTGAGACTGTCCACGCGGAAGCCTTCGACAAGATCGTCGTGATGCAGCTCCGCCAGGGGAACCAACCCATCGAGCGTTTCCTCCACAAACGCATCGCGTTCTTCCGTATTGACGAAGCCAAAGACCATGAGTTCTTCAAGGTCCTCCGGGGCGTCCACGACCTTACAACCTAGTAGAAGCGTCCACATGCCTTTGCGTTATCGCTATGTCCGCGTCGAGGGGGGAGCTGTCCATGCGTTTCGTGAGTCTCGTCGCCTTCGCTGCGTGTACACCGGATGAGGCAGACCCTGCCGATACGCACACCTCCGGAACCCCAGGAACTACGGTGTTCACACCGCCGGTCGAAAGCAGTTCCGTAGGGGCCGTCGTAACCTGCGAGCTCACCGACAATACGCTTCGCGTGGCTTGCACCGCCACCTTGGACGTCGCCGCAGCCGGCACCTGGACGGCCGAGCGTGCTGGGTCCACCGTTCTCACCTTAGTGTCGGCGTCCTCCACAGACCATGCTGTCACCCTGTATGGGCTTGCACCCGACACGGCCTACGTGTGGAGCTTCGACGCAGGCGCGGCGCGGGCCACAGGCAACATCACCACAGGCGTTTTGCCTTCCGACTTGGACGCCCTTTCGATCGAAGCCTCCGGCACCGCTTCCGCGGTCGAACACGTGCTCATTTCCCAGCAATGTACGGGTGTGAGCTATTTGCTCGTCGTCAACACGCTCGGTGAAGTGGTCTGGTACGAATCGGCAGGCACGGGCGGCGGTGGTGGCGGTGTCACGGGGTACACCTGGACCGAAGACAACACATTCTTGTGGAGCTACGGACAGACCGACATCATCGAGATGGAACCTGGTGGATTGAGGTTGTGGGAGGCGTCTGGTTTTGACCGTCCCCTACATCACGACCTGAACAAAGGGGGCGGTCGCGTATACGCGCTCAATGCGGAAGAACACGACGGGGTCGTTGTCGATGGCCTGTACGTCCTGGAAGGGGGCGCGGTTGTCGCGGAATGGGACCTTTACGACCACGTCACCATCGTAGGTACCGGTCAGTCAGACCCCTTCTGGCAGTCGTGGTTTCCGGGCGCGGAAGATTGGTCCCACGCCAACAGTGTGTGGTCCGACGGCACCACCGCGGTGGTCAGCTTGCGTTGGCAAGACGCGGTGCTCGAGATCTCCGCTGACCCGTTGGCGCCAGATTTCGGAACGATCCTTTCCACCCTCACGGGGACCGAAGACTCCGACCTGACCAGCGAATATACGTGGGTAGGTGGCGGTGACTTCGACGGCCAACACCACGTGACGCCTACAGCCGACGGCTACCTCCTGTTCGACAATCGCGGTCTCGGCGAGTTTTCCCGCGCGCTCAACGTCACCGTGGACCGCACAGCGGACACGGTCGCAGAAGGGGAATCCTGGTCGGTCCTGATGCACTGCGACATTCAGGGTGCCGCCTACCCACTCGAGGGCGGCAACGTGCTGGTCACCTGCGCCACCGAGAGTCGCGTACAAGAATTCGAATCCGGCAATTCCATCGCCTTGTGGGACCTGACAGCCTCCTGCGGCCCAGCGGGCGGCCCAGGGGGGGGCGCGTTTACGGCACGAGGTGTTCCCGTCACCTTTTAGAGGCGTGACTGCCGAGGTATGGCGCCCGCGGAGGTGCCGATGCGTCGCATTGTATTGGTCAGTGTTGTCGGTTTTTCTCTCGCTTGTTCTGGGATCGGAGACTCACTTCAGAGCCAGATCGAAGCCAAGATCGCCGAAGGGGTTGCCGAAGCCGTGGTCGAGGCTGGCGCAGACCAACACGTCGAGATCGACGGAGACGAGATCGTTGTGACCACACCGGAAGGGACAGTCACGGTAGGTGGTGACGGTGCTGTGCAACCGGACTGGCCTACGGACGTGCCTTTGTACCCAGGCCTGAAGGTCGTCGCGTCCGCCACCGGCGCTGCGGCCGCGGGCGGCGCTGCTATCACGGCGGAATCCGGCGATGACGTCGCGAAAGTCATGGCGTTCTACGCAGAGCAGATGACCGGTTGGACCGTTGCGCTCGACGCAAACACACCGCAGGGTCAGATGCGCTCGTACGCCAGTGCGGACGGCAAACGAACGGTGCAACTCATTGTCGCTCCGCAAGGCACAGGGAGCAGCGTCAGCGTCGTGGTCAGCGGCGCGCCGTAGGTCGCCGCCCCCGAAAAATCAGCGCAAGTGCAAACAGGCCCATCCACGAGGGTGTGGCCGCCTGATCACAGGCGCATCCAGCCCCGGCCAAAGGCGTATCGTATTGTGGAGGGTCGCCTCCGGGGTCCGCGGTGGGGTCCGCAGGGTCCGTCGTGCCACCTGTCTCTGACGTTTCGGAAGTTTCCGTCCCTTCCGTTGGGGGGGTCGTGCCGCCAGGCACGGTCCCGATGGCTTCACCGCCGTACGCGCCAATGTCTGCCCGACTCCCATCGGTGTCGAAGTCCAGGAGGTCGCCCGCATCGATTCCAGGACTTCCCGACCCGAAATGAAGATCGTCGTTGGTCCCGTCTCCATCGTCAGACCAGGCCAAGAACAGCGGATCAGCTTCCACATCATTGGCGCCTATCGGAGCGCCCCCAATGGGCAGTGAGGTGTCAAACCAAAGGTTGTAGTCCAGGGCACCGAGGGTGCCGGTCTTGAGGAGAACCGCAGCCGCGCCGCTGTTGTACGCGAATAGATTCCCAACCACCGATGCGTCTGAAAGTTGTAGGCCAATTGCACCGCCGCTGTCACTCGCGCTGTTGTCTACAAAATGATTGTACCGAAACGCGCCATCCGTTCCCAGGAGGTAGACAGCTCCCCCGCTGACGGCCTCGTTCCCGGAGAATACGTTGTTCGTAAAACGATGCAAGCCCACGCCTTCGTCCACGTAAACCGCGCCCCCGAGATACCCCGCCGCGTTGCCAATGAACGTATTGTGCTCGATTTCCGCGTGAGGCAGCTCCGAGAGAAACAGAGCGCCGCCGCGATCGCCTGAAGAGTTTCCAACGAACAGGCAGTCTTTCAAGTAAAACTCGTAGACACCTGGTGTGTAAAAATCGTACCCGACACCCGCGTCGGTTGGGCCGCCAAACAAGTACACACCACCGGCATCGTCGCCAGCAATGTTATTCGTGAAGCTCGACCTTTCGATGCGGACAACGCCATTGATCGCGTACACCGAAGCGCCGTCCCCTTGGAGCCCCTCGCCCGCACCGTCATCAGCTACGCCATTGTCGAAGATCGAATCGTACACCTCCAACGAATCGCTACGGGAATAAACGTGGGCGGCGATATGCGGGAGCGCCGGATGGTCGGTGATATTGTTTTGAAACGTCGTATTTTCGATCCGAACCGTAGTTCCCGGATCCGAGCGCAGGCCACCACCCAGGCCGTCTGTGGGTTGGCACCGCTCAACGACGCCGTTGGCAAGTACAAAGTTCCCCTCCCAGACACGGATGCAGTGCCTTTCGTATTCGCTCGTGATCGTAAATCCGTCGAGCGTCACATCCGCGTACACCCGAATCATCGCCTCGTTGTGCCCGCCTGTCAGGATGGTGACCTCGGGCCCGTCTACCGCGACGAATTTCACGTCGGCGTAGAGGTCCAATTGCTGCGAATACGTCCCAGCGTGGACTTCGACGACGTCCCCGTCCGACAACAAATCCGCGACACCCAACAGGTCCTCAAAATCCTGGCCGGGCCCGACCGACACCGTAGCGGCGGCTGCAATGGCGCCAAGAAAAGCAAACACCCGACCACCTCCTTTGAACCTAGCATAGTCACTGTCGGCCGCGCGGCGTTTAACATTTGTCAATTTGGCCGGTGCCTCAAAGCGTTTCAGGGTACGAACGCGACCGAGGGCGGTTTGGCAACGGACGACCCCCACCGCAGGTACTTTCGACCGAAACACGGCGAATGGCAGGGTCGCATGGGCATGCAACTCACCAGTTTGGCTGCCTTAAGGGCGTCCCCGCTCGGCGTACTGGACAGGTTGACCGTACTTTCGATGTCGTTGTGGATGCGGACAGGCGTCCCCGTCTGCATTCGAACGCGCGTTCGATACGCAGAAGACAGCGATGAAGTCGGTCACGAGTTGTGTGCTCGCGTGTTCGGCATCGCGGCCTTTTGGAGCGATGAAGTGTTTTCGCTTGGGGCCGACGGCACAAGCCTCACGCTGCGCGGCACGCAGAGGTCCATCCCTACCCCGTGGATTGGAAACGGGTTCGGAGACGCGCACGGATCCGCATCGTCGGACGGGTTGCGCACGTCGCTCACGTACCTGTGGCTGGGGGCACCGGTCCGCCACGAAACCGAAACGACACCGGCCGGCGTTGTGGTCAAGCTGACGCAGCCATGGTTGCAGGTCGAAATTCGATTAACGCCTCTCTAAGCTAAGGGGGGTTTTCGTCGGTCCAAATCGCGCCATTCACAGCCCCATCGTGCCCCGCACCCGTCGCGTCGAAGGCAGTACCCCCCACATACTCGTCGAAATGCCAGAGCGCGACGGTATTTGCGTCCAGCGCATGCACGACGTCGGGCGCAAAGGGGCCGGCGTAGCGCACAACGTCGGAAATGCGCACCTCGTCGATCACCCCGTCCATTTCACAGCCGAAATCCCAATCGATTCCGATGAGGAGCGCGTTGGTATTGGGGGTCGGTGTTCCGAAAGCAATAGTAGACCCTAAGCTCATGCCATCGACAAACACAGTTGCGGTACTCGTCGCCGGTTGCCACGTGCCTGCGAAATGGTGCCAGCGGCCGATGTCGAACGCCCCGAACGCCAGCACACTGAATCCGGTCGCGGACAGCCAATGGCCGCTATCCGACGGCGAAATATTCTTGTGTAGCCAATATTCGTAGGTCGGGGAACTGGCGGTTCCCTTCCGCACAATGGCAGCACAGGTATCAAAATCGTCGAACCACACCCAGGCTTCCACGGTCCACGGGCGCCCGTTAATGGCGAGGTCGGTGTCGTTCGCCACCTGAACCCAGTCATCGATTCCATCGAAACGAAGCGCACAGTTGCCGTCCGGGCAATCATTGGGGCCCACGGCGGGCAGAATGGTCACCGGCACCTCGGCCGACGTGCCTACATCGAAACCATCAAACGGGGTCGCGACGCAAGTCCACACTTCGTTCGCGGAAGTCGTGCCGCCCGCCACGCTGTCACCCGGCCAACTCGCCTCGGTTGCGCCGAAAAACGGGGTTGTGTCCACGGTCCAACCCATCGTGTACGTTACAGGGTCCGCGTCCGCGTCCGTAGATGGCACTGTCACCACGCACGTCATCGCGTCGCCGGCTACCGGATCGCCCGGCACAATGGCCAGCACCGGTGGCCCGGGCGGCGTATTGGCGATGACCACCGGATCAGACCAACCCGTCGGACCCGCACCCAGGGCATCGCTGGCGGTCATCCCGACGACGACGACGTCGCCGCGTTTAGACTCCGAAGCCGGCAAACTTGCTACCGAACCCAACACACTCGGGACGTCATTCACCAACCACACGATTTCGGTCGTGAGCGGAAGGCCCTCGGGATCGGTCGCAGCGACGTCGACTGACAACACAAGTTCGTCCTCTGTCGTCGGGTCGAAAGGGAGGATGGACAATTCGGGCATTGAGGGCGGCAAATCGACGTCCACCGACACGCTGCTTTCACAGAAACGCCCGCCCTCATCCGCACCGGTCAGGCTCACGACGTAGTGGCCCCCGTCGCTGAGTTGGCCAACGACGTCGACGTGCCCGTCTACTGCCACGGGTCCGCTCCACACCGGGCCGCCAACGTCTGTTTCCCACGAGGCCGATAGGTCCGTAGGCGCCGTGTCGGCGTCTACGACTGTTCCAACAAAGTCGACCCCCGGCCGCGTCAACAACCCGTCAGTCGGCGAAAAAATCGTGCACACCGGCGACTCGGGAAGTGGAATCGGATCGGTCGGCGGATCGGTGGTGACCGGGGTCGTCGGCGGAATCGTCGGAGTGGTGGGATCATGAGGAATCGGATCCACTGCCGGGCTCCCATTCAACCCAGTTTCGGACGAACAAGCTAGCCAATGAACCCACAACGCCGTCATTCGTCGCTCCGCCCTGAGTGGGACCGTGGCCGTGATAACGCCGCAGGGCGTCGAGGTGATTTATGGCGCTGTTTCTGCTGAGCGCGGCTACATCGTCGATTGACGTTGCCCAAATGTTGGCGGAACAAATGCCATTTGATTTGGCGTGATCCTCGATGCGGGTCCACCGCTCGTCGGCGTCAGCGCGGCCGACGATTTTGTCTTCGAGGTGACCGCCTTGGGAGTGCTTTACGACGCCTCATCGCCTGGGTTTTCGGCCGTGGATGTCGCAGTCCTGGCGGACGGCCGCTTCCTGATTCGGCGGACGACACTGTGGGTGGACGCGCCGTAGCCGCGATGTCCCTCGAAGCCTTGCTCAGGTTCGTAGGGCACCACGGAATCGTTCTCCAGTGTTGGAATCCCCTGTTCTCAAGTGAGAGGCACACCCGGCGCGTTCAAGCTACATTGTAGCGGTATGAGGATAGGCCTGGCACTTGTGCTGTGCGGATGCCCGTACTCGCCGTCGCCGGGGGTAACGGTGGCGCCGGCGTCGCCGGGGATAACGGAGCCGCCGGCGTCGCCGGGGATAACGGTGGCGCCGGCCGGGACGACGGAAACGACTGAAACGACAGACGCTGAGACTACGCCAACCCCACATCCGTTGGCGGGAACCACCGCAGAGCTCGACGCCATCGGCGCGATCGAAATCGTGGGCGGCTCGCCTGGCGAAGGTATCGGCCAGCAACTGTTCATCGGAGATTTCACAGCCGACGGGTTGGACGACCTCGTGGTGGCGGGAACGACCGCCAGCTACCTCGTCGAAGGTCCCGTGGTCGCCGACGTCCAGCTCGGCCCCGGTTTGGACCGGCTCGACTACGTCCCGCTCGTTGCCGGGGATTTCCAGGGACTCGGGTACGACACCGTGATCGTCGCCACAGGGCTTGGCGACGTGACCAGTTTCGACGCGCCCGGCGGCACCGGTTGGCTTGCGGGTGCCACCACTCTGCACGGCGTCATCGACGAGGCCGTGCAACTTGTGGCCGGCGACCTGAACGGCGACGGCATCGATGACTTCGTGCTCGGGGTCCAGTCTGACACATTTGGCAGTCCTGGTCATATTCGGGTTTGGTATGACCCGTTCGCCGACCCCACCGAAACTCCGGACGTCACCCTGTTCGGCGAGGAGGATCACGACGGGTTCCACGACAACCCGCTCGACGTCGTTCCGGACCTCGACGGGGATGGTGTGAACGACCTGATCGCCTACCCATCTCGGGCGGGGGCGTTTCACGACTGGTACATCGTGCGCGGACCGCCCATCAGCCTCGGCACCCTGCCTGACGCAGCCGACTGGAATTGGGACCAACAGGGTGGGGCTGAGGCATGGCAAGGCGCCGGCGACCTCAATGGCGATGGGTACAACGACCTCCTGACGTGGGATTGGGTCGAGGCCTTGCTCGATTACACGCCGCTTGACGAGTCCGAAGGCCCAATGTGCGGCGATGCGACCCTCCGCTTAAGCACGATCGTGGACCGCGCCGACGTGGTCGGGGACATCGACCTCGATGGAAGCCTCGACCTTGCCGTTTCCAACTTGGAAGAACACGAATGGACTCCGCCGTCATTCACGGCAATCGTGTTCGGGCCCATACGCGGAGTCGTCGACGTCGACACGGATGGATACGTGCTGTTCGATGCCACCGCGCCGGATGGCGTGGGCGCCGACACAACCGTGGGCGATTGGAACCACGATGGCAACGCGGACCTCGCTATCGGAGTGCCCGGTGCCGCGGAAAGCCCAACCGGGCCTGGCAAGGTCTACCTGTTGTTTTCACCGCTCTGATCCCCCCCAATGAAAACACCACCATCGGGCGAGGTGCGCACCCCTGTGGCATCATCCTAGCACTACGGAAACCCGTTCGACCCAGCAGGGGCCTACGTCGTGAGCGTACCCAACGACGCCGGCGTTTACGACATCCGGGAGAAGCGCGCTATTGCTAAGATCCAGGGCAATGGCGCGCCCGAACGGCGATCGGTGACCGTCCGCGCCATTGGGCGCGCTATTGCTTGCTTGGACGGGACCGCGTAGGTGGGCGGTCGCCCCTATGTGGTCAAAAGCGATTTTGGGCCGATGACGTACGCGGTACTGGGTGCCGTTCGGGCATGCGCGATGTAGCAGTTTGGGGCAGATGGCGCGAGAACGTTGCCGCGGGAAGGGTTCGTGGTGGCGTCTGGCGTAGGGTTCGGGCCCTTCGGGCAGGGCTCGGCCAGACCGCGCGGTGCAGTGGCATGGAGGTGGTGGTGAAAAGGGCGGTATTTACGCAATTAGCACCACGGTTGGAGGCGGCGTTGCCCTGTGGACGACGATGCGTACGAGCGGCCCGCCGCAGTCGGGGCACGTGCCGTCAGGCATAGCGAAGGTGCGTGCTGGGGGGATGTCTGGCGTTTCGCGTCGGCGCCTGCGGTCAAGCGAGTTCACGATGAGCTGTGCGGCAGCGAGCCGGGTCGAAACATTTGCTGGAGCGAGCAGTCCGAAATGGCGGATTTTCCGAAAGCCGTCT
>CAMASI010000104.1 GCA_945861065.1 Klebsiella pneumoniae | reverse complement strand
AGTGAGCCCCTTCCCTGGGGATCAGCCCAAGCGACGGTCAGCTACGATGTCTCTGCGGACGTCATCGCCACGACCATTTTCGAAATGGAACTCGTAGTGCGGAGTGATGACACGGGCTCCGTAATGTGCCGGTCGGGCTCGGGGCCTGGTATCGGCAATGGCGACCTGTGCGTCGTTCCAAATGAGGAGCAGGCTTTGTTTCTGGGCTACTATCCGTCACCGCCAAAGTGGAAGCACGCCCCCGGATTTGGTGGGGGTTTTGTCGACGACGATTTCGTAACACCCACGGCAGCGGACTTTGATTTGCGGTACATTCGTGAGCGATTGTATTCGACCTCGGACGCCTGTTGGACCCAGGCTGGCGCGTGCGCCAATGACGATGTTTGTGCGCAATTTACCCATCCGGACGGAACGTCTCTGGGCGACTGGCAGAGTATGCTAGTGCTTACGTCTGTGTGGGGTTCGGGCGCGCTGCACGATCGGATTGGCTTTGACCGGGCATGCCTGCTTCACTATGGGCTGAGTTGTCCGTTCCACCTATCCATTACGGTGCTGCCCTGCAATGCTCAAGCGGATCAGGTCATGGAAATGGCGTGCAGGGCCCCCGATTGGTTCGAAGCCTACAGTCCAGCGGGTTTCGTGAGCGCGCGGGACAGGCTTTCCGCGGACGTCAGGGACCTTGTGCCGTTGACCGCGATTGAGGTGCAGTCTACGAGGAAGTCCTTGCTTTCCCCACCCAAGACGATCGCGACTCCACCCTAGCAAGCAAGGGAGATCCGGACATGCTTCAGTTGTTCTACGTCATCGCGGTTTCTGGAAACGCCTATGGGGCCGTGCCGCTCAAGGCTTCCGCCGGCCACGTCACGGTTGCACGCTCCGATGGAAATCCCTTTTCGCACGCGGTCTTGGACCTGGTCAAGTACTACGGCGAACCGGTGCAAAAGGAGCACGCTCCGACGGGGCCCGACGAGTGCCTCACCGGCGGGGACGGCTTGCCTGCGGTGCTTGTGCCGACGGTGCTTGAATTCTCCTTCGACGAAGGGCGGTCGGCGCACGACAGCTTGGGGCGCGGGCTGGATGCATTGCTAGTGGCTTGGAAGGCTGCCGGGCACCCCGCAGCGTGGCTCCGAGAGGACCTCGGTCCCGGTGCGGGATTCCGCCTGATCCAGACGGAGCAGGTGACCGAGGCGGGCGTCGCGGTTCCGTGGGTGTCGCCGCTCGGTACGCGTATCACTCTGGAGGCGTCGTTCGACTCCGTCGATGCCCAGGTCGAGCGGATTCTCGGCGCCATCCCGGGCGAGACCATCGAACTAGGCGACTCCCGCACGCTCCATTGGGACCTGAAGGGCGGGGATCCTGGCGCCATCGAGGCGAAGGACGAACCGGCTCGCGACGTCATGCTCCGGGCCCTTGCGAAGGCGGGAGCTGGCAACGCGTATACGTATCTGACGCATTGCTTTATGGGCACGCCCCTGGTCACGCTGCGCGGCGCTGGCGGCTATGGCCGATGGATCCTGGGCCCGGACGGTGAGATGAAGCCGCCCCCCGTGGAGCCCCGGGTAGAGCCCGCCCCGTAGGCGTTGCCGGAGGGCATCGCATCAGCGCCGGCACGCCCGTGTCCAACGCCTCAAGGGCCTTCGATGGCACGACGACGCGACATAACGGCTCGGGCGTGAGATGGACGAGCGCTGCAAGCACATCGGGAACGCGCTCGTGAGGCGCGAAGTCGTGGGAATGCACCTGGTCCGGCCAGCGAGTCGCAGGCCCGATCTGAAGCAGCCCGACGGCTCGGTCAGCGGTCGATGCCACAGCGACGCGCTGGCCCTGCTCGCGCTCTCCGCCGCAGAGACCTCATCGCACCGTACGCCATCCATGGCTGAGTGGCGACGAAACCCAAGTTTTGCGTCCGGTCAGTTGTCAAGAATTCAACGTCGCGCAGCAACGGCACGAAAATTTTCTACCATCTGTGACATGCGACATGCGACATGCGACGTCGGTGTGGCCGTGCCTGAGGAGGCTGGCGTTCTGGCCCGTTTTTGGTTCCCGATGTGGCCGTCGCAGGATGCACGTGTACCGCCAAACTGCCTCACCAAGTCGGGCGCCCGGGACACTTGACGACCAACAAGACGGTGACGTGCGTCTTCCACCGTTGGGTCGGCGACGCCGTCTTCCTTTGCGAGCCGCCGGATGTAGTCGGCGTAACGCTCGCCCTTTTCACGGTGCAAGATGGCCTTCATCGATGCGTCAGCTCGAAGGTAGGTCGCGTCAACACCGACGACCTTGCCCTTCAGTAGGCCCGCGTCCGCAACGATCCCGAGCACGATGCCAAATACCTTCTCGAACACATCCAACGGCAAGCGCTTTCGCGTCCGCGAAAGCGTGGACTGATCCGGAACCGTCTCGGTCAGCGTGCCGCCGAGGAACGCACGCAGCGACAGCGAATCAGGACAACGCCAACAGATCCCACGCTCCGACTCGATCTCCTCGAAATACCCGACCAACAGCATCCGAAAGTACACGCCAGGCGGCACCGACGGCCGCCCAGCGGTTCCCTCCGACTCGTAGAACCGTCCACAAACCCTCTACGCTTCGGTCGAACGCTTGCTTGGCAAGCAACTCGTTCAGCTACTCGTAGAATTTGTGCCCAGGCGATTCCGCCACACGTGTGACCGCCAACCACATCCCGCCCTGCTTCGGCTCTCGTCGCCTCATTGCCACGGCGCTCACCTCAAGCACAGATCACACGGCGGCAGACCCTTGTCGACCCGAGTAGATCATTAGGCTGCTAAGGGATACGTTACAAGTTTGGACCGAGGTCGACATGTGGACGTTGTTGGTGGCATGGGTGTGTGCTGCGGAACGAATCGAAATCCCCATGGACAAAACGGACGATATGAATCTCGTTCGCGTAGAGAGTGCCGGGGTATTGGTGTACATCCAACGCGCTGGGGAACGGAAGAGCTACGAGATTCGCGCCTATGACGGCGACCTGAATCCGACCTGGACCGAGACCACGCCGGCGAGGGCTAAGCAGCTCGAGTGGGACAGCGACGCGGATTCCCTTTCTGCGTGGATGGTCGCGAGTGCTGGCACAAAGGCATTCGTGCTTCGCACGGTTGTCGCAGACGGGAAAACGGAACAGGTCGACCTCCCAGTGAAGGGGCTGATTGTCTCGCAACGGGTGGTAGCCGACGGTGTCGGGGGCGCTTGGACCGTCATGACTTCGACCAAAGGGGACCAGCTGACTTATGTTGGACCGGATGCCCTGTCTGTGGCGGTTCCGATCGGCAAGAAGCGACTCGTGATGTCACTAGAGCGGGGCACGGCCGGAGAGGTTCTTGCCTCACTCCGAGGACTGCGCCAACGACGCGGCGAACCCCTGGACCTGTTGTCGTTGAAACAGGGCGCGATTGCTCGGTCCGTCAGTTTGACGGCGGACGAGGACATCGTGCTGCAGGCCGGGCGCGTCGCCCCAACAGAATCACAAACGCTGGTGATCGGGACCTGGGGTCGAACGGCGACCCTTGCGGAAGGCGTCTTCACCAGTGTGCTCGACCCGAATGGTGTGCCCTCGGCTCCCCGTACGGTTCGGTTTGCGGAGCTGAAAAACTTCTACGATTGGAAATCCGACGGCGCCGAGGAACGATTGGAGGCCAAGGCAGAAAAGAAGCAGGACAAAGGCAAGGAGACCAAAGATCGGGTCCTACTCGCGGTACATAGCGCCGTCGTTACGCCGGAAGGCACAGCCATTGTCGCCGCCGAGGCACTGAGGGCCAATTACAGGTACGTGACGACGACCGAGGTTGTGAACGGGGTCACGCATACGGTGACGACCAGGGTGTTCATTGGGTGGAGTGTTCCGAATGCTTACCTATTTGGCATTGCGGCGGACGGTACGATTAGCTGGGACCAATCGATTAAACTGGGAATCCCGCCCGCAATGAAGATCACGCCACATTTACGCCTTGTTCCCGAGCAAGGCGGTTCCGTGGCGGCGATCTTCGCTCTGGGTCGTAAGCTTCATCGTGTCTCGTTGAAGGATGGGGAGTTCACGGGTCCCGTCGAGGGGGTTTCTGCGGCCGATGTGCACGCGGATCCTGAGGTCTTCAAACGCAGTGTGTGGGCGGATTCGGGCTGGTGGTACGACGAACGTTTCCTGGCCTTTGGCGTGGACAAGGTCAAAGACTCAGAGGAAGGGCGGGTATTCTGGGCTGCGCCAATCGATTCGTCCAGCGAACATTGATTGGCGGCGACCGCTGTCAAAACGTGACGGTGGTGCCCGTAGTATTAGTGCTGCTGCCGGTGCATGTGTACACGTCGAAACACGCGCCCGGCCCTTCTGGGAACAGGAACCCGCCTCCAAAGTCAGTGCACGTCCATTGCCCATTGATGCAGTCCGCCGCCGCTGCCGCGTCAAATACACAATAAAAAGTTTCGGTATCCGTAAACGACGTGGTCGTGCCCGTGGGGTCAACGCAGGGTTGGCCACAATCGAGCTCCACGATCATGTCGCAGAGTTGTTCTTGATACAACTTGGCAAATTGCGCTTCGCTCATCGGTCCCCCGGCGAGGTTTCCGTCGTCGCAAACGTAGATCGCTTCGCACTCGTCTGCCCACTCCCCCACGTCGTAGCCAGTGCAGTCGGCGGACCGCAATGCAGACAGGCAATCGTTGGCGGCAGAAGAATCGTAGTCGCAGTCTTCTGGAATTTCGACCTCGTCGACCGTCGCGTCAAAGATACAGTCTTCTAGCGACGAGTAGCTCGTCTCAAATTCGGCAAGGTGGCACCGCTGTTCTTGATCGCATTGGGCTCGGGCATATGCCTCCGCGAAACGCGCTTCAGAGACTCCGCAACCCAGCAATAAACTCCACAACATGGTTGCCTCGCCTCCTGGTATACCCTGCTGCTACGCTTCGGGCACCTACGACAGCCACTCGGCTTGAGCGATCCGCGTGCTCCAACCGTCCACATATTCGACGAGAATCCATGTGCTTCGGTGGTGTCGAATCAGTTTCAGTCTAGGCCCAGTGCTTTCGGGACCCAACCAGCCGCCTCGTTTCATCAAGGTGTCGAGGTCTGAGACGGTGCGGAGGCTCTTGAGGACGCCGATTTCATGCGCATGTCGGTCGGAATTCAGCGCGCGCCAAAGCGGTTCGAGTGGAAGCGGCATGCAATGCTCTATTTCGCCGTGGACGTGGCCGGTGTGCGCGGTAGTGAGTATCCATGGCGCTCACCTGTGTCGTCGATCTCATTGTTCTGGGCGGGCGGGTGCTTACGCAGGACCCCGCCCGGCCTTTTGCGGAGGCCTTTATCGTTCAGGATGGCGTCATCAGCGGCGTCGGCGTGGCGTCGGACTTCAGCAACTGTGTGGGCGATCGGCTGGACTTGCACGGGCAGACGGTGTTGCCCGGATTTATCGATGCCCACGCACATCCCGCGGAAGCCGGTTTGGACGCGGGCCTGGTCGACCTCAGCGCCGCAGCGACCCCGTCGGAGTTGGGTCCAGCAATTACGGACTGGGCGGAAGCACACCCCCATGCTCGGTGGATCCAGGGCGGCGGTTGGGACCCCACGATTTTTTCCACGTTGGAACCCATAAAACTCCTGGACGATCTGCTTCTCGATCGGCCCATCGTTCTGTGGTCGGTGGACGGACACTCCGCGTGGGTCGATAGCCTGGCACTGGACATTGCCGACCTGCTGACCGGCCCAGCGCCGCGCGGGGGCGTCGTCGAACGCGGCGCCGATGGCAGCCCAACGGGGGTTTTGCGCGAGATGGCTGTGGACGCGGTCTTGGCGCACGTGCCGTCGCCAAAGGCCGCCGACGTAGACGCAGCCATCGTTTTTGCGCTCGAAGCGCTGGCGCGTGTCGGCGTGACCACGGTCGTGGAAGCCGCAACGGAGCCAGCGTTCCTGAGGGGCTGGCGACGCGCAGAACGCGCTGGAACCCTAACGGCTCGGGTCCTCGCAGCAGTTCCCCTAGACCCTGGCGAGACGAACGTAGGGACGGTCCGGCGACTCGCACGGCGCTACAACTCAGACCGTTTGGCGGTGACGGCGGTCAAGCTCTTCCTCGATGGCGTCGTAGAATCCAAGACTGCGACGATGGTCGCCTCGTACACAGACGGTTCAAATGCGCCTCTGCAGTTCACAAACGATGAGCTCGATGGTGTGCTTGCCCAAGCGGGCGCGTTGCAGGTTCATGCGCATGCAATCGGGGACGGGGCCGTGCGCCAGTTTCTCGACGCTGTCGAACGCCGCCCTGGTGCGGGTGCCCCCGTCTTGGCGCATGTCGAGTTCGTGGACCCCGCCGACCTCCCTAGGTTTGCAACGTTGGGGGTCGCCGCCGACATCTCCGCGTTGTGGGCCTACCCGGACGCGTTTCTGGTGGACCTGACTGTGCCCGTCGTAGGTGCAGAACGGGCAGCACGGGCCTACCCTTTTGGCGAACTGGCGGCGGCAGGCGCGACCCTGATTGCGGGCAGTGACTGGGATGTTTCCACCGTCAACCCGTGGCCCGCCATTGAAGTCGCTGTGACGCGGGCCAATCCCGATCTTGGGGGTGAGGTGCTGGGTGTGCACCAGGAACTGACGTTGCAGGCTATGCTCACTGCGTACACGTCAGCTGCAGCGGCCGTTGTGGCCCCAAACCTGCGCATCGGGCAGATTTCCGTGGGCCGCCGGGCCGATTTCGTGGTGCTCGTCCAAGACCTCAGCTCGGTCGCTCCGATCGACCTTGCACAAGTGGTTGTGGCGTCCACGTGGCTCGATGGCCGCCAGGTCTACGTACGGCCGTCGAGCCTATGACGCTGTAAGGGGCGTTCATGAAGCCATCGGGCACAGTGTGGGTTCGGACGGGGTTTGCAGCGCTGTGGCTATCCGCCTGCCACACGGCACCGCTGGCGTGCCTGCTGCCGCCGCAACCCGTCACCGTCGTTCCCTCCAACATCGTGTTGATCGTGTTGGACGACGTGGGTGTGGACAAAATTCGCTCGTACGGCGTGCATCCACAGCCTGGCAGGACACCCAACCTCGACGCACTCGCCGCGCGTGGCGTCCGGTTCACGAGCGCCTATGGCGAACCCTCCTGTTCACCGAGCCGTGCAGCGATGTTGACCGGGCGGCGCCCCATTCACAACGGAATTGGCAACAATCTACGACATAGGGTTTCCATGTCGCTCGACGAAATTACCCTGCCGGAGGTTTTGTCCGATCATCCGACGCAACAATGGTCGAGTTTTGCGGTTGGAAAGTGGCACCTTTCAGCTAACGATGCGAAAGCCGCCACAGATCCTTTGGACCAGGGTTTCGGCGGATTTGACGGCATTCTAGGAAATGCGGCCCATCCCTATGGATTGCCTCCGGACGGGGTTGACCCGGGGTATTTTCATTGGGAGCACGATGTAGATGGCGCGCTTTCGTGGTCAAGCACGTATCTGGTGACCTCCCAGGCCGACGCCGCTATCACGCGTGTCACGATGATGCCGGAGCCTTTCTTTCTGTACGTCGCATTCAGCGGCATGCACGTTCCGGTGCATATTCCACCGCTGGAGTTATGGTCGGGTGGCGAACCCCGTTCATTGCCCGACATTGGCGACGCTATGCTGGAGGCGCTCGATACCGAGTTGGGTCGGTTGATCGCGGCGATTGGTGACCGCGCGACGATCATCGTGGTCGGGGACAATGGCACCGCTGCGGAAATGACGCGATTACCCGTAAACCCGTTAGAATCGAAAACAACGGTACACACAGCTGGGGTTCATGTGCCATTGATCGTGGCTGGGCCGTGGGTGGAACCCGGTGTGCGTGACGGGCTCGTCCACGTGTCAGATCTATTTCCAACTGTCTTAGAACTCGCGGGTTTGAACCCAGATGACTACGCCGTGGAGGCCGACAGCACGAGCATCCTACCGCAGATTGTCCTTGGGGAAGCCACTCGTTCATGTGTTGTCGTGGAGCGTTTTGGGCAGAATTACGCCCCTCGGTTGAAATCTTATAGTTTTTCAATCTTGACCGATCAGTACAGCCTTGTGCATCAGAAGGGCGAGCCCGACGCCTACTATGCGCGTGACCCATCTCAACCGATTGAGGGCCCCGACCTCCGACGGCTACCGATGAGCCCCGAAACCGCCGACGCCATTCGCGAACTCCGCCAACAGGCGCGCAGCAACAAGCGTGAAGTCAAGGCGCTGTGGCCTTGATTGCGCTCGTGGCTTGGGGGGCGAAGGCGCGTTCAGGGGAGAACGCCTTCCCACAATTCCACTCGCCCCACTGATACCTCGACGTCCAGCCGCCAAACCACATCACCCGTCGGTGTGACCTCCGTCACCCGCCCAAGTCCGCCCCAGGAAATCAGCGTATTTCCGTTTGCGAGCCGCTGGGCATCCCCCAGGAACTGCGTAGAGGCGCCTTCGGGGTCCTGGTAGGACCAAACCTCGGTGGCGGTACCGCCAGCGACGTCGATCTCGAGTTCGATGACCCTGGAGGGGGGCCTGACGGCCGCGTGGTCCCAGCCGTTGTCGAAAATCAATACCCGATTTCCTTCGGCCCAACTCATATGCGCATGCTGAAACAGGGGTGTTTCTCCGCCGTCGAGGTCGGATTCCGGCCCACCGAGCCGCCACACTACGTTGTAATCGGCGTCCAGCGCTACCAGCGTGTCAATCCACCTTGCCATGAGCAAGAATCCGTCGCCCCACGGAACGAGCGAGTTGGAATGCGTCCATTCGTAGTAACCCTCGACGCGTCGGTCGAGCGCCATATGGTCGCACGGCCAGTACGGTTCAATACTGTAGTCAGAAAGGAAATCGAACACGCCTTCGCTGACGCCTCCCTCGGGCCCGACGCGCACTTGATCCGTCGCCACTGGAACGACGCCGAGCATGCCCACTTCAACGTCCCCAAACACGTGGCCCAGATACGCAAAACGATTGTCGTTCAACTCCACAAGGTCGTGATGAAAGGTGGGGGCGAGGGTTTCCGTCAACACGTTTCCTTCATCGTCGAAACGTTGAATTAACCCCACGCCCTCCTCATGTTCCGGGTCATAGAGTCCGACCAGAATGTCCCCATTTCGGGCACGACGCACGCGTCCGACGTGCTCCTTCGCAGGCGCTCTCACCGACCAGCGTGTTTTTCCTTTCCCGTCGACCACCAATGCCCAACCGTCGCCACCTTCGACAAGTGTCGAAAACAATACGCCATTCGCTGCGACGAGGGACCGGTCGGGATCGGATTGCACAACGTCGGACCTGGGTTCGTCGGAACGGCATCCCACCCAACTGCCCAACGCCACGACGAGGGTCACTGTTTCTTGGCCCGATGGAAGGCCATCAACACGCCAATGGTTTCTTCCACCTGTACCTGCACGAACCCCTGTGCCTCGAGAACCCCGGCGAGCCAGCGTTGCCCCGGATAACGACTAAGGGTCTGTGGAATGTAGGTGTAGGCCGAGGCGTGGCCGTGAAGCAATAGGCCCAGCAAGGCGCCCGATACGAACATCCAGCCGCGAACCATCACGTCCCAGGCGTGGGGACGCGGCCGCGCAAAGTCCAGATTGTAGAAGGTGCCGCCAGGCGCAAGAACCCTATGAATTTCGGAAACGACACGCGGCCACGATGGGAATCCGCGCCCAGCGTACGAACAGGTCACGACGTCGAAGGAAGCGTCCGCAAAGGGCAGATCGCCCGCGTCTCCGACCTGAAAGCCCACTTCGATGGGGATCGACGTGCGTTTCGATTCCGCCAGCGCGAGCATGTCGGGGTGGATGTCCACACCCACGACACTGCCCTCCGTCATTCGCGCACCGATCAACCACGCCACGTCCCCGGTGCCGGTCGCGAGGTCGAGCACGCGCACACCAGGTGCCAACTCGACGGAGGCGACCAAACGCTTTTTCCATCGTTTGTGCCAACCGAGCGACATCAGATCATTGCCAAAGTCGTACCGCTGCGCGACCGTGCCAAAGATCCAGTCGACGGCAGACTGTTTTCGATGGGGGTCGTCGAGTGCTGCAGCAATGTCGGAACTCGTGCGCACCACAACTCCGCGACCCTCCAATAGCACGCGATCGCTGCGTTCCCGCTGACCAATGCCGCGCATCGGGGTAGCATGTGCGGGCCACCGCCGGTGGTCGGGAGAAACGCTGCGCTGGGCGGTCGTCGGAGGGTCTGGCTGTATCGGCCGCGCTTTGGTGGAAGCCTTGCGCGAGCGCGGTGACGACGTGTTCGTTCTGACGAGAAAGGCGCCTCGGACTCCCCAGGAAATCCGGTGGGATCCGAACAAGGGAGTCGAAAAGGTGCAGCGCCTCGACGGCTTGGACGGCGTGTTCAACCTGTGTGGGGAGCCTCTAGCCAACCGACCGTGGACCAGTCAGCGTCGGACGCGCCTGTGGAGCAGCCGGGTGGACGCTACGGAGACGCTGCTGAACGCGCTGGGCTCGTTGAATCGGCGTCCCGCTTTCCTATTGGGCGTGTCGAGCGCGGGTTTGTACGGCGATCGAGGCGAAGAGGCTGTCGATGAGACGACGCCACCGGGATCGGGCTTTCTTGCGGACCTCTCGACCGCCTGGGAGGCGGCGAACCAACGCGCCAGCGGGCTCGGAATGCGCGTAGCAGTCCTGCGGATGACTGTGGTCCTGTCACCTGACGGTGGGGCGTTTCCGAATATTGTGGCTCCGTTCCGCTATATGGGCGGTTGGCTCGGCGATGGGCGCCAGTACACGGGGTGGATCAGTCGCCGAGACACCGTCAACGCGATGATTCACCTGGCATCCCGTCCCGACCTCGCCGGCGCCTTCAACGGAACGGTGCCGGAGCCGGTGACGAACCGGGAGTGGTCGTTGGCGCTGGGGCGCGCACTCAATCGACCGGTGCTCACACACGCCCCACGATGGGCGCTCAGAGGCGCTTTGGGTGAACTCGCCGACGCACTCTTTCTGGCGTCGATTCGCGCGGTTCCGCGACGACTCCTTGATTCCGGGTTCATATTTCAGGACACTTCCATCGAGGAGACGTTTCGGTGGCTGCTCGCCAAGATGCGGTGATTCGGTCGTTCGTTGCGGCCGCGTGGTGCGCGTTGGTCGCAACGGTGTTTTGGACGCAATCGCGTTGGCCGGCGTTGGACCGAAAGTTGGTGATGGGCGCCGGAGGACGCGCCGAGATTCGCGGCCTCGGCTTCGACCATTGGTGGGTCGTAGACCCTGACGGTGCCTTGTGGGCGCGGATCGCGGGCGTGTTTGTGAATTGGTGCTACGCCAATCGTTACGGCATGGCCTTCGGCCTCGTTTTCGCTGCGGCCTTCGTGACCTTTTTGGGCACACTTCCACGTGTTCGGCCTCGTTCTCGTATTCTGGGTGCGCTGTTGGGCACCGTTGTAGGCGCCCCGCTCGGGGTGTGTGCGAATTGCGTTGCGCCGATCGGAAGCGGGCTGGCGGCGTCGGGAGAACGAACGGAAACGGTTCTCGCGACGATGGTTGCGAGCCCGACACTCAACCCCGCGGTGCTGGGCCTGCTCTTTTCGCTGTTCCCGTCGTCCATGTGGGTGCCTCGCCTCATCGGACTGGCGCTGCTCTTGGTGGTTCTGGTTCCCTGGATAGCTGGCGCAGAGCCCAGGCCTGCGCCGCGCAACATCGACTTGCTCAGCCCGGCCGGAACCCCCGTTCGGGATGTGATTCGAGGATTTGTTGCCCAGTTCGCGTACATTTTGGCGACAACCCTGCCTTGGATGTTTGTCGCTGGCCTGCTCGGTGCCACTGTCGTCGTGCTGGTTCCGCCCGAGTCCCTGGTCGGATTGGAGGGGTTGGGACCGGTCATCGTGGCCAGCCTGATAGGTACATTCTTACCCGTACCGATTACCTTTGACGTTGTACTGGTGGCGACCCTGATGGGCGCAGGCTTGTCCGTGGGTCCTGCGGCGGCATTGCTGGCTACGCTGGGCACGTGGAGCGTGTACGGGGCCATCATCGCCCGCGCTGCCTTGGGCACGGCCACGTCAGCAAGGATGACGCTCGCCGTGTTCTTGCTGGGCGTTGGGGTTGGCCTGGTTTCTCAAGCCGCAGACGACGATCTGGGCGCTGCCGCCCAGGAATCTGCGATTCCGACCCGAAGTCAGCGCATTGCGCCGCACCTGACCGCCGTTTGTGGGTCGAGTGGCTCACCCGAGATGTGCAGCGGCAGCGTCGCTGGGTTGCTCGCCCTGAGGGAAAGGAACGAATCCTTATGCTCTTTGGCCGGTTCGCCGACGGGAATCGCTCGTTGCCAGCTGAACGCGCGCACCGATTCCCGGCGGGGTGGCGCGCTCACCATTCCGGACCTCCGGGAGCCTTGCCTGATCGTCGCCAGCGGAGACCCGGACGGCTGCGTGCTTTCTGCCGTCGTCGCTTCAGGTCGGAACGGGTTGTGCGGCGCTACGGCTGCGCCGGGAGTGTGTCGCGCGGAGATTGCGGCAGCAGAATCATTCGATTCCGGTCACTGTGCCGGCCAGCCAGCGGAAGTTGTGGCCTGCGAACGTGAGGCCGTCATTGCTTTGGCCTCAGGCAGCCGAAACCCTGCGCTATGCGACGTGTTGGACCCGACGTCGAGGCGCCGTTGCGAAGTCGGTGTGTGGCTACGCGCAGGGCGAGAAAGCGCAGATCCCTATGCCTGCGGTCGGATCAGCGCGTTGGGCGATGGGGAGGCCGCGCTCGCTTGCGCCCAGTTTCAGGCAGTCGGGGACGCGGTTCGCAGCGGCGACCCTGGGCAATGCCTCGCGTCTTCCGACCCAACGGCTTGCCTTCAGTGGCAGGTGCAAAACCCACGGTCCATGGCCGACCACATCCTGTCCCGACTGGGGGCGTTGCCCGAACCTGTGTCAGCGGACCCGCCGTGGGGCCAGTTGCCGGTGTCACAACGCCCGTCCCCGAGCGGTCACGACGACGGGGAGCGGCTCCACGGACCGAACGGCGTGGAGGTGTTGCGAATCCCATTGGCCGCCCCTAGGAAAGGGACCCCCCAATTCGAGCGCATGTCGGGACGGGACTTTGGTTTGGACCTCGACAGGTTGGACGCGACACAGTTGCACGAACCCTTCGCGTTCGGTCGTGGGTTGACGTCGGGCGACATCGACAACGATGGAGACGTGGACCTCGTGTTCGGGGCCCGCGGCGGCGTGGCCGTGTTCCACAATCGCGGCGATGGGCGATTCATCCAGGTCGCAGGCCCTGCCGCTACCCACGGTTTGGATGTGATGGGTGTACAACTTGTCGACATGGACGGGCGACCGGGACTCGATCTGTGGGTTCGTGCGTATGGGGGTGTTGTTGGCTGGGTCGGCAACGACGGGCTCGGTTTTTCTGACGGCATTCTCAACGCCATTCCGTCCACGGGACGCATCCTCGCGATGGGGCAGGGCGTGGCCGATGTCGACCGCGACGGTGACCTAGACGTCGTGCTGGGCAACTGGTCTTTCGGCGCTGCTACGTCGTTTGACGCGGAACGAGACGCGGACGAGTTGTGGCTCAACGAAGGTGAGGGGACGTGGCGTCGCGGGCTGCTAGACGACGTGGCCGGCGAAACCCTCTCCACACTGCTGACCGACACAGATGGGGACGGCGTCATCGAGCTGATGTCGGCGAATGATGGGCCGGGCCCGGATCAGTGGTTTCAATTCGCCAATGGGCGATTCGATGCCGTGCGTCGGGGCGACACAGGTGCTCCCCCGCGGACATCTTGGTTCAGCATGTCCTACGACAGCGGCGACGTGGATGGAGACGGGAGACTCGACATCGTCTCCGCAGACATGAGTTTTCCCACGCCCGTTATGGATTCCGTTTGTGTCGCGGTACCGTTGGGCGACCAGGAGGCCTGTCGGAGTCTCGTCGAAGACGCGGCGGCGGTCCGGAACCTGGATGCGAAAGCCTGTGGCAATGACGCGTGCCGCATGGGCGTGTTGTTGCACTATGCAGTGACGCATGATCGGTCGGATTTGTGCGTTTCGTTGGCCTGGCGTGAGGCAGCGGCACTGTGTGAGGCGCGAACGGCGCGCACACCTCGTCCGGACCGGGCGGAACCGTCTGCCGGCTACCTCCCTCAGGTGGAGCGCAATCTCGCCCTCCGCCGAACCGACGCCGGCTTTGAAGACATGAGCGCGGTGTGGGGCCTTCGGGGCACGTCGTGGACGTGGAACCTGCGGCTGGTCGACATCGACGCAGACGGGGGTCTCGACGTGCACGCAGGCAATGGCTACGTTTTCAGCGGTCCGTTTCCTGGCGACGCACACGCGGACGTGACGCTGCAGTGGTCAGGGGACCACTGGACCGATGTCTCTGCCGCCTGGGGACTCGACGACGCAGGCCACACACCTGCTTTTGTATTCGCCGACCTCGATGGAGACGGAGACGTGGACCGCGTGTCGACGTCCCCCGTTGCAGGCCCCAGCATCGCGTGGAACCGTGGCGGTTCTGGACATCGGCTCGTGGTCCGCGTGAATGCCGGGACAAACAATACCAGCGGTGTGGGCGCACGCGTGTTCGCGACGGTCGGGGGGCGCCGATTTGTACGCGAACTCAAGGTGGGCGGCGGATTTCTTTCCAGTGAGGCGCCGGAAGCCGTATTTGGGCTGGGTGAGCACGATTCGGTGGACGAGGTCCGCTTGCGCTGGCCCGACGGTGGAGAGGTGTCGTTAGGCGCGGTACAAGGGGATGCGCTATTACTGGTGACCCGTACGAGCAGATCCCAACCTTAGAGCAGATCCCAACCTTAGGGCCCGCGCAAAAATAACTTGCGCATTCGGACTCGCTGGCATCCCGCGGCGCTGCGTTGCGGGGACCCCGCCGAACCTGCGAAGTACGCCAAGTACTCCTCGGTTCGGCTGCACCCCGCGCCTTGCGCGGCGGGCGCCATCGAGC
>CAMASI010000103.1 GCA_945861065.1 Klebsiella pneumoniae | reverse complement strand
CGACAGCACGATCGACGGGAACGGCGCCGGGATTGCCGGTGGCGGCGGGATTGCGGTGGCCCCTGAGGCCACTGCGAATGTTTTCGACAATGCGTCGGTCTTCCTCAACGAAACGTCGGGTGTCGGCGGTGGAGGCGTGCGCACCAGCGCGAACGAGCGCTTCGCGACGCCCGAATCAGCCCGGACTCTTTGGACCGGATTCTCCTGGTCGGAGGAGCAACGCGGGTGCCTGAGGTTCGGAATGTGATCGCGCGCTTGTTCGGGCGTTTCCCCTCCACCGAACTTCACCCCGACCAGGTGGTGGCGTTAGGCGCCGCGATTCAGGCGGGGCTGGTATCGCGGGATGCGGCACTTCAAGACCGCGTGATGACCGATATCAGTCCCCACACGCTCGGGACGGCCTTCGCTGTGCTGGACGCTCAGGGCAGGCTCGTCGGCACGCAGTTCCAACCGATTATTGAACGCGGAACGACGTTACCTGCGAGCCGATCGCATTTGGCCGGAACGGTCTTTGACGATCAAGTCGAGATTCAAGTAGAGGTTCTTCAGGGGGAGTCTCGCGTTCCCTCGGAAAATGTCGAAATCGGGGAAGTCAGCGTGCGCGTTCGCCCAAGGCCACGGGGCGAGAGCAAAATTGAAATCCGATTTACCTTTGACCTTGACGGACTCTTGGAAGTCGAAGTTCACACACTTCCCGAGAGGGTACGCGCGGCCAAGGTGTTCAACCGCGGCGCCTCCCAGCTCGACGAGGCGCAGATGGCGACGCGTTTGTCTGCCCTCGCGGCGCTCAAGGTGCACCCGCGGGATCAAGAAGTCAATCGCGCGGTTCTCGCGCGCGCCGACGCCCTGTACGTGCAACTCTTGGGCGAAGAACGAGAGCGCCTGGGCGCGGCGATCGCCAACTTTGAAACGTTGCTTGCAGGGCAGCGCCCAAAAGAAATCGCCGAGGCAACGACGACGTTGTCCGCGGTGATCAATGCGCTGTCTTTTGACCGCTAGCGCCGAGCCCTAGACCCGCGAAGAAACAGGACGAGCAGCGCGCCCAACGGGGCCGACCCGCCGGCGTCTAGTTGGGCACAGCCGCATCCGGTGGACGCGGACGCCACGTCGTTGGCCGTCGTCGTGCCGGGGCTTGTAGGAACCGTGGTGCCGGTCCCCGGGCCCGTTTCTTCTGGAGGGTCCCCAAAAACGGCGCGGTCCGCGGCGTCTTGAAGGATGGGCACCAAGTCGAGCGGAACGCTAGGCGTACTCGGCAGTCCCGTGCAGGGCTCGCCCGAAACGGATGCGGTGATCACGCAGGCCGCCAAGTAGGTGCCGTTCATGCTCGGATGCGAACCGTCACTCGCGTACAACTGCGTAAATGCGCTTCCGTCGGCTAGTGGGTCCAGGCCCGCCGCGATGATGTCGTCAAAGACGATGCGGAAGGCCTCGCCGACTGGCGCGACCCCCACGGGGCGATCAGGCGTGGACAGCGCTTCGGACAGCGCGGCGTAGCCCTCCGTGAGCCTGTCCTGCATGGTGGAATAATCTGGGAACAGCGTCGGATTGTCGGCGTCACCGTCTCGACGCCCCCACGTCTGGAACAGCCAGGTGTCGTCGCCATTCGTCGACACGAGTGTGTTGAGTTCGTCTGCGGCGGCTTTGCTCGCCAGCCAAGTCGGATCGTCCTGGGGAAAGCCCGGAATCTGGCTCTGATCCTGGAGGATCACGATGCCCCACGCCTCCGGCGCCGTGACGAGCGCGCTTTCCCAGGGTGAGCCGTTCGTGGTTGTTTCGCGAACGTGGTCAGGCAAGGCGTAGCCGTCGGACGTGAGCGCGGCCCAGGGGTCGTCGGACCATCGCGCGTCGGCGGCGACGAGTAAGTCGGTCGTGACCTGTTTGAGGTCTCCTCGGGCGGTATAAGAGTTGCCAATGAACAGCATGTGAGCCCCTCACACGCTGCGAGGAAGGGTGCCGAGTTCTGCATACAGATGGACGTTGGCAGAGATCGACCGAGCGAACACGTTGAGGTCGAGCGATTCGTTTGGGCCGTGGGCGGTCGTTTGCGGATCCATCACACCATTGAGGATGAGCGGAAGCGCACCGAACCGTCGGCCGAACAACGCGACGAAGGGGATGCTTCCACCGATGCCGATCGGAACCAGTTTGTGACCCCAGGAGGCGAGGTACGCGCGGTCTGCGGCCGGGAAGGCCGGACCCTTGGGCGTATACAACCAGGATTCCCCTGGGGTCCCCCGTGTGCCGACCTCGACGCGCACGCCTTGGGGCGGGTCTCGCAGCAGTTCAGTGCGGAGGAGCGCGTACAAATCCTGCCACGCCTGGCCCGGGGCGACCCGCACGGAGAGCGTGGCTGATGCGCCCCGCCTGAGCGCGTTTTTCTTGAACGCGAGCGTGGGCAAGGAGGTCGCGACGACGGTGACCGCCGGTTGCCACCACAACCATTCCGCGGCGGATCGTCCGGCAGTGGGAAGAGGCGGGACACCGTCGAGAAGGTGGGCCCCGGCGGCGACGTCAATGAGCACCGCGGCGCCAGCAGTTCGACGCGCTTCATCCACGTCTACGCGACCGATTTTCAACCGTCCGTTGTCGTCGACCAAACGTGCGAGCAAGGCCAGGAGCGCCCACGACACATCGGGGGCCATGTTGCCCCACAAGCCGCTGTGCACGTCGGCACCGAGTGCGTCTACGCGGACGTCGATTTCGAAGAGGCCGCGAAGGCTCACGGTCAGGCCGGGCACCTCCGTGGATGGGTTTTCGCAGTCGGTGAGCACCATGACATCGGCCCGAAACGCGTCCGGGAACGCGTCCATATACCGCTCGAGATTTGGGCTACCGATCTCTTCTTCACCTTCGATGACGAGGCGGAGGTTGCACGGCAGACGGCCATGTGTTTCGATCCATGCGCGAATCGCACCGAGGTGAGAAACCCAACCGCCCATGTCGTCGGCGGCGCCGCGGGCGTACAAACGTGAGCCTCGCCTCACAGGCGTGTGAGGGGGTGACTCCCACTCCGGTTCATCGGCGGGTTGCAGGTCCATATGGCCATAGACGAGCACGGTGGGCGCCGCCTCCCCGGCCCCCATCCACTCGGCCGCTACGAGGGGCAACGCGTCGGGAAGCTGAAACACCTGTGAGCTCAGTCCCAACGCTGAAAGGTCTTCGGAGATGCGCTTCGCCAAGCGCAGTACGTCCCCTGCATGTTCGGGTTTGCACGAAATTGCGGGCACTCGGAGGTAGCCGCACAGGCGCTCCAGTGTCTCGTCAAACTGGCTCGTCGCTCGTTGTGCGACCGGGGCAACGTCCACACTGGCCTCCAAGGCGTGCGGCCGTAGCTCGGCATCGCTGGTCCTGCCGGTGGAGGATGGCGCGACCCTGGGGTAGAGGGCGGCGAAGTGGGGGTCCGATGAGTTTCTATTGGTTTACGGCTTTGGCGTGGGCTGTGGACGCCGTGGAGCCCGACCCTGTCGTAGCCGCTGAGACGTTGCCGCCGAAGTACGCGGTGGGTCTCCGCTACAAGTACATGTGGGTACCGGATTCGTTGTTGGACATCTGGTTCTTCAGTGAAGACGAAGAAGGGTCTCTAGAGGGGTTCCCGCGTCCGAAACTGTTGGGTCACGCAGTTGGCCTCGAATTTTCGTTGCAGCCCCGCCCAAACACATTTGTGTTTTATGTGGAGTATTTTTCGGACACCTCGAAGGATGGCTATTTCGACGACAGAGAATCGCCGGCAGATCACAATGACGGTGACTGGGTCGAGTTCAAGGGCGTAGGGATGGTGGCACTGGGTGCCGATTACCTGTACGAGATTCCGATGATCGATCCGTCGCACCAAGTGTGGCCGGCGTTCTTGGTGGGTGCCGGGCTGGGGTTGGGCGTGGTCACGGGGGAGGCGGTGCAATGGCACCCAGGCGGGCACCCCGACTCGCTGGACCCCGCGTGTCAACCTACGTCCGTGGCGCCCTTGCGCACGGGTTGCGAACCCGACGGCGCTGCGCGGATACCGGCCGTATTGCCTGTCGTGGACATCATCGCTGCGTTCAAGGTTCATATTCGCGACCGCGCTTGGGCGCGGGTGGATTTCGGGGTGCATGATTTCCTGGCGACGGGCGCAGCCGTGGGCGGAGAGTTCTGACCGTGCCTGCACCTTCTGAGCCGCTCCTCAAGGTCCTCCGTGATGCATTGGTAAAACGGGGCAGAACCGTGGCCGACCTCGCGTCGGAGTCAGCGATCGACAGAACCCGGCTTCGGCGCGTGCTCAAAGGCACCGAGCCGCTGACGGTCGATGAGTTGATCGCGTTGTCGAACGCGTTGCAGCTGGAAGCCTCCGAGGTGGCCGGGGCTTCGATGATGGAGGCGATGGAAAATGCGGCTCTCGCGGTGGCGCCGGCCGTTGTTCCGCCCTCGGGTCCCGCCGTGGACCCGTGGGGAAACCATGTGGAACAGTTGTTTCGCGTCGGATTCGGACTCGGGTGCGATTTCTTCTTTTTAGCCGACGTGGCGCAGCTTGACGACAGCGGCGTTCCTGAGCCGGTGCGCGCCCGATACCGCGGGAAAGAACTGCCCATCAAACTGGACGCTGCCTACCATCGCTACAACGAGCCGACCTATGCGGAAGGGGCCATTACGATCACGTTGTCGTTTGACACCTTGAGGGCCTGCACGTTCCCCTGGTCCGCCGTGCGTCAGGTCGTGTTTTTTCCGGCCGCCGTGGAGGCCGCTACGGAGCCCGTCCGCCCAGCCGGAAAGCCCTTTCTCAGGCTCGTCGAATAGGGTCAGCCATCAGCCATCAGCCATCTGCTAAATGGCTGACGGCTGAACGCTGACCGCTTGAACTAGGCCACAGCGAGGCGCGCGGTCAGCTCCGTCAGCAACGTCTCGGCAGGTCCAGGGCGGTTGGATGCGACACACTTCTTGTACGCCCGCCACAGGTCGGCCAGAATCGGGTCCTCGGCGAGGTGGTGTTCGTCGGTGTACGTATCTGCCATCGGTAGGGTCTCGCTCGCTCGCCGCCGTGCCAACAGCGAGCGCAACGCGTCGACAAATAGGCGGGTCGCATCCGGCTCAGCGCGATGGCGAAGCAAATGGTACGTGTGCCACACAGTGCTCTCGGGGAGGGCGACGCCAATCGAGCGGCTTCGCATGGCACGAATCAGCTCTCGCGTGGAGAGCGAGGGGTCGATGAGGGTGTTCACGGGGGCTCCGGGGGGGGCTGGAGGGGAGGCCAGTATAACCCAGGTCCAACGGAAATGGTGCTCAAATGTCGATTCGAATGCTCGCGCGTGCTGGGCCCCTTTCCACAATCAATAACACGGCGTCGCGATGACGGGCCTTTGCGCGCCCCAACGCTGCTTCGACGTCGGCTTTGTTCAGCACAGGCGTACCGTCGACCGCCCGCAGTTGGTCCCCCAAACGAAGGCCGATAGCCGTCCAGGCCCCGGTGCCCGAAGCCGTTGTCGCCATCAGGATCCCGTCGACGGGTGCGACCTCGATCTGCCACAACTTCTCTAGAACATAGCGCCCAATATGGGGAGGCACCGCTTCGGTCTTCACGGTGAATTCAATTGGTTGGCTGTTCCGGAAGGCCGACAAGAGCACAGGAACGCCGGGTGCCCGGTCTGCGAGAAAACTGCCGAGGTCGGCTCGCGACGCCACCGGCCTGCCATCGGCCGCCACGACGAGGTCGCCGGACTGAAGTCCCGATCGTTGCGCGGGCCCACCTGGATGGACATCGTCGACCAACACGGCACCCTTGGGCCAGGGCGTGCCCGCAAGCCGACGCGGAGAAACATCGGTGGCGTCCAACCCTAGCCACGGTGCGCGTAAGGCACCGTAAGAAAGCACGTCATCCACCACTTTTCGGGCCCGATTGACGGGGATGGCGAAACCGATCCCTTCGGCATCCGCCCGAATAGCCGTGTTGATTCCAATGAGGTCTCCGTCCAGATTGACCAGCGCGCCGCCGGAATTGCCGGGATTGATCGCGGCGTCTGTCTGAATGTAGGCCTGCCATAGTCCAGGTTGCACTTCCACATCACGGCGAATCGATCCGATGACACCTGTCGATACCGTCAGTCCCAATCCATAGGGATTTCCAATCGCGATTGCAGTTTCACCGAGCAGGATGTTGTCGCTGTCTCCCATCGCAATCACTGGGAGATCCGACGCGCCTTCCAAGCGCAAGACGGCGAGGTCGAGTTCGGGTTCGATGGCCATTGGAACGGCGACGAAGTCTCGGTCTGGGTTGCTCAAATGTACCCGAATGGTTTCAGCGCCCAAGACCACGTGGGCATTGGTGAGCACGACCCCTGATTTGTCCACAATGACGCCGCTGCCTGCGGAGGATGCGCGCGTAGAACCGCCGAACGAGAACGGGTTTTGGGTCTGAACTACGGTAGCAATCGTGACAACGGCGGGCGTAGCGCGTTCCACGGCGTCCACCACGGGCGTGCGCCGGGTGTCCGGGGACGCGCTTGCCGCGCTTGCGAGGAGGAGCCACATCGGTGGTCTCCGCTATCCGGGGCCTTGCGCCTTGGGCGGCAGGAGGCCAAGAACAATGGGAGGCTGCCGTGTGGTGGTGCGCGATCGCTTGGGCCCAAGACGGGGGAATTGACGCCCACGGCTTTGTTCCCGCCGTGATGGAGCCGGATCGGGCCGATCCTATCCTTGTAGTGCGACCCGATTCCGCCGAGGGCGGCGATCTCGCGGTCGGGGTGATGTTCGAGTACGCCAACGCTCCGCTCGTCGTACATGAGGACCCGGAGTTCGGCAGCGACATCGAACGGGTCGTATTGGGCAACTTCACCGCACTGGACCTCTCGGTATCGGCCGTGCCTCACGAACGATTGCGCGTAGACGCGGTCCTCCCCGTCATCCTTGTTTCCACGAACGGGAAGGGGGCAGCGTTGCCTCCGGCGCTTGCGGACTTGAGGGCCCGCCTCGTCGGGTTGATTTTCGAGGGCGGCGTGGGCGAGCCCAATCTCGCCGCTGTCGGCTGGGCGGACCTGCCGACGGGGGAGTCGTTTCGGTGGTTGGGGCGGACTGCGGTGGGCGGTGGTGGCGGGCTTGCAGCGACGTGGTCGGACGACGTCGTCGTGTTGACTGGCGAGACTGGGCTCCAATTCGACCCAAAATCGACAGCGACCAATCTCGCCGGAGACGACGCCTGGGTCAGCGGCTTCGCGGTCGGCTTTCTTCCGGAGCCAAACGTGGGCGTTTCCTTGGAAGCGCGGATCGCGGTTCCATTCCTTGGCAATCAGGTGGCCCGGGCGGCGACTCCGGCGGAAGGGCTCGTGTCGGCGCGCTTCAGGACGTCGGCGGGCATGGTTGTCGCGGGTCTAGGCGCAGGCCTGTTGCCCGGCGCGGGGGCCAGCCCGATTCGCGTTTTCTTCGGTGGCGCGGTCGGTCGTGTGGCGGAGGAAGAGCGAGATGTGGACGCGGTGACCGACCTCAGGGTGGCCGATCGGTGCCCCACGCAGGTGGAGACGATCAATGGATGGATGGACGACGATGGCTGTCCGGATGTGCTGGGTCGTTTGCACCTGGGCGCCACCTGGCGCAACGAGCCGAGGTCTGCCACGGTGACGGCGGTGGACAACACGGGCACACGCCGTTTGTCGATGCCTATCGACGGCCTGGACCTGGACGTTGCGCCGGGAACGGCCGTGCACCTCGACTTCGATGCAGGCTGCCTGGTGGGGCAACTGGATGTCGTCGCGTTGGAGGGCACACGCGACACCACTGTGCCTCTCGCTCTCAAGGGCGACGCCCGTGTGTTGGTAGAGGTCGTGGATTCACTGGGTCGCCCGGTGTCTGGCGCGCATGTGCGTTGGGCCTCACAGACTGATTGTGTGCCGTCGGGAGAGATGGATGTGGCGCTGGATGGCACGCTGACGGTGGACGTGGGAGCGGGCTCACACACTGTACTGGTCGATGCAACTGGCGCAGGGGTCGGAACCGCGGAGGTTGAGGCGATCGCCGGAATGAGGGTCTCTGTGAGGGTTGTGCTCACACCCTCACGCGTCGTCGTAGAAGGGGACCAGTTGCGCCTCGACGAAAAGGTTTTCTTCGAACCGGGACGCTCCGTGATCAGGCCGGTGAGCTTCGACTTGTTGGACGCCGTGGCCGTGGCGATCCTGGCCAATCCTGCGGTGGGTCGCGTGGTTGTAGGCGGGCACACGGACGGCTCTGGCGACGCGGAGGTGAACAGCCGCCTGTCCTTGCAACGCGCCCAGTCCGTGGTTGTGTACCTGGTGCGACGGGGTGTGCCGGCGGCACGGCTCGAAGCGCGGGGCTTTGGCGAGACAGTTCCGATAGCATCTGAGGAGAGTGCCGCTGGGCGCGAGGCCAACCGGCGCGTAGAATTCAGATTGATGGACCCGGGGGGGCCAGGATGACGCTAGTTCTGATGCTGCTCGCATGGGGCTGGGCCAATGACGGCGACGAGATCAGCCGTTCTCGGGGAAACAAGGGAGGAATTGTCGTCCTTTATCCGCGGGTTGTCCCGGATACCGAGGATGCGCAGACCCATGCGCTGGCCCGAAAGGCCCAAGACCAACTCAGCAGAATCGCCGAGTCCATTCCAGGGGCGCCTGAGGTGGAAAGGCGCGGCTTCCCAGAGCGCAGTTGCCCGGTCGTTGGATGCAAGGCGCTGTCGGTGGGCCTGTTGTTGGCGCATCGCGACGGGGGTTGCGTAGGCGTCGTGCTCGTCAACGCGCCTGGGGCGTCGGCGACTCAACTTGTCCCATGGCTAGGGCAGGTGACGTTGGTCGTTCCGGAGGCGCCCTGGCGTGTGCCACCGGAGTCGGAGGTGATCGTCGTTGAGTTCGCAAGCTGTGACCGGATGTGGGAGTCGGTCAGCGACGAAGCAGTGCGTCAGGCCATCGTTACCCGATGGGTTGCGCCCTAGGGCGGCGCTGCCGAACCGTCTACCTGGCGGCGGCGGTCGACGTGGCCAACGCGCTCAACAGCGCCTCGGCGTTGTGCTTCTGGCCGAGGTCCACCATGAGCGTTGCATAGTCCACAACCTCATCCGCGTTGAGGTCACCGGCAGGTGTACGCACAATGACAGCGGCGAGCGGCAGCGCGGTCGCGGCAAGCAGCGCGTGGCCAAGCGAAGCATCGCCGTGCATCACAGCGTCCCGAAGCAGGTCGAACCAAGCGAACCACATGGCGGACTCCTATTCCTACCGGCTGGTCGGTTTCAATTTACGCACTCGACCGTCCGACGTCCACTTTGATCTTCGGCCCAGGCCAAATGAACTGTAGGGGCTACGGATCGATAGGGGTCCAATCGGGCAGCTCTGATCGGTGCTCCCCTCGCGGAGCGACCAACCGCGTGGGTCCCAGGTCCGGGTGATCGTCCTTGCCCAACATCTGGATTCGGCCGGCATTCCAATACACGCCTTTGGAAAACATCGTGCCGGCGGTGGATTCGCCGCTGAGCGCCCACACACGCTCGGTCATGTAGCCCTCGTCGTAGTCAAAGAGCGACACGCCGATCAAGTTGGTCTCGAACTGGGACCCGATGCTCTCCTGGGCGTCGATGAGCCCGTGACCGATGCTTTGCACGATGGTGTTGCCGCGGAATCGGTTGAGGTAGTGCACCACGACGTTGGAGCCAACTGTTGGCTGGTACCCGGATGGAAGAGGCATTTTCATCAAGGCAACGTCGTACTCGGACCACTTGCCTTCGTGAAGTTGGTTCCCCGGGCGCAGGCGCAAATCGAATCCCGAGGTGACCCGGCTCAAAATGGACGTCATCGTCTCCTTGTTCTCTTCGATCCTTCCGCCTGATCCGACGACACCCTCGAGGTCCACGGACACAACCTGACCGCGATCATCGACTTGTAGCTGAAGCGCGGCGCCTGTGAGCTTGTCATCGATCTCGTCCAGGACCGATTGCGCGATCTCGAGACGCCGCTCCGACAGGTCAGGTCGCTCGCCGACGGTGGCCACTACAGCGATGTCCTCGATCCGGCAGTTCACTTGCCACCGGTGGCGCCCCAACTTGATGTCCTTGTCACAAACCAGCACTGCGTGGACCTGGAGCCCAGAAGTGTCGAACTCGTTGTTCACGTCTCTCTGGAGCCGCATCTCGTAAGGCAGCACCATCTCCGTTTTCACAAGCCACCGGGTTTCGTCCCATCGGGAGAACAGGTCGCCGTATACGACGATTTCCGTGTCCGCCGGCTCGGTGGATCCGCCTACTGACGGGACCTCGGGCGGAGGCGGGGAGGGCGTTGAGTCCAGGGCAGACGCTAAAGAAGCGACAAGAGACAGGAGGATCAAGGCAGCCTCGACGCATCCGTGCCGCGTTAGGGTGGCCTGCGCAAGTCGGGGTGACACGATGGGACGATGCCTGATGTTTGGACTCGTTCTGGGCTGTTCTGGGGACGACACCAAGGGGCTGGGGGCAGATACCAGCACAGAAGTTGGGCCTGGCGGGGGTGGCGGCGGCGGCGGCGATGCCGATACCGACACGGATTCGGACTCCGATTCGGACACCGACCCGGGGACGGACACAACGGTCACGACGCCGACGTGGCATTTGACGGGCGAAGTCGTCGTGGACGCCCAACACCAGCACTGGGGCGGGGAGATCTCGGTCGGCCTCGTAGACATCGAATGGACCGGAAGCATCTCCAACACCGATTACAACCTGACCTGGAAGCGGCATACGGTTGGCTCCTCGTTGCCGGCGACGTTCGACTTCGGGATGCCCGATGTTCCTCCTGCGAACTACTTGCTTGAGGATCCGCTTTATCCCGGTGTGCTAATCGCCCGTTTTCTTCCGGTTGCCTGGGTGGAAAAGACGGGGGACGGAGAACCGGGCCCGGCTGACGACTTGATGGCGACGTCGCTCAATCACTTGGTCTACTATGAGGGTACGATGCCTACGGCGCTTACGGACGCCGGCTTCGACGTGGGTTGGAATTTCCTGGAAATCGGCCTGGACAGCAGTCAAGTTGTCACCCACCTTACGGGGGACCACGCGGTCACGGTTGCCGGAAATCTCTTGCCGAAGGCCACCGGAAACGGGTTGCATGTCGTCGTAAGTCCGGCCTTCGATGCGCCTCCCGCGGGCGAGCTACGCCTGGATGTTTTTTCCTTGAATGCCGTGGCCTTTGGGTACCCGGTGGCCGTAGCGACATTGGTTTCGTTGCCCTTGACGGCCGGTATTGCTGACCAGAAAATCGATTTCACGCTTCCTGATCCGCCGGCGGACCATTTCATTCCAGAAACGTTTACTTCGACGAGCGTGGCACAATATCAGGTGATCGCCTACATCGATACGGATAGCGATTCCTCCTGGGAGACGGGCATTGACGTGCGCTTGGCATCCAGTTCGGCCGATCTGCATTTCGGGATGTTCAAGTTTACGTCGCTGAATGCGTGGCTGTTTGCGCCCCAATTTGATGGCGCGGGGTGGACGCAGTTCGCCAACGCGACAGGGGGTGGCGTGGACCTCATTCCCTTTGATGCCCCAGTCATCGTGGACGACCTGTAGGAGTTCGTATGAGCGTTTTGTTTTGGTTGGCCTGTGGGCCGACGTCGGTGAAGGTTGCCGAATCGGATTCAACCGGGACTGCGGACACCGAGCTTCCAACAACCCCGGACACGGGCACCGTCACGATCGAGGAAACCGGGGATTCGTCCGAAACTGCGACCCCAATTGATACGGGTCCGCTTCCCCCACCGAGCTTTCAGGTCTCTGGGACGCTGGTGGCACCCGCAGGTTTGTCCACGGTGGCAGGGAACGTCACAGTGGCGGTTCAAACGCTGATTGTGTCGGGTGATGTGTTGACCTGGGGTGAGGTCATCGCGACGAGCACGCCGGCCCCCTTCGGTGTAGGCGGCTCCGTTTCCTTCGAGATTGATGTGCCGCTCGAACCGCCTTCTGAGGCCGTGTATGTCGATCCGGAATATCCAGACACGAATTTAGTCACGCTGGCCGGAGTGGCGTGGGTGGATGAGGATGGGAATGGCCAGCAGGATCCGACCGACACTTGGGTTTCTTCAACGTTGGACCTTGTGGCCTGGGTCGGCGGCGTGTTGCCTTCCGACTTCGTGGACGAGGGAATCGGCCTCGGCTGGAATTTCGTGGTTGTGGACGCTTTGAGTGGCGCTACCATCGGAAGTCCGATCGATACCGACCTAGCTGGATGGGCGCTCGAGGCGAACTTGCTCCCCCGGTCGGGCACGGAGAATGTGACGCTGCAGCTCGCGGCGCTGCCCGGGCCGGCTCCGGGAGACCATCGCGTCGATTTGTATTCTTTGGGGGACTTGGCAACGGAAACCCCGGTGGACGACCCCACGCTGACGTCTGCGACGTTCTTGCGATCTCCCGCGCCGCAGGTCGTCCTGCTCCCTACGGCGATTCCGCCAGACGAACACCTGTTTGCCGATCTCGGCGATGGCGCTATTCCTGGTGCGCTTTTCGGCGTCTATGCGCCAATCGCGTATATTGATCTGGACGAAGACAGCCAGTGGGACGGTTTTCCACCGGAGTTGCCGGTTCTGCTGGTGCCGGAGGGAGGCCTCATCGCGTTCTACGTACGGTACACGGGGCCCGAAGCGTTGGCCGCGTCGTTGGCGTTCGGCGGAGCGGGCTGGACGCTTTTTGATGCCGCCACCGAGACGTGGGTTCCGTGGTCGACGCCCATAGAGATGTTCCCGATCTAGCAAGCTTCGGGGAAATGCCGGTCTGCTACGCGCTCGCCTGCAGCCCGCTGGGCTTGTCCGTGAACACGTCGCCCGTGTGGCAGGCGAGGCAGGCTAGTTCACGGAACAGGGCCTTGGCAGAAACTACGTCGCCGAGCGAGGCCACTCGAACGGGCTCAATCTCGCTCAGCCAGTCCAGCAGCGCTTCGGCCTCCCCGCGCTGGGCTCCGTGCCCAACAAGGTCGCCACAAATACCGAGTCCATCAACGCGCCAAAATCCGCCAAGTCGCCGTCCCAGTGGTAGGGCGCGCGATCCTCAAAAAGGTCGCCGGCGAGTTGCATGGTTCGCCGCGGCTCGCCGTCCACGAATAGGCAAGTGTGGGCGTCTGGGCTTGATCCGCGACCGTGGACACTTCCAAAGAGGTAGAGTTCCTCATGTCCAAACCGAACGACCCCAGTCCACCCAAGAAGGGCAGGACACCCCAGACGTACTCGCCCGAGTTCAAGGCCGCGGCGGCGAAACTTGTCACGAGCGAGGGCCGCAGCCCGGCCCAGGTTGCGAAGGATCTCGGCATCTCGGGTTCCATGATCGGCCGCTGGGTTGCAGATGCCAGGCGCGGTGGGCCCCGACCGCCGGCGCCGCTGTCTGCGACCGAGCGTGAAGTATTCGACCGCCTCCGTAGGGAGAACAGGGTCCTGAAAATGGAGCGCGAAATCTTAAAAAAAGCCGTAGCCTTGGACGAAACCGCTACGCGGTGGTCCCGTGACGCGGGCGTGGCCGGTCCCCGGTTGCGTCGGCCGACCTTTCGATGTTTCCAGCGTGATCTGAGTCGGCCGACGCAGCAGGGACGAGGCGGTCTGGCGATGGTGTGCTGGCCGCCGGCGGTGGTTCGAAGGCAGACGGGAGACCTCGGGCCCCGACGGTGGCCACAACATCCAAGGGTCGCCGTCGGAGATCGCCGTGGGCCATTTGCGTGACCGATTCGACGCCGACCTTGTACTGGCCGGCCGCTCGAAGTCCACCCGTAAGAGCTACATCAACCGCGCGAAGGCGTTCGTCAAGTTCTTCATGTTGGCGCCCGACGCATTGGGCAAGGCAGACGTCCGTAAGTTCCTGCTCTTCCTTGTCGAGACGCGAAAGCTGTCTGCCGGCTACTACGTGCAGCTCGTCGCGGCGCTGAAGTTCCTGTACCGCGTGACGCTCCGTCGACCGGAGGTAGTCGCGTCGATCCCATGGCCGCGCATTCCGCGGGTTCGCCCCGACGTGATGACGCGAGACGAGGTGCGGCGCGTGATCCTTGCGGCGAGGTCTCCGTACTGGCGCACGTTCTTCGCAACGGCCTATGGTTGCGGGCTGCGTCGCATGGAGGTGGCACCGCTTCGGGTCGAGCATATCGATTCCCGGAGCGGGCTTGTGCGCGTCGTGCACGGCAAGGGCGGCAAGAACCGCGAGGTCATGCTGGACCCGCTGCTGCTCGTAGCGTTGCGCCGTCATTGGCGGAGCGGCAGACTCTTGGCGCCTTGGCGGTTCATTGTTCGCTTCTGGCGTACGAACGCGGATGGACCGCACGGCCGGCCAGGGCGCGGTCGTTCAGGTTCAGATCCACCCCTTGGCTACGCGCATTCGGGCATGAGGTCGCCGAAATAGGTGTAGCCCGTGTAGGTGCAGCACTCGGGCACCGTCTCGCACGTCCCTCTGGTCCACGGGTCCTTCGCGAAGCCGGCGAACGGATCAATGCACGACTGTGCCAGCGCCACGCAGAACCCGTCCGACGACACGAACATGGCCTCCAGATCGAGACCGCAACCGTGGGATTCACCACAGGCGTAGTCGTACCAGTATTCGGCAGGAAGGTCGAGGGTCGCACGGTGGTCGCAGAGTTCTCCCGAAGTTGGGTCCCAGTACCTCAGTTCGATTGGAACGGTACCGTCGACGATATCGGGGCAGTCCGTCGTCGAGGACGTGACCTCAGGCACCGGCTCGGGCTCGGGCTCGGGCCCGCAGGCCGCGAAAACGAGAACGAAGGGAATCACTCCGGCCTCACGGTTCCGGACATCAATGGGCGCTCCGCGAATTCGCGGTCGTTGTCCTCTGCGAGCAGGGCGAAGTACGCCTTGTGGGAGAAGGGACCGCAGCCCTCGCCGCTGGGTGACGTGATCAGCGTCCCCTGGAGCCGCAGCCGGAACTCGTACGGGCCGGGCTGCTCAAAGTGGATGCGCTGCCGGTTGTCGGGCGCGGTCGAGGACGCCACCGTCGCCCAGACGCCGCCAGGCTGGCGCTCATGCAGCCACATGTCGATGAGGTCGCGCGGTCCGCCATCATCGACCCTGCGATCGTACCACCACAGGGTTGCCTTGATGAAGTCCTCATCTCCGGAAAGACTGGCTGACCCCCCAGGGACAGCGATCGGAATATCGACCGAGCCGCCTGCGGGTACGCAGGTCCAACCGGTCTTGTAACGCGCGGGGGGGTCCATCCAAGCTGGGTGCAGATCGGCCTCCGTCAAGCGGCACGTCGCGGAGAAGGCAGTTGCGCCGGTATGTTTGGCCGGAGGCGCGATGGGCGCCCGGTGCCTCGCGCGGCGGCGCGCATCCGGTCGAGTGCGCGCAGCACGAACGGCTTCCATTGGAGGTTCACGTCGACGCAGTGTAGCTGGATGACGGCGTGAGCCCGTCTGCGCATCCAGCGCATTCCTCCCTGGTCGCAGCGCTTGGCGACGACGTGCTTGACGGCTCCCTCGACCTGACCTGCGCCGATCTCGAGGCGAGCTGACAAGCACGAGCGTGCCGCCTCGCTACCCGTCGCGACATCTCTGCGCTCTCGGCGCTCTCTGCGCGATCCACTCGAACCTGGATACGCTGGCGACCGGCGATGGAGGACGCGGACGCATGCACGAGAACGATGTCTCCGCCGTAGTGTTGGACGCGGCGAGCG
>CAMASI010000102.1 GCA_945861065.1 Klebsiella pneumoniae | reverse complement strand
TAGCTATTAGCCTGGCACCTAGACACTTCGCCGCGGCAGCGTAGTCGAGCGCTTCACCTGAAAGCGCACACCACGTCCAGTCGCGCAGTCCATTGGGACGGTTCGTTCGAGCTAACCGCTAACGGCTGACAGCTGACAGCTTGTTCGAGGCCTAGTGGCGAGGTCGGTCGCCGCTTGCATGTCCGCGCCACCAGGACGCGCATCCGCGGGCGATCGTTCGGGTTTGCTGCCCGGAGGGGTCCGCGGTCGATCTAGGGATTGTTGCTCGAGCCCGGGGTGCCCGCCCAAGCGGTCACCCAACAATCGACGCAACAATCTGTGCTTCGGTGCGCCGCCACGTCGTCGGTGACGGCCTCGAATGTCACCACCTCGCCGTCGAGATTCGGAGCGAACAAAGCTACTTGTTCGCCGTCTTGATCGAGACTGAAAGGCAGGTGATTGGGACCCAAGGCGACGTCACCCGAGGCGTGCCACAATACATAGGCCCCCGCCTCGATCTGAGTCCCTGTCGGAAATACGAAAGCATTGGGTGACGCTTCGTCATCGGAAAGGGACCAGCCATCCAGCGTGATGGCCACAGAATCCTGATTGTGGATCTCAATCCAATCCCAATACATGCCCTCAAAGTCGAATGAAAATGCATTCCCCGGCATGAATTCGTTGACGCACAGCGCATCCAACTCGGCGCTGTAATCGGCCCAGGGTACCGTTTCTACTTCACTCGTATCCACTGGCTCGGATTCCGTCGGGGGCGTGCCGCTGTCTGAGGCGTCGGTGCCTGGCGAATCCGATTCCGACCCGGCTGTTTCCGAAGGGTCCGTCTCCACAACTGGCGACGGCTCGTCGCCCACCCGACAGGCGGCGATCAGGACAATCCAGGCAACTGCGAAGCGTTTCACAGGTCCCAATGACCGATGAGATCAGCCGGGCGGCTATCGACCCAAGTCAGAATGGCCGTTCGATTGACCTCCACGTAGGCGGCACAAGTGGGTAGCTTCGGGTCGCTCATCGCGTCCTCGTAGGTCAGGGCGTGGAGTTCAGCAACGTAGCTCTCCACATCAAGCGATTCCATTCGGGTGAGCAGATCGTCCACCACAACAGCATGGTCCTGCCAACAATCCGGATCGGCCCAACAGGCCGCAGCGAGTTTTCCTCGTGGCAGCAACCAACTCATGCCCCACCAGTAATCCTCAAGGAAAGTGTTATCCAAGTCCCACGGAAACATTTCCGC
The DNA here is from genome assembly GCA_945861065.1 of Klebsiella pneumoniae. GTDB lineage: Bacteria > Myxococcota_A > UBA796 > UBA796 > SXOB01. The sequence goes on along the minus strand of CAMASI010000102.1, from coordinate 14,770 downwards.
CTTGCCGTCCTCAGGATCAAAGTACACGCGATAGTTATTCTGATTCAGCGCATAGCCGTCGTTATGTCCAATAAACTCCTCTACGGCGAGCACCATATGCCACTGGTCCCAATCCACCACCGGGTCTGTCAGCGGCAAGAAATCCGGTGTGAACTGACCCGCCACGACGGCGTCTGTGACCGCATGCACGTCGGCGTGCGCCACGTCCAGACCTTCTTCGAGTTTGTACAGATCCTGAACGCTGGGATCAAAATCGATCAGTGTGTAGGACCACCCGCCGAACCAGATGTATTTCCCGTCGTAGAAATTCCCGGTGGGATCCTCCTTCACGCGCGCCAAAAAGTTCTCGTCTTCGGATTCGACGACCTGATAGAGCCCGTAATCGATCCCATTCAACGTCACACGGGCGAAAGACAGGCGCGGGCGCGGAATTCCCGCTTCTTCGAAAATCCGATAAGCCACAGCCTCCTTGAGGTAGGAGCAATCCGCTACGCTGTTGTTGAGCGCCAGTTCTTCCAGGCCAAAAAAGTCCCTCCCGGGAACCGACCAGTCGAATTCGACCTTGAATTTTGGTTTGTCCCAGATCTCACGGAAGCTGCCAATGGCTCCCCGAAGCCGAATCCCGACTTCGGGAACATCGAGACCGTCGATGGTGAGACTGGCGCCCGTGTACTCGAACGGATTGTTGTCGAGCGCCGTGTAGGACGCATCCGACACCGTAATATCGATCGTGTGCACGATGTCATTGGCGAACAGCCAATCCGCCGGTTCGTCACCCTGAGAGGGTACGGATTCGTGCACCACGACAGGGCTTCGCACAGGGACCCGGTTTTCCTCACCTATCGGCGGATTCGGCTCCGGCGCACCAACCCCAGGGTCCACCGCACAGCTGCTAAGCCACAGTATCGTCGTCATGCACACATTGTACCTCGTCGATCGCCGATCTGCGGCCACAACTCTGTCATTCCATCGCCAACCTGAGCACCGCAGCCCCGGCGCCCTCCGAGACCGTGAACAGAGAGCGACCATCGATGTCAAACGCAATCGTTTCACCGAGGTTCTGCGCCGGCAACTCGCCCACGCAGGGTTCGCGTGAGAGTGCCTCCACCACGTCGTCGTCCGGGCCACGCACCCACGAAAGCGTCTGCGTATACGTCCGCGCGACCACGATGCTTCCATCCTGAGAGAAGGCCATATCGGTCAGGGCTGGATTGGGGGGGCCGTAGTACGTGACGTCGAGAAGCTCTTCCAACTCGACGGTTTCGTCCACCCGGAAGGGCATCGGGTAACGATTCAACGTTGCGAATCCTTGCCCCGACTTCGTCAACAACCAGAAATCTCCGGTGCGAGGGTCCATCCCCACCGCCTCACAATTGGACGGCGGAACCGTAGGCCAGGTCGCGCGGTACACTTCCGCACCTACGATATATTGATCTCCCGGGTCGCCGAGCGCCACGTTGACGGTCGGCTCCGGGAATCCCACAATTGCGACGTCCAGCCGTTCGCGATCATTGTCCCCAACGTCCCCTATATACAGCCAAGGTTTTCCGTCGTTTCCAATTCCCGTCGTCATCGCCTCGAAATCGTAGTTTTCCACGCCGTCAAGCCAATACGTGCCGAGGTCCGCGCCATCGATGCCGAGGGCGAAGACCCGCGCGCGATCGTCCGGATCGTCGTTTCGATCGTCATGGATCCACATCACGCCGGCATTCTTGCTGCTGATGACGAGGCCACTCGCCTCCTGGACGTCCGGCGCGGCAAGCGTGCCCAACAGTTCCGGAATGGGGGCCCAAGTCACGCACGACGACCCAACACCCGTGTCCGAGGGCAGGCCTGTCTCTGTCGTATCGGCCGTCCCCAGCGTCGTGTCCGGGGGGTCGGTCTCCGTTGGGCTCGGGTCAGTCGGGTCTGCTGTCTCCTGCAACTGAGGCGGCGTCGGGGTGTCGGTTGTGCCCGTCGTGTCGGACTCCGACACGGGCGCGGTGCCCGTCTCCCCAAAGACAGCGCCGCCCACTGAATCACACGCGAGGAGCCACAGAATTGGCATCCACACCTCTGCCGACACTCTATTGCATGGCGTGCCGCAAGGACGACCGTGTCCGCGCGGGCCCTTAAGGTTCACGCATCTCTTTGTAGACCCGCAGCGCGGCGGTGGACACAAAACGGTCCTCGCCGACCACGTACCCGGTCAAATGGCCGCCGTAACAGCACCCGCTGTCCAGCCCAACGAGGTGCCGACGGCCGTTTCGCCACCGCTCGAAGCGCCCACGAACAGCATCGTGGCCAAAGACGACCGGACGCTCCCCCGTATAGACTTCCGTCCATCGAACGTCGCGTCGTGCGTCGGATGGCCACCGGCGCAGGTGGGTGAACGTGCGTGGCGCTGTCTGGTCTGGGTCACCTGACGGATGCACCGCAGCATGAACAACCAGCGTTTCGCCCAGTTCCAACCACCGAGGCAGCGCGCGCACCCATTCCAACCAACCGGAGTCGAAGGCGTTGAGGATGGCAACGCAGCGCTCACCAGCGTTGTCACCCTGACGGCGGCCATCCACGATGTCGATCAGGCGCTCGTCGTGGTTTCCGAGAACAGCACGCCAGCCGCGATCTCGCACCATTGCCCAGACGCCAGCTGGGTCTGGTCCCTTGGTGAACAGATCCCCGACCAATACGACGTCTGACACCCGGGCATGCCGGACGAGTGTTTCCAACTCGTCCGCACACCCATGCACATCACCGACGACGAGCGACAGAGATCAGCTACCGCTCGTTGGGCGCGTGAACTCGCGACGGGGTGCCGGCTTCGGACGCGGGCGGCCATCACGGTTCACGCCGTCGCGATTCTTCTTCTCTTCGCACGCATTTTCTTCCGCCGTGCACTCACCGACGCCCGCGCAGGAGGTCGGCGTGGTCAGCTCGAAATTCGAGCCAGCAGCCGGATCCTCTGCGTTGTTGGCGGACTTGCAGCAGCAGGGCAGGCAATCCGGGCCGCTGACCCAGCGCCCCTCCTTGTCGCCTCCAAACTTGTCGTTGCACTCGGCGGCACCTTCGACGAGCGCGAATTTCTTCGACCCAGCTTCGTCCTTATACTCGCAACACCAAGCCTCTTCGTCGACATCATCTTCCGGAACGGGGACGATGATGACTTCTTTCTCCTCGTCCATGCCTGGAATGTAGCCGGAACACATGCCGGCAAACGCGAACGGGATGCACAGGGCCAACAGCAATCGCTTCACGCCGACCTCCATCGCGCCATGCGCGACAAGCGCCTTTGTCCCGTTCCGCCACGACGGTCAAGGCGGGCCCATTGTGGGGACCCGGACCCAACTCTGCCCCTCCGCCACCCAGGTCAACCGCGTTTCTCCCCAACCCGACAGCACATGCAGTGTCAACGGACGACGGGCGGCTCCGTCGTCCACGTTTTTGACCCGTTCAAAGGTCAGCTCAATGATGTCATCTCGGATGGCGTTCTTGGCCGCGGACATCGGCTCTTGGCCCTCCTGTTCCAGGCGAAACACCGGACGCAAGAATGCGATCAGACGCGGCAACTCGATCACCACATCATTGAACGCGTAGCCCTCCACCACCCGTAGGGTGCCCGCGCCTTTGAGGTCCGTGAAGAGGGTTTCGGCGCGAGCGGCGAGGTCATTGCCGAGCGACCGCGCTGGCGGGACGGGCGAGCCTGCGACCTCTCGCGACTCCCGCGCCAAGCGTGCTGCCCGCTGTTGAACAAACGCTTCGGCTTCCGCGACCTTGAAGGGCTCGGTATCGACCCACAACACCGCCTCGTCGGAAACGACGACCGCGCGAACTTCGACGACATCGGATTCCGTACGCGTCCGCGCGCCGTCTTTCACCGCGATGACAAAGTTGCCATAAGAAGTTCGGTCTCCTGCGGGCAAGGAAGGCGCAGTTTCCGGAACCCGCAGGCCCACGTAATCCCCAGGAAACGTATCCGTGAAATGCACCGCCAGGATTAACGTGGCATTGTGCAAGGTGAGGGCGCCTCGATTGACCACCGCGAGTTTCAACCCGTCCCCGACCAACGGTGGGTTGACCTCAAGGTCTAGCCAAGCGTCTTCGGGAAACATCTCTCGCCAATCTGCGCCGAGCAGTTTTTCACAAAATGCAAGGTCCGACAGGATGAAATCCCATTGCCCCTGCGCCCTTCTGCGCGCAAAATGGTCCAATACCTTTTTCCGCCCATCCGTCGCATCTCCCCGCGCAAAAGCCAGTTGTGCAAGGTGCAAATCGGGGCTGAAGAACCCTGCCCCCAACATCGTGGCCGTGTACTGTTCCACAATGTGGCTGCCTTCCCGAGATTGCCGCAGCCAAGCGCGTTGTTGATAGGGATCGACCAGATCCCCAAGAGCGGCAGCTTGCCTCGGGAAGTAGGCAGCCGCCTGCTCCAATGCGCGTCGGGCACCCTGTGAATCCCCTCGTTTCGACGCCGCTACACCCGTCAGAAGCAAGGCGGGCGCCGAGCTGTCCGGGTGTTCGGACACATAGGCGTCGAGCAGCGGCCCCACCGCACTGAGTGACTCGGGATCCCCCCGCTCAATGAGCGCCCACGCCGCAATTAAATGCGCTTCGCGTTCGCGCGGAGCTTTTTCGATCGCCACCCGCGCCGCCGCCAACGCTCCGTCCCAGTCGCCCGCGCTCGCCGACAACCAAGCGCGGTCCCGAACCAACGACAACTCGTCCCAGGCGCGGAGCACGGTGTGTTGGGACTGCGCAGACGCAGACACTGCATCGAGCAGCTCCACCTCCAGTGCCGCGATGTCCGACACGATCTCGCTTCGAATCTCTCGGTCCTCTCTCCAATCGCGGAGCAATTGTTGTGCCTGTTCCCGATCCACACTGACGGCGCCGTTCGGGTCGCCAATTCCAATGCTTCCGGACACCTTCACCACAGAAAGTGTCGCCAACACCATTTCCGAGGTCGTGTCCCACATCTCCTGGCGAGCATCGGCCTCGGTCTGGCGTGCATACAAACGGAGCATCACGTCCAGCATTTGCTCGCGCGACTTCAGCACGGCCGGATGGACGTCGCGAAGGTCCATGCCTGCCAATCGGTCTAGATAGTCGCGGAGGGAGGTCCCCTCGCGCAGCGCACCATCCATGGCGTGAATCACACGCATCGTGCGATCCACATCCCACTCGGTATCAGCTTGACGCAGGTTGGTCAATGCCGGTTCGGCCATCTTTGTGGCTTCCTCAAGCGCGGCCGATTCCGCCAAGGCGCGCGTTTCCGCTGCCCGCATCGCGAGCACACCGCCCGCTACGCCCAGGCCAACCCCGAGCGCGATGACGGCGACGCCGCATCCAAGCCCCCATCGGTTCGCTACGTCCCCCGCCAACAGCACCCCCTTGTTCGCAAGGTATCGCACAACGGTGCGCGCCACGCGCGATCCCGACGCGGTAAAGCGCCGCAATGCTGCTCTCGTTCCTTTCGCTGGCTGCCGCCGCGCCCGTCACAAACTGGCTCCAACTCGGGCCCACACCAGTGCCGCCTCCTGCCTTCGACGCCGATCCCGCGGGGCCCCTGCGCCTTGCAGTACCACCGACGACCCGGCAACCTCCCGCGGCCGGGGTTGCTGTCGGTACCTTTGGCGCTGAATGGCAAACTGTCGCCACACAGGGTGACGGAATTCGTTGGCTTGTTACCTGGGTCTCCGTCGCCTCCTTTGCCGAAGGCAAACTCGCCGTCACCAGTGAGGACTTGTCCGCGGTTTGGCTCGACGACGAAAAGTTGGGGACCGGAAAGGGCGGCGCTGAGCCGACGACCCACGACGTGGTCATGGAGCCCGGCACGCACCTCCTGCGCGTTGGCCTTGTCTCGCCGGCAACCATCGACCTCGACCTCGGCGCCGTGCAATTTACTTCGTCCCAGTCGCCCAGCCGGACGTCGAGTTTGCGCGACGTGTTGGACGCCACCGTCGCCCAATGGGTCCAGCCGTCCCCGGACGGTCGTTACGTCGCCGTGGGCCTAAAGTCGCCGGCAGCCGATACCGCGCAGGCTCGAACCTGGGTCGACGTCTTCGAGGCGTCTTCCGGCGTACGCACACGCACGGTGCGCGGCGAATCAGGATTTAGCTGGGCCCCGGACGCATCCGGATGGGCGTCGTTCACGAAGGCCGGCGACGAAGACCACCTGTGGTTCACGCCGTTGGCCGGGCCGTCGATCCTCCTCACGACGCAAGAGCACCTGGAATCCGCGCGCTGGCTGCCGGACGGCTCCGGGCTCGTCGTCACACAAGGCCGCCCCGCCAAAGAAGACAAACGCGACGCCAAACGTTTGCAGGGCACCCCAGATCGGTGGGATGATTTCCGGGATCCGGCGCGATTGTTGTGGGTGGCCCGAGACGGTTCCTGGCGGGTGTTGACGGGTGGCGACGCCGAGGTTTCTTTGTACGACATCGCCCCTGACGGCAAGACAATGATTGTCGGAACGGTCGCGCACGACACCGCCGTCCGGCCCTACAGCCGCACCACTGTGGAGAGCCTCGACCTGTTCAGCTTGGTGCGAACACCGTTGTTCTCCGCGGGATTTCTCGACGATATTCGCATACTGGCCGACGGACGTTTGTTGATCCGTGGCGGTGCAAGCCTGTTCGATGCTGTGGGTCAGAGCGTGCCCGGCCTCCCCAACGACTACGACGGAGAGGTTTTCTTGTGGGACCAAGGGGCCGTCACACCGATCACGCGCGATTTTGCGCCATCGGTCACAGGAATGGAAAATATGGGCTCAGGCGCGGTCCTGCTTGCCGAAGACCGAGACCGAATTCGTCTGTACGCGTTGACCGGAAAACGTCTATCCCCAACGGCCATCGACGTCGGTATCGACAGCGTCATGGCGATGGGCACAGCAACCCGAACCGATATGGTCGCGTGGGTCGCTTCCAGTTCGAATGCCCCGCCCAGGGTCGGCCTGACGGTGAAGGGCAAGAGCCACGTGTTTTGGCAGCCCGACGCCGAGTTGCTGGCGCCAGTTCGTTTTGGGCGTCTAGAATCCTACGACGTGCCACTGCCCAACGGCGACGTACTGACCGGTCGGATTCATTATCCGGCAGACTTCGATCCGAGGAAGTCATGGCCCACCATCGTTTACTATTATGGCGGTACCAACCCAGTTTCCAGACTATTCGGGGGACGTTACCCGCACGACGTGTGGACGGCGCACGGCTACGTTGTGTATGTTCCCCAACCTTCCGGAGCGACGGGTTTCGGTCCCGAATGGGCGCAGCGCCATGTGGGTGATTGGGGCGCGACCTCCGCTGACGAAGTGATTGCCGGTACGAAAGCCTTCCTCGCCGACCACGCCTGGGCAGACCCAAAGAAAGTCGGTTGCATTGGCGCATCGTACGGTGGCTTCCTGACCATGACGCTGCTGACTCGTACCGACCTGTTTGGCGCCGCCGTCTCGCATGCGGGAATCAGCAATCTCGCCAGCTATTGGGGCGAAGGGTGGTGGGGTCACACGTACAGCGCTGTGGCGAGCGGAGAACAGCTCCCGTGGAAAAACCCCGAGTTGTATGTGGGCCACAGCCCCCTGTACAAGGCCGACAAAATCGCCACGCCGCTTCTGCTCACGCATGGGGTCGACGATACGAACGTTCCGGTCGGGGAATCCGACTCGATGTACACTGCGCTCAAGGTGCTCGGTAGAGACGTCGAAATGTTGCGATTTGATGATGAGAACCATTGGATTCTCGAGCGGGATCGACGCTATTTGTGGTCGCGGTCCATCCTCGCGTGGTTTGATTCACGCCTTAAGGGGGAAACCGCATGGTGGGACTATCTTTGGAAGGAGGAGGAGGAAAAGGAAGAATAGACCCTTTTTTCGGCTATGTTCGTTCTCCTATCTTTTTTCCAAGGTGCTTTTCCGTCCGCCGCCCATGACCGTCATCGGGATTATCAGCCCAGTAAAAATAGCGTGATACCAAAGGGGAAGCCGCGGCCGACCCGCACCCGGTCCCGCTCCCGGTCCCGCTCCCGGTTCGGTACGCTGGCTCACCGATCATTCTGGAGCTCCTTCGCCAAGGCGATGTTCAGCACGATGGACAGCGAGGCGCGGGACAGCTGATCACCGATGTGGGAGCGGCCTCGCGGCAACCCCTCGACGACGCCGTTCGCGAGTAACAGGAAGTCGAGGGCGACCGCGTACACGTCGAGCTTCTCGTGGTCGAACGGCATCGGTGCCGCGCGTCGGGTGGGGGAGCGGGATCGGGATCGGGATCGGGATCGGGTGCGGGAGGAGTAACGTAGAGCGGCTCTCGATCATCGCGCCCGAAGGAGTCCCGTGTTCGCTGTGAACTCACCGCCGTCAAGAAGAGCCCTTTCGAACGCAACCTGATGAACGCCGTACCCCTCCGGGAAAATGGCCGAAAGAATCGTCTCGCTTGCCAGCCAGACCATCGTCCACGCAAGAGAGCCGCCAATAACCCCCAACACACTTCTCACCATTAGATTTATCCTATTTCTCGCTGTTTTCGACGCCTCGTCAGAAGACTACCTCCGGCTCCACAAATCCGAGGCCGCCCCAAGACGCATATTCCTCAACCACAAAATCGATCAGGTTGGTCCCAGGGACCAAATCCGCTTCCAGGATTTCGACCTGAGGAATCAAATACGTATCCACCTCCATCGGTCCACCATAATCAAAGCCGTAGCTCGTGCCCGCCCGGTAAAGTTCCTTGCTCCCCACATAAACATAGAGGTTGTCGTTAATCGGAATGCCCTCAAACCAGGGGCTCTTGAAAACGACCGACGTGAAGGGGCAGCTCGGAACCTCAATCGCCACCTGAAAGTGGTGGCAATCTACGCCCACTTGATCCCAACTCGCCCAACTGCGCCCGTTGGCGATTCCGTCCTCGAACCACCCCACGGGCGTGAAGTCGCCGTCATCCCAAACGACCGGATTGAGCATCGGGCGGGCGAGCGCCACTCCCATGCAGGCCCCGACTGCGCCGACGGTCACCCGCGAAGCCAGCTCCGACCGCAACCACGTCGGGTTGAGGTCCCAGGTGTCCAGGTTTTCGCACCCATCTTCCACCGTGAGTTCTACCGTCTGGCTCAATGCAGCCGGGTTGCCCACGATGGGCACAGCGGCCTGGAACCACAACGTCGCGCCGGGGCTGAGTCCCGCCGGAAATGCCACGTTGACGACCGCGAGCCCGGCCGCGTCTGCCACGTCGGATCCCAACCGCGTGACCTTGGGCAACAAGCCGAGACAGGCCCCACCAAACAGTCCTGGGCACGGCCCACCCCCGGGTCCCGTCCCTGACATGAAGAAATAAGCGACGTCACCAGGCCCCAAACCGGAAGCCGTCAGCGCGGACGTCACCCCCGGTAGCACTGGGTCCACGACCAGCGTCACACCCGCGACCGGCGGCGGAAGCGGCTCGTCGAGCGTGGTTTCCCACGCTCCCAGCGCTTCTGGTGCAGGACCTCCGGACGGCAAGGAGCAAGCCAGCAGCCAATGCACGGGTACCTCGGTCCCAACAATACCCCAATCTTGGCGGAGTCGGCAGGCGTTGTCACGGACGAGTGAGAATGCAGTCATATTTGACACGGACGCCACGCCGTGATCCACTACGGGTGCCCGCAAGTATGCGGTACATGGAGGACACAATGACCCTGAATAAGATCCTGGCGACTTTCGCCATAGCTGCCACTGTTGCTTGCGGTGAAGACACCGCAACGGATTCCACCGACCCCACGGGTACCGGTGCGACCGGAGGCGCTGGTGCTACGGCCGGCGCGGGCGCAACCGGCGCAACCGGCGGAACTGGCGCAATGGGTGGGACCGGCGCCATGGGCGGAACCGGCGCCATGGGCGGAACCGGCGCAATGACCGGTGCCACCCCCTGCGAGGAATTCTGCGGCAACGCGACCGTGATCTGCCCGACGCAGTACCCAGACGGCGCCAACTGCATCACGATCTGTGAGATGTGGCCGCTCGGCACGCTCGGGGACACCTCAGGCGACTCGCTCGCCTGCCGCGGCTACCACCTCGGCGCGGCCGCCGCGGATCCGGCCACCCACTGCCCGCACACGGGTCCGGATGGCGGCGGCGTCTGCATCTAGCCCTCGAACAAGCTGTCAGCTGTCAGCCGTTAGCGATTAGCTCGAACGAACCCTCCCAATGGACTGCGCGACTGGACGTGGTGTGCGCTTTCAGGTGAAGCGCTCGACTACGCTGCCGCGGCGAATTGTCTAGGTGCCAGGCTAATAGCTAACGGCTAATCGCTAACGGCTGCGCTTGTTTAAGGTCTAGCGTGCTGACCTGCGGCGCGATGATCGAAAGCCGCTCTACGTTACTCATCCCGCACCCGATCCCGATCCCGCTCCCCCGGGTGCGGGTCGGCCGCGGCTTCTGGGGCTCGCGCCCGTGCTGACCTGCGGCGCGAGCACCCTTTCGGCGCTCGCGCCGGCTTAGCTTTCGTTTAAGGGCTGTCGTCGCAGACGTCGCCAACGCCATCTGCGTCGCCATCGGATTGGTCGGCAATCCAAACCTCGCCCAATTCCAGGCCCGGCGTCAACGAGGTCAGAGGCGCGCCACCAGCATCCAGCAGGTGCGCCATCAGCCCCCACCCGCCTCCCTGGTCGCGCACCTTGAACAACAAGGCATTCGGACCCGCAAGCACCTGCACGGGGGCCTGGAACTGATCCGCGTTGACCCCCTGACACGATGAAACGTTCAGCACCAGGTCGCCGTTCCACCAGGCAAAGACACCGTCGTCGGCCCCGATCGACAGCGTCGCGTCGCGTGTGACGTCACTGTCGAGGTAGACAAACGCGTACACCTCACGCGCCGGGTAGACAAAACCATAGCTGGGCAAGAAATCAAATACGTCGCCGACGGGGAACTCAGCCGTCCACGGAAATTCGCCATCCACGTCTCCGATCGATGGCGCCAGAAATCCATCTTCGCCAACGAACGCGTCCCACGACGGACGGCAGTCGAGATCACTGACGCCTGTGGTGTAGGGGCCGTTGGCGAGCCATGAACGCACGTAGCCATTCCCCGACAGCACAAGTGGGCCCGTGTTGGGGCCGTTGCTCACGTCAACGCAGTTGTCTTCCGCGTCCGGCACGCCGTCTCCGTCACGATCGGTGTCACAGGAGTTCGGCACGCCATCAAGGTCGAGATCCGGCCCAGACGACGGCAAGCCCGCGGCCACTGGGTCCACGGAACTCAAACTCAGTTCATAGGCTCGGACTTCGGCCTCAATCGGCTGACTCGCGCAGACCGCCCATGTGCCTGCTGCGATCCACCGGGCGCCGGGTTCATCCACCGGATCGAGTTGGGCACAGCCATCGGCGTCAGGTCCGCCTGACGCAACCGCATTCCCGGCGGGATCGACCAAGGCCAGGGTCATCCCACCCACACAGGGCAGCGCTTGAGACGCCGACACAGCGCCACATTCGGGAACGACCACGCTCCAACAATCCTCATCACCGGCAGTCAGCGCCCCATGCACCGACTCCGCCGACGGATTGGCGGACGCCAAGTCCCCGTTCGGCTCTACCTCAAGCGTTCCTGTCTCTGAGACACAGAGCGGCGTACAGCCATCACCACCCCAGTCGTCCCCGTCGTCGCAGCTTTCCCCCGCGTCCACAACGCCGTCGCCGCAGGCTGCTTGAACACAAGACGTGCGGCACGCGTCCGGGCTGACGTCACTGTTCTGAGCACCGTCGTCGCACCACTCATTGGGCTCCAGCACCGCGTTGCCACAGCCAGGGACCGTAAACGGGTCGGCTGACGCCTCTGACCCCGACCCCTGGGGGCCATCAGGCGCGCACGCACACAGAAACGGGAGCAGCAAGCTTCGCACGCGCCGCGCTAGCCGCGCACCTCGCTCCATGCACGCCCAACCCTGAATCGGCTAGACCAACGCCATGCTTCCTGTTCTGCTCGCCATCGCCATCGCCGCTCCCGATGACTTTTACCCCAATGATTCCGACCAGTTGGTGTCCTACGGCGATCTGCCACATGTCGAAGGTAGAACCGGCCATATTCTAGTGAACACCGACCAACCGGAGGCGCTGGCGGCTCTGGATGAGGTGTTAGACATCTTCCACATTCGACATGACGTGTACCGAGTCACCCCGGCCACCGGCGTGGACGACCTCGCGCTGTCGCGCCAACTTCATGACAGAGAGGACGTGCGGTGGGCGCACCCCAACTTGCTGGTTCGGCTCACCACGCAAGCAGACCCAACCGATCCTTGGTTCCCATCGCAATGGCACCTCGAAAACACCGGCCAACGCGGCACGGTGGGCGTTGACATCAACGCATCGCTCGCTTGGACATTCACCGGCGGTGCAGGGCAACGCATCGCCATTGTCGATAGCGGCGTGCAAGTGGATCACCCCGACCTCGTGGTCATCAACGGGCACGACTACCTGGACAATGACGATGATTCCTCGCCCGGTACCGGAGACGAGGGACCGCATGGCACTGCATGCGCTGGAATCGCCGCCGGACGCGGCAACAATGGTGTGGGCGTAGCAGGTGTGGCCTATGACGCCGAGATCTACGCGATTCGACTCATCGGCGGCTACACGGCGCTCGAAGTGTTGTTGGACGTATTCGGCGAGGCCGTCGACAACGGCGCGACTGTCATCTCGAATTCGTGGGGCTTCGGCACGACCTGCTACGACTTCCCCACCTACGGTGTATTCTCGGACATGGGCGCGATTGCTGAGGGCGGCCGCAACGGCCTCGGTACCATCGTCACCTTCGCTGCGGGCAACGGCGCGTGCAATATCGACGGCGACGGCATGCTCGCAGTCAATACCTTTGTCGTCGTCTCGGCCATCGAGTCGTCGGACGACCTTGCTAGCTACAGCAGCTTCGGAACGTCCGTGGACATCGGCGCGCCAACGTCGTTGTTGACTACCGACATGGATCCGGGCGGATACGGTTCTTACGACGGCGACGGGGCCTATGCGGACGGGTTCAGCGGTACCAGCGCAGCAACACCGGTCGTCGCGGGTGTCGCCGCCTTGATGATGGCGGCGAATGACCGACTGACCGCGGGCAACGTGCGCGACGTGCTCTGCGCCACCGCCACGAAGAACGACGTTGCTGACGGCGCGTACGACGAGAACGGCCGAAGCATCTACTACGGGTGTGGGCGGGTCGACGCCGGAGCAGCCGTAGCGGCCGTCGCAGCATCGGCACCGTCCACGCCGGTCCAAACCTTGCTCATGGACCCTTCTTACGACGGACGATTGGTGCTCGCGTGGGAACCCGCCACCGACCCAGACAACGACATTCTGGGATACACGGTGCTGTGGTGGACGCTGCACCCGGAAACACCGCACATCATTGAAACCACCGACACCTGGGTCGACATCGGCGACCGAAAGACCGTGAAAGTGGGTGACGTTGTGGGCTGGCAGGTCTCTGCACGCGACACTTGGGGCAGCGGTCCGCTCAGCGTCGTAGGAACGACTACGCTCACGGCCTTACCCGAAGCCCCCGTCATTGCCCAACCGACGTCGTACCCGGAAGCGGAATCGTCGAATTGTGCCCACGCCCCCGCGACTCCCTGGGCGCTGCTCGCTTTGACCTTCTTACGACGCGCGCTTCGTCGTCGTCTATGATGTCGTCTAGAACGGTCTGGGTCTGTCGGGTCCCGGGCGGGTCCGTGCTCGACACCGTCGTCGTCGAAGAACCGTTGGACATCCGCGTGGAGGGCGAAACCTTTGCGGTGACGATGAGGACCCCGGGCCAGGACCTCGAACTTGCTGCAGGGCTGCTCCGCGCTGAAGGGGTGATTCGAACCGTCGATGACGTGCTCGTTCTGGCCCAAACAGAGACTGACCCACACGGGAACACTGTCGACGTGCGGCTCGCGCCGGGTGTTCCCCGCCCCGACGTTGCCTCATCTCGAGCACGTTTCGCGACGAGCGCATGTGGTTTGTGTGGAATCGCATCGGTAGAACGCCTTCACCGAAACTATCCACCAGCTTTGGCGCGCTTGGACCCAAACGCCGAGTGGATTTCAACCGCACCCGCAACCGTCGCCGCCGCGCAACCCTTGTTCCACCAGACAGGCGGAATCCACGGCGCTGCGCTGTTTGACGCTGAGGGCAGACTTCTGGTCGCCCGTGAGGATGTCGGCCGTCACAACGCCGTAGACAAAGCGATCGGGTGGGCGCTGCTTGAAGATCGCCCGCTCGCGGGCGCGAGTCTGTTCGTGACAAGCCGGATTGGCTACGAACTCGTCGAGAAAGCCGTCGTCGCCGGTCTTTCCGGCGTGGTCGGACTGGGAGCCGCGACGACCCTCGCCGTCGATCTCGCCGCTCAGCAGCACATGACGCTGATCGGATTCCTCCGACACGATCGCCAGACCCGCTACGCCTGACTTCACCACGCGTCGCCGAACGGGTGTGAACCAAACCCGTTGGTGAGCGACTTTCATCGGGGGATCGACGGAAGCGCGGGAACACGGCAGACTTCGGGTCTGTAACGAAGAGGTCCACCATGCTCCCGCCCGAGTTCCAGTCTATCGCCCACGAGTTCCGGTCGCGATTCCGCGCTCTCGTTGTTGCGGACGCCGACGGGGAGCAGCTCCCAGACTTACTCGCCGCGGAGGACCGGGTCGTTTTGCTCGTTCGGGAGGCCGGCCGCGGGATGCTTCAGGACTTCGTCGACGTGCGCGCCGAGGTTGCGCTCGCGCGCCGCGCCCGGTGTGCCTGCGGGCGCCGGATGGAGGCGCAGAGGCGAACGGTCTGGGAGCGCAAGACGCTGCTT
>CAMASI010000101.1 GCA_945861065.1 Klebsiella pneumoniae | reverse complement strand
TCAGCCATCAGCCATCAGCCATCAGCCATCAGCCATCAGCCATCAGCCATCAGCCATCAGCCATCAGCCATCAGCCATCAGCCATCAGCCATCAGCCATCAGCCATCAGCCATCAGCCATCAGCGATTAGCTCGCTCGAACGCCGCGAGTAGGGGCCGGAGAGCTGACGTCGTCGGAGAGGAGGGCGTCGAGCCCGTCCCGATCCTGCTGGCTAATCGCTGACCGCTAATGGCTGATCGCTTCTCTTATGAAGAAAGTCCGCCGTCGACGACGAAGGTCTGCCCCGTGATCCAGGTTGCGCCCGGACCGCACAAGAAGCGAACGAGGGGAGCGACGTCGTTCGGTTGGCCGAGACGACCGAGTGGGATGCGGGCTCGCGCCGTCGCCAGTGTGTCCGCCGACAGCGCGCGGGTCATGTCGGTGTCTACAAAGCCTGGCGCCACCGCGTGGACGCGGATGTTGCGGCGCGCCATCTCCCTGGCGAGCGTGCGCGTCAGCGATTCGATGCCGCCCTTGGCCGCGGCGTAGTTGGCCTGGCCGGGGTTTCCCATCCGTGCCGTCACACTCGAAACGAAGACCAATACGCCGTCACGTTGTTTGGACATGGTGGGCATCGCTGCGCGCGCCAAACGAAAGGCGCCGCCGACATGAGTGGCCCACACGTCGTCGAAATCCGCGTCTGACATACGAACGGCGAATCCGTCACGGGTGATTCCGGCTGCGTGAACGGCGATGTCGACCCGCCCGAGCCGTTTTGCGGCGTCCACCAGTGTGGTGTTTCCTGCGGCGGTCGCCACGTCGGCCTGTACGGCAACACCGCCGATGCTAGCCGCCACGGCGGAAGCAGCGGCTTCGTCGGACCTGAAACCGACGACGACGCGTGCACCGCCGGCACTCAACTGCTCGGCAATCGCGCGTCCGATCCCTCTGCTGCCGCCGGTGACAATGGCGACGCGGCCGGTCAGTTCCACGTGTCCACTCTCCCGGCAGCGATGCCGTCCCAACCACACAAGACGGCGACGAGGCGGTCAACCCCGAGAGCGACACCCGTAGTGCGCGGAAGGACCCGTGTGGCCGCTACAAAGCCCAGGTCGGTGGGATGCGGGACCTCTCCCGCGGCCGCGCGGGCCGAAGCCGAGGCGGCGAATCTTGCGTGAAGAGCATCACCGTCAATGAGCTCAAAAAACCCGTTCGCGAGTTCTACACCGTCCAGGTAGGCCTCGAACCGGCGGGCGATGGGCCATTCGCCGTCGTACACGCGTGCAAGCGCTGCCTGGCTTGCGGGCCAATCCACGACGAAGACACCGCCGGTCAAGGTGCGTTCCACCTCCGACACCCATCGACGGGTCGCGGCATCGTCCCAGCCGGTGTCGTCCGCCGACAGGTCGCTCGCCGTAGCGGCCGCGGGATCGATACCCGTGGCCGACAGCATCGCTTCACGCCACGTCACCGTCCGAAACTCGGGGGGTGACCGACCGAGCGCTTCTGCGGCGGCCTCCACAACGCCGGCGATCTCGGACAGCACGTCGGAAGGCTCAGCGCCTGCCCGGTACCACTCCAACATCGTGAACTCACGGGCATGCCAAGGGCCCCACTCGCGGTCGCGTACACACGGTCCAATCTCGTAGACCCGACCGAGTCCGGCGGCGACGACTCGTTTGAGTGCGAACTCGGGGCTGGTGCGCAACGCACCGTCCGCAGCCGACACGGCAAACAGGTACTCCTCCAGCCCCGGAGACGGCACGAGGACCGGCGTCGGGACCTCCAAATACCCATTCTGCTCAAGATACCGACGCACCGCCGCGAGCACACGGGCGCGCGCGCGGAGCCCTTCGGCATCAATCACTTCTTGTTGACCCGCTCGACGTACTGGCCGTCACGCGTGTCAATCTTGATGGTCTCACCCTGATTGACGAACAGTGGGACCATGATTTCTGCGCCCGTGACCAGAACGGCCGTCTTCATGGCACCGCCCGTCGCCGTGTTCCCGCGAGAACCAGGTTCGCAGTAGGTGATTTCCAACTCGACGAAGGTGGGAATGTCCACTTGCACGGGCCGATTCTTGTAAAAGAGAATGTGGCACTGCATCTCTTCGACGAGAAACCCAGCTTGGTCCGCGAGGACAGCTTTGGGAACAGGTGACTGTTCAAACGTGTCCGCGTTCATGAAGTGCCAGTCTTCGCCGTCGTTGAACAGGTAGGTGAAATTGCCTTCCTCCACGTCCGCGGGGGCGAGCCCTTCACCGCTGCGCAAGTTCCGCTCGATCACGTTGCCATGCAGCATGTTCTTGAACTTGGTGCGGGTAAACGCCTGCCCCTTGCCGGGCTTGACGAATTGGAAGTCCACAATCACCCACGGTGAGTTGTCGAACTCGACCTTGAGGCCCTTGCGAATGTCCGAGGTCTGGTACATGAGGGATGTCCTTGCCGAGGGGAAGTACGATGGGAGGGCCCCGCTATCACCCGATGGGAGCCCCTGGCCAGCGCCGAGGACCTGTCGTCGGTCGTCCGGAGGTTCTGGAGGCGCGTCCGGAGCTTTCCGAAGTGTGGACCGCTGCCGATGCGCTGTTCCCTGTACGCGTGACGCGGTCGTGGTGGGAGCGGATCAATTCGCAGGACCCGTTGGACCCTTTGGCCCGACAGGTGTTGCCTGACCCGGAGGAACTCCGGCCGAATGCCCAGGACCTGTCCGATCCAGTCGGAGACGCGGCCTGCAGCCCGCTTCCTTGGGTCGTTCATAAGTACCGAGACCGTGTGTTGCTCCTGCTCACCAAGCGGTGTCACCTGTATTGCCGCTACTGTTTTCGCCGCGAACACGTTCCAGGGACCACGGAAGACCCGACCCCAGCGGAATGGGAGGCGATGTTTGCCTACGCGGTGGCCAGCGGTGCCTCCGAGGTAATTCTGTCCGGTGGCGACCCGTTGGCCATTCGCGATGAACAGTTGTTTGACGCCATCGACCGGTTGACGCCGCATATTCCCGTCATTCGAGTTCATACGCGCGCGCCGATCACCCGGCCCGACCGCGTGACTGCGAGCCTGGTAGCTGGGTTGCGAAAACGAGCGCCCGTGTGGGTTGTCGTGCATGTCAACCATCCACGGGAGCTTTCGCCCGACGTGGACGTCGCGTTGTCACGGCTGGTGGACGGCGGTGTCCCAGTGCTCAACCAATCGGTGCTGCTGGCCGGCGTCAACGACGACGTCGATACCTTGGTTGAACTGTGCGAAGCCTTGGTTCGTCGCCGCGTCTTTCCGTACTACCTGCATGTCACCGATCGGGCGACGGGAAACGCCCATCTGCGGGTAGACGAGGGGAGGGCCAAAGCGCTGTGGGAAGGATTGCGCCGTCGCGTGAGTGGCCTTGCGCTGCCCCGTTGTGTCGTAGACCCGCCGGACGGAAGCGGGAAACGGGACGCCAGAGGTTGAAA
This sequence comes from Klebsiella pneumoniae, assembly GCA_945861065.1. Lineage (GTDB taxonomy): Bacteria > Myxococcota_A > UBA796 > UBA796 > SXOB01. The sequence goes on along the minus strand of CAMASI010000101.1, from coordinate 12,693 downwards.
ATGGTTTTCAATGGCGTGAGGGCGCGCTACAACAAGGTGCTTGGAGCTCAGCGTGCGCCTCGACGAGTTGAAACCGGGACAAGAAGGCTCCGTCGTTGACGTGTTGGGTGAGGGGGGATTTCGGCGGCGGCTTCTTGAGCTTGGCCTGATGCCTGGCACGTCGATCTGGAGAACGGGCGCTTCGCCCTTTGGTGACCCGCTGTCCTTTCAGGTTCGGGGCGCGGTCCTGTGTTTGCGCCGCGACGATGCCCGCGCCGTGGTGGTGACACTCTCATGAGCCGTCAGCGTCGAATTCTGTTGCTTGGAACCCCGAACTCCGGCAAGTCCACGCTGTTCAATGCGCTCGTGGGTGGCGGCGCGCGGGTCGGGAACTTTCCGGGCACGACGGTGGAGAAACTGGAGGGACAATGGACGCTTCCCGATGGACCGGTCGCCGTTGTGGACCTGCCTGGTTCTTTTTCGTTGGCCGCCCGGTCCCCTGAAGAACGCGTGGCGATCGAGGCCGTGCTTGCTACGGGTGTGGAAGCGCCCGACCTCGTCGTCTTGGTTGCGGATGCGCCGCGCCTCAGTCGAAGTCTTTACCTGCTGGCTCAGGTCCTTGAGCTCGAGGTGCCTGTCGTCGTGGCGCTCAACTTGGTCGACGAGGTCGGCGATGGCGCCGAAGCGCTCGACGTCGTGCGGCTAACGAAGTTGACGGGTGTGCCAATTGTGCCGACGGTCGCAAGGAACGGGGTCGGGATCGAAACGCTCAAGGAGGCCGTAGCGAACGTGCTGCGCAACCCGTCGGTGGCGAGCCCCGGTCCACTTCACGGTTGGGGTGGACCCCTCGCACACGACCTCCAGACGGTGGCGGATGCCATGTCGCCGACCTGGGGCAAGCCGTCCAAGCGCGTCGCGCTGGCGAGTTGGCTTTTGTTGGTGGCGCATTTGCCCGAGGCCGCTCCGGATGGGTCACTGGAACTCCCCCTCGACGTGGCGCGGCGCGTTCGCAACGAAGCAACGGCGGCGGGCCGCGACCTCGACGCCGAGCTGGTCGGCACCCGCTATGCGTGGATTGACGCGCAGCTGCCTGGGTTGAGGAAAACCAAGGCCAGAGCGGTTCGTTCGGAGGCCGTCGATCGGCTGGTGTTGCACCCGTTTTTTGGCCTCGTGCTTTTCTTGGGTGTCATGGGGGGCGTGTTCGCCGCTTTGTTTGCCGGCGCGGATCCGATGGTCAGTGTGATCGAGCGTGGCATCTCGGGCCTCGGCGATGTCATCCAGCGATCAATACCGCCGGGAACTTTTCAGGAATTCCTGGTTCACGGCGTGATCGCAGGCGTAGGTTCGGTCGTCGTCTTTCTGCCCCAGATTGCGCTCCTCTTCTTGTTTCTCACCCTGTTGGAAGACTGTGGCTACTTAGCTCGCGCCGCCCACTTGATGGACAGAATCCTTCGTGCGGCCGGTCTGCCCGGCGCCGCCTTCGTACCGTTGCTGTCGGGTTTCGCCTGTGCCGTGCCCGCCATCCTCGCGTCGCGGACGATGCCGAGATTTCGGGATCGTTTGCTGACGATGTTGGTCGTGCCGCTGACCTCGTGTTCGGCGCGTTTGCCCGTGTACACGTTGGTGATCGGCGCACTGTTTCCCGAGACCGCGTGGGGCCTGCCAGCGAGGCCGTTGGCACTGCTCGGGATGTACGTGTTCAGCTCGTGGGTGACGATCGGCGCGGCGATTGTGCTCGGACGGTGGCTGCTACCCGGCTCGGCAACGAGTGCGCTTATTGAGTTGCCGCCCTACCGGATGCCGGTGCTTCGCAACGTGGTGACGGCAGTGGTGGACCGCTGCCGTGATTTCTTACATGAGGCTGGGCGAATCATCCTGATTGCTTCTGTAGTTTTGTGGGCGCTGCTCAGTTTCCCAGCCTATGAATCGTCGCCCGGCACATCCCCCGAATTTGCGCGGGCGGAAGCGCTGGAGCACAGCTTCGGCGGCCGCATGGGAAAGGCGATTGAGCCTGCGATTGCGCCGTTGGGCATGGACTGGCAGGTCGGAATCGGTCTGGTAGGCGCGTTCGCGGCGCGGGAAGTTTTCGTCGCCACGTTGGGGATTGTGTACGGGCTCGGGGACGTGGACGAAGAAGACTTGGCGCTGCGCGATCGGTTGCGCATGGCGACGGGTCCCGACGGCAAGCCCGTGTTTACGGTGCTCAGCGGTTTGTCGATCATGGTGTTCTTCGCGCTGTCGATGCAGTGCCTGAGTACGCTTGCAGTGCTCAAGAAAGAGACGGGTGGCTGGCGGTGGCCGACGTTTGTCTTCGTATACATGACCGCGCTCGCGTGGGGGACTTCCTTCGTCGTGTTCCAGGGGGGACGGGCGCTAGGCTTCGAGTAGGCGTGGGGGGCGGACCGGAAACCGGCACCCCGCCGCTGTCAGGCGCCTACAAGGACTCGAGGAACCGGACCAGCGCGGTCATCTCGATGTCGCTAAGCATCGAGGTGTCGCCCATTGCGCCGGATCTTGACGCCTCAAGCACACCGCGCAACGTCGCTGCAGAACCGTCGTGGAGGTAAGGCGCGGTCGCCCGAACGCCGGTCAGGGACGGCGTGTTCATCTCCAGGTCGCTGAACAGCGCGTACGACTTGTTGTCGGTGTAGCGCTCGCCGGTATGACAACCGGCGCAGCCCACGTCAGCTCTGGCGAAAATCTCGGCGCCAACAAGCACTTCGCTGTCCGCAGAGCCCAAATCCGGGTTGTCGATCCCGGGCCGCTGCTCCACGTAGGCCTCGATCAGCGCCGACTCCGCATTGCTCAGGCCCTCGCCACCCATGCGACCACTGCTGGTCAACCTCGCTTCCACGCCCACGGAAAGGACCTCGTCCGACCACGTCATGGGCTCGGTCGCCGCCATGCCGCCCACCAATGTCGGCGTTTGGCGCAAACCGTCTTCCAATGGCCAACTCAGGCCATCGTTGCGGCCGTTGAGGTGGCAGGTCGAGCAGGAAACACCGGCACCGTCGCCCGCCATCCGGCTGTCAATGGCAGAGTTGAACAACGTCCGGCCCGCTTCGACGTCTGCCGAGAACTTTGATTCGGCCACGGTCACTACGCTGTCCAACGTCCAAGTGCTGCTGCGATCGTGGCGCGCGTCAGACAGCAGTTCGCGGGCGTCCAGGCGACCCACAGATCTCGCGCCCCAGTGGTGAACCAACACTTCGTCGTCACCGATGAACGACACGCCGCGGGGCCCAAAGTCGGTCTGCAACGAGGCGCGTCCATGGTCCTCGAAACCGCCGTCCGACAGACTTGTGACGATGCCACGGCCGCCCGTGTCGAAAGACTCCGAGCTGAAGTCGTGGTCCTCGTCGTTGTCGTTGGACGGGCTCGTCGCGATGACGACGACGGTGTTGCTGCCTTCCATGGACACGAGCCAAGAAAGCCCGTCTGGTGCGGGTGTGAGCCCGCTCGGGTAGCTCCGGACGACACTTTCCATGCCGAAAGCGCCGGCGAAGATGGCCTTGCTTTCCGACGCATCGGGTTCTCCGTCGCGGTTGAGGGGAATGGACACCACGGCGGGGTTCATTCGGGAAACGGTGAGCTCTCCGGCGGATCCGTACCCGCCACCCACGGTATCCGTGCCCTCCTCGGTGGTGAGCACTTCCGAGATGTTGTCCACGTAGAGTGTGGGCACCCCGAGCGCGCTTCCGTCGGGCAGGATGGCAATGTCTCCGGTCACCCGCACGGTCAGCGTGACTTCCTCACCGGCGACCTCGTTTCCATTTGGTTTCACTTCCGTGGGAACGCGCGTGGTTTCGGGCAAGGCCAGATCCGCGACTTCCCCCGACTTGAGATCAATGCGTTGAACGACACGACCGAGCGGGGAGGCGACGAACAGCGCTTTGCCGGAAGGATGCAGTGCGAGCCAGTTTGGCTGATCCATCACGGAAAAGGAGCGCAGTTCCGACCAGTCAGAGGTGTCGTACTCGCGAACGACGTCTTCCTGGCTGACGGCAACGTACGCGCGTTTGCCGCCTTCGCTTGTGACTACGCCGATCGGCTCCGCGCCTACCTGGACCTTTTCACGTACGGCGCCGTTCGCACCCAACACGGCGAGGGAACGCTCCCCTTGGAGCGTGACGACGGCGCCATCGTCCAGGGGCGCGATTCGAGCGGGTCGGACCCCAACATCCTGTGTGGTGACGGCGTGTGTGCCCAAATCCATCACGCTGACCGAGTTCTCTTCTTCGTTGACGGTGAACACGTGGGTGCGTTGGCCGTCGACCGCCAGCGTACGGCTACCGGTCGGAAACGTTTCGTCCTTCAGCCCCCCGCCGCAAGCCGCCAGCAGCGCAAGTGGGGGGAGCAACATCGGAATGGAACGAGACATTTGAACCTCCAATCGACCGACTGCAGAACTTGTGCCAGACGTAGAACGGCGCTCACAAGCCTGCTAGGGTTCAGACTAGCCCACGGGACCGGACACTGCTGTCCGACGTTCATGTGCGGGGCTTGATTCCACGGGTCCACACGGCGGCGTTGCCCAAGTCCGCTCCGGCTGCGTTACGCAACAAGCTCCGGCGGAGTGTGGCCCCATGTGGCGCCTGAGCCTTTTGTGGTTGGCCGTCGGCTGCGGCGGAAGGAACAAACCGGCGGCGAACTCAGATGCCCTTTCTGGGATTGAGAGCGGATTCGTCGAAATCTCGATCGACGAAAGCGAAGACGAGTTGATCGGAAGCGAGATCCTGCAGGCAACGGCGCCTTGCGGTGACCTCGTCAAGCTCGAACCCGCCTCGCTGATGGGCAGGCTCTCCGACGGAGAGATCCGCTGCCTCGACGAGACGCTTCGGGCGTCTGACCGTCAGACGGTCAAAAACAAGCTGAGCCGCGTCCTGCTGGCCGATGCCTGGGCGAAAGGCGACACCCACCGATGGGAGACCATCGCGCGTCGCCATCTGGAAGAGATCGACCGGTCCGATCCGACTTTATGCTACAAACTTGCCAATCACCTGTCAGCCAAAGGAGCGGACTCCGCAGACGAGACGCTGAAGTGGGCCGAAGTTGCGCTCGACAACCGAACCCAATGGACGGGCGACGAGTACGTAAAGCGGGTCTACGCGTTGTACCGCCTCAAGGCCGTCGCGGCGCAGACGAAATGGCAAGGATTGGAGGAGCGGTACGTCGCCAAGCCCGACGAAACGTTGCTTCAGGAGAAGGACTTGGCCCGGAACCAAGCGAAAACGCTGGCACGCGAATGGCTCGAATACGCCCGCTCCAGCGGGAAAGACGCCACCATCGCGCTGCAGATCTGCACGTCGGCGGCGGGCACCGCGACGTTCTGTGATGAAACCACGTCCACGCCGACCCCATGAAACCGGTTGATACGAGTCGGAGCACGCCATGGCTGTCGGTCGCCGAGAGGTTCTGGTTGGAATGGTCGGGACTGTGGGACTTACGGCCATGAGTGGGCTGGTTGCCGGTTGTGGACCGAAAGCAGGGATGGGTGTAGCGCCGGTGGATCCCTTTCGTGATTGGTTTGGGGTCGATTCAGGCGTCGTTCGTCGGGTGTTGTCGGCGCTTTCTGCCAACGGCGCCGACGCGGCAGACCTGTATTTTCAACATGTGCGCAGCTCGTCCGTGTCCCTGGAGGACGGAATCGTCCACCAGGCCTCCACGCACGTGGATTTGGGCGTCGGCCTGCGCGTCGTCATCGGCGAACAGACTGGGTACGCATTCACGGAAGAGTTGACCGAAGCGTCGATGTTGGCCGCCGCGCGAACGGCCGCAAGTATCGCACGTGGCGTCGCAGTCGTGCCGCCTGTGTCGAAGTCGCCGCGGAGCGTTGGCGGGTTTTACCCGGTTTCAATTCCTTGGTCCGCTGTCGGAATCGAAACGAAGCTGCCGTTGCTTCGTCAGGTGGACAGCGCTTGTCGGGCCGCGGACCCCGCCATCCAGAAGGTCAGCGTCAGTTGGGGTGACAGCGACGAGCATGTGCTGATTGCCACCCTGGCCGGCGACATCTTGGTGGACGATCGGCCGATGAGCCGGCTGACCACGACCGTTACGGCCATCCGTGGTGGTGTCTCCCAGAGCAATCGCGCGGACTTGGCGGGTCGCCACGACTTTGCATGGTTCACGCCGGAGCGGGTCTCCGAGCTGTGCAAGCGCGCCGTAGACAAGACGCTCATCCTGTTTGATGCGCGACGACCCCCTGCTGGCGAACTTCCAGTCGTGTTGGCCGCGGGTGCGAGCGGAATTCTGCTTCATGAGGCCATTGGCCACGGCATGGAGGCGGACTTCAATCGCAAAGGTGTGAGCATTTACGCAGACCTGCTCGGCAAAAAGGTCGCGCCTGATTTCGTCACCATCGTCGATGACGCGACGTGCCAGAATGAGCGGGGTGCGCTCAATGTCGATGACGAAGGAACCGCCGGTCAGCGCACGGTCCTCGTCGATCGAGGTGTGCTCACGAGCTACCTCCATGACGCGATGAGCGCGCGACACTACGGGATTGCGTCCACCGGGTCAGGCAGGCGCGAGTCTTTTCGTCACATGGTGCTGCCGCGCATGCGCTGTACATACATGGAGAACGGGCCGCACACGAGAGCTGAAATCGTCTCATCGGTCAAGCGTGGAATCATCGCCGAAACGTTCACCAACGGACAGGTTCAAATCGGCGCCGGTGACTTCACCTTCTACATCAAGAACGGTTGGATGATCGAGGATGGAAAGGTCACATTTCCGATCAAGGACGTCAACATTATTGGAAATGGACCTGAGGCGTTGCGCAACGTCTCGATGGCTGCAAACGACAGCACGCTCGACGTTGGCGGCTGGACCTGCGGCAAAGACGGACAAAGTGTGCCGGTCAGCCAGGGCTTGCCCACCGTACTCGTCAGCTCGCTGACGGTCGGAGGCGTGGATGGGTGACGAGTTGTTCGATCGGGCCGCGGCCGCGATCGACATGGCGGTGGCCGCCGGCGCCACAGGGGCTCGCGCCAGTGCGTCTCGTTCGCGATCCATCGAAACGCAGTTTCGAGACGGTGCGATTGAAAAAGCGCAAGAGAGCATCTCGCGCTCGATCGCGCTGCGCGTGTGGATCGGGCACCGTTCGTCGGCCCATTCGACCAACGACTTGCGTGACGCAGAGTTGCGCGCCTTTGTGGCCGAGGCCGTGGCCATCACCAAAGCCCTGGAAGAAGACCCCTTTCAGGACCTGCCTGACCCGACTCTGTACGCAGGCAGATCGGAGCTAGACCTGGAGCTCACCGACGCTACGGCGATGTTGCTGACGTCGGACGATCGCGAGTCGTGGTCGCGCACGGCCTGGGAAGCCGCACGGGCCGACGACAGGGTGATCAGCGCGACGACCTTTGTCACGCAAGGCGAAGACCGCGGCGTGCTGGTGGCCTCCAACGGGCTCGCTGGCAGATGGGAGGGCACGGGCGTGTGGGGCGGTGCCGAAGTCACCGTCCGCGACGATAGCGATGCGCGTCCGGAGGCTTCTTTTGCAGGCGGTGGCTCCCACCGAATCGTGTTGCCGGATCCGTCATTCGCTGGTTCGGAGGCATTGCGGAAGGCCAAGGAGCGACTTGGGGCGAAGAAGGGCCCGTCCACAAGAACCACGATGGTTGTAGACGCCCGCGTAGCAGCCCAAATCGTCCGAAGGCTGCTGGGCCCGGCCAATGCGGCGGCGATCAGCCAAAACCGGTCTGTTTTTGCTGACAAGGTGGGAATCAAGCTGTTCAGCGAGGTGCTGACGCTGACAGACGATCCCTGGGTGAAACGAGGGGACGGCTCCCGGAGTTTCGACGGCGAGGGCTTGGCGAGCAAGCCAATGACGGTCGTTCAACGCGGCGTGCTCAAGAACCTGTACGTGGACACGTACTATGGGAAGAAGACGGGGCTCGCGCCGACGAGCGGAGGCTCGTCGAACCTTGTGGCTGAGTTGGGTACCCGGGATCGCGACGCCTTGGTGGCTGCCGCAGGTCAGGGAATCTTGGTGACAGGCTGGCTCGGCGGCAACGCCAATGCGACGACCGGGGATTTTAGCCTGGGCGTGCGAGGGAACCTCATCGAGAACGGTGCCCTAGGCGCACCCGTCGGTGAGATGAATTGCACGGGAAATCTGATCGACTTGTTCGCGCATCTGGTCGAACTCGGCAACGATCCATGGCGCTACGGGTCTGCGCGCATGCCCACGTTGGTGTTCGAGGACGTGCAGTTTAGCGGCGCGTGAGCGCACTCCGAGACGTGTTGGGCGACGACTGGCTCGCCATCGCAGGCGTGGCCGACTGGCGCGGCGTGGATGGGCAATTGCCGGCGGCCTGGTTGGCGGCGAAACGTGCGGCGCGAACGGTGGACGGGCGGCTGGCGCTGGCTCGTCATGCGGGCGCGTGGGGGCGAGACGAAGCGGTTGCCCGTCGGTACCTCGCTGCCGAGGCGGCCCTGGGGGTCTCCTGGGAACTTTCCGGGGATGCAGTGTGCGCGATGCGGCTCGCGGAGGTGCGGGTCGCTCTTGGCCGCACGCGCGACGCGTGTTCGCCGGCTGAGGCGGCGTGGTGTGGGTTTCGCGACGCGCTCGGTCCCAAGGATCCCCGGACGATGCAGCGCTTGTGGATGTGGTGTCGTCTGCTTCTAGAACTTGGGGAAGGAGCGGCTGCGGTCGAGCCGTTGCGGGACGTTGCTGACTCGTCCGAGCTTTCGTCGTGGTGGTTGGGGCTCGCGTTGGGTCAGGCCGGTGACTGGCCTGAGGCCGTGCGCAGGGTCGAAGCCGGAATCGTCAATGCGCAAGGCGCCGAGCGGGCGAATCGACTTGGCGGTCGGGCGGATTTGTATGCGCGGATGGGCCGGCATGCAGAGGCGATGGACAGCTTGCGAGAGGCCTTCGACGCCGATCCCGAACCCGCGGGCCGCGCGCGGTGGGCGTTGGTTCTGGCTCGGCAGCTCGACGTCGAAGGCCAACTCGAAGAAGCGATGGGCTGGGTCGAGATTGCCCTTCCTACAGGTCCGGAGGCGGTTTCACTGCGGCGTGTGCTGCTTGCAAAACGGCGCGCGATTGCCGAAGCAGACGGGGACATGGAACTTGTCGTCGCGTTGAGGGCTGCGGAGCGCAAGTAGCCCCATTTTGTTGCGCGTCCGGTGCTGCCGCAGCACGGGGTCCCGTGCCGGATTCTCGGACCGACGAAGCACTGATGGCCCAAGTCGCGGGGGGAGACCCCACCGCAATCGACGGGCTGTTTGAACGGTATGGGGACGCGCTCTACCGGTGGTTTGCGCACTCGGTGGGTCCGGACGCGGCTGAGGATTTGGTTCAACAGACGTTCTTGCACGTGTTCCGCGCGCGACGAGACTTTCGGGACGGCGCTCGCTTTCGCCCTTGGTTGTATGCGATTGGGGCCAATTGCCGTCGTCAGGTGCAGCGAACCCGCTATCGGAGACCCGAGAGCCCGTTGGAAGATGCCGTTGAACCCTCGGTTGCTCCGCGAGCAGCGGGTTCGTCAGAGCGTCTCGTCCACGCGGCCATGGCGGAGCTGTCCGATTCGGGACGTGAAGTGTTGATTCTGCATTGGTGGCAGGGGTTGTCTTTTAGCGAAATTGGCCTGGTGGTGGGCGCGTCCACGGCGGCCGTCAAAGTCCGGGCCCATCGAGCCTACGAGGCGCTCCGCAAGCGTCTCGGCGACGAGGAGGCGTAACAATGACGAAGGAACCGGGACCGACAGACGTGAACGACGCCATCCCCATGGACCCACGGGTCTCCTTGCCCGACGGCGCCGACGAGCGGAAACGCGTGCGGATGGCGCAGGCAGTTGCAGCGTCTGTGCGAGGTCGGGCGACGTGGCGCTCCCGAATGTCGGATTTGTCCACGCCGGCCCGCGTTGTGCTCGGGGTTTGTGCTGCCGTCGCCTTTGGCCTGCTGTTTTTGGGCGGGGTTCGGCCCGACCTAGCCGTGCTCCGTGGGCACGGAGGTGTGCTCGGCGTCGCGTTGGCCTTTGGCGTGGCGTCGGTCGCCCTGGCGTTGCGGCCGATGCATCGTGTTGGGAACGCCTTCACCGAGGGCGCGGGTGTGGCGCTCACGCTTGCACTGCCCGTCGTGGGCTTGGTGGAGTGGCCAGGCATCACGCTGACGGGAAACGCGGCCGTGGGTGGCGCGGTGGTGTGCGGCGGAATGGGGGCGCTCACCGCGACGTTGGCGGGGGCAGCTGTGCTTTGGCTGGACCGACAGGCCCTTCCTGCGACTTGGCGCGTGTGGGCTGCCGCAGCGGCAGGTGGCTGGGTTGGCTTCGTCTTTCGTGAAATTCACTGCATGGCGAGCGATCCATTCCACATGCTTTCGGCTCATCTGTCGCTGAGCGTCATCGCGGTGACGGTGCTGTGGCCGGTGACTCGGTTGTGGCGCTTGCAATCGGCGTGAGTGGTTGATCCTGTCCCCTGCGGGGTCGTCGCGATAGCGCCGCCGCCCCGGAGGTTGCGGTGTCGAAGTCGCCAACAGCCATTCCATTGGAGCGCTTGCGCATCATTGGAATCGCAGCGCACGTGGATGCCGGCAAGACCACACTGTCCGAGCGGGTGTTGTTTTATACCGGTGCGCTTCACCGGATTGGCGAAGTTCACGAGGGCGCAGCCCACATGGACTGGATGGCCGAAGAGGCGGCGCACGGAATCACAATTTCGTCAGCGGTGACGCGGTGTCCGTGGCAAGACCACGAAATCCAGCTCATCGACACGCCGGGGCACGTGGACTTCACCATCGAGGTGGAGCGCTCCATGCGCGTACTTGATGGCGCCATCATTGTGATGGACGGTGTTCGCGGCGTGGAGCCGCAGACGGAGACCGTGTGGCGGCAAGCCAACCGCCATCGTGTGCCCCGATTGGTGTTCATCAACAAGATGGACCGACCTGGCGCCGACTTTGATCGCGCGTTGGGGATGATCAAGCGGCGGTTCGGTGACGAGGCCGTTCCCGTCTGCGTCCCCGTGCCGTCCCAGCGCATCGTTCTGCACGCGATCGAACAGGATGCATGGGAGTTTCAGGGAGAACGGGGAGCAGACGTCGTCCGGAGGCCGTTGACTGTTGCGGAGGCGGAACTGCTTGCGCCCTACCGGGAGACGCTGCTGCTCGCGCTCGCTGAGTTGGACGAAGACCTTGCCGACAAGGTGCTTTCGGATGCGCCGGTCTCCGTCGCCGAATTGTGGTCCGCGCTTCGAACGGCGACGGTGAGTGGCAAGCTGCGGCCTGCATTTGGAGGCTCGGCACTTCGCGACTGGGGGGTGCAGTCTCTGCTCGACGGTGTGCTTCACCTGATGCCTTCCCCGCTAGAACGGGTCGAATCAGAGGGCACGTTGCCGGATGGCACCCGCGTACCCATCCGCATGAATGCCGATGCGCCCTTGGCGGCGCTGGTCTTCAAGGTTCAATTGTTGGAGGGTCGCCGCCATTGTTTTGTTCGGATCTACCAAGGTGCGATCGAAGGAGGCGAAGAGGTCGCCCTCGCTGGCCGGAATCAAACGGAACGAATCGCGCGGATCTTCGACATCGATGCGAACCGAAAGAACAAGGTCGATCGGGTTGACGCAGGCCGAATCGCTGTTCTGGCAGGCCTGAGATGGGCGTCTACCGGCGACACTTTATGCCTGCCCAATGCGCAAATGCTTTTGGAGCGAATCGAGACGCGCGAGCCCGTGATTTCGCTGGCCGTCGAGCCTGAGAGCAGCGCCGACGAAGACAAGATGTTGGAAGTGCTCGGCAAAGTGGCGGAGGAAGACCCGACGTTTCGATTTGAGGAGGACAAGGAGACCGGCCAGCGGCTGATCAAAGGCATGGGCGAACTTCACCTCCAGATCGTGTTTGAGCGCGTTCGTCGGGAATTTGGGCTCATCCTGCGGGCCGGTCGTCCCCGCGTCGTTCAGCGGGAGAGCGTGCTGGGTGAGGCGACTGCCACCGGCGAGGTGGATCGCACAATCGATGCGCCGGGGCACCGAATCGAGATGAAGGCGTCCGTCACCGCCTGGGTAGGGCCGCTTCCTCGTGACGGAGGATTGTCGGTTCAGTCCAAACCCGTGTGGACCACGCCAATGTTCACGCCGTCCGCTGAGCAGGTACTGGCGGTCGAGTTGGGCGCCAAAGACGCGTTGTCCGGGGGTCCGCTGGAGGGTGCACCCCTACAAGATGTATCGGTACGGGTATTGAGTGTGACTACCTACGGTCCAGCAAGCTCAACCCAGGCCTTGAGGATTGCGACGGCTTTGGCGGTCCGAGATGCCGTCGCCAAGGCGGGTGGCGTGCTGCTCCAACCGATCATGAAGGTGGAGGTGTTGGTTCCCGATGAAAATACGGGTGGCGTCTTGGGCGATCTGCAAGCGCGAGGAGCGGTCATCCTCGGGCACGATGCGTCGGACGGGCAGACGTCGATCCTCGCTGAGTGTGGACTCGGTAAACTCATCGGCTACGCAACGGACCTGCGATCGAGCACGAAAGGCCGGGGGACGTTCGTGATGGAGTTCAACCGCTTCGACGCCCTGTGATCGGCGCTTCCTGAGGGTGACGCGCGCCCGCGCTTGCGCTACACGGTGCGGCCGCGCGGGGACCGCTTGGGCGCCTTGCTCCTGCTAGAAGATGGGCGTCGATTTTACGGCGAGGCATTCGGCGCCGTCACGACGCGATTCGGCGAAGCTGTCTTCAACACTGCGATGACCGGCTATCAGGAGGCTTTGACCGACCCG
>CAMASI010000100.1 GCA_945861065.1 Klebsiella pneumoniae | reverse complement strand
AGCTATTAGCCTGGCACCTAGACAATTCGCCGCGGCAGCGTAGTCGAGCGCTTCACCTGAAAGCGCACACCACGTCCAGTCGCGCAGTCCATTGGGACGGTTCGTTCGAGCTAACCGCCAACGGCTGACAGCTGACAGCTTGTTCGAGGCCTAGTGGACCCACTCTGGCGTCACGCGCTCCATCGTCACTCGCAGGCCCAGGCGTCGACCCAAACTCCACCAGCGGCCCAGCCGATCCGGCATACGATCGCCGTCCATCGCGCTGATCACGACCTCTGATCCAGGTTTCACCGTCTTGTTCTCGACGTCTACGACGCCTCGCCAGAACCACCAACGACAGTCGGGCCACTCCACGAACACAACGGCCAGCGGTACCGGCGGCCCCACCGACCCATCCGGGGTCGTGGACATCACGCCGATCAGCGCGACGGCACCCACGTCCGACACCTCGCGACACGTCGAGCGGGTGAGCCCGGCCATAAAACGCTGGACCGGTACGCCCGCGCCAACCACCGGCTGCAGCGTCATCAACTCCGTCCGTTCGGGCCTCAACACCAAGGCCGCAGGCGGGGCGCCACCGCGCTGAACGGCGCGCTGAACGAGTTCTACCAGCGCAACGCCCAGAGGCGCCTCTTCGGACGTCTCCATGGGCGGCATGTCAACTACCTTCAGCGACAGGCGCACGACGTCCACTCCTCCGGGTCGCGAGGGGTTTGCTACACACCGCGAAGCGCTTCGTCCACCACGATGCGTGTGGCTCGTTCAACCCAAGAAGCCCCAGTCACAAATTCCACGCTGCGCTGCGAGGGCGAAGGCGCACCAGGAGAACCCACCACCACACTGCGCCGGGCGCCGATGCGGTACACGCGCTGGCCCGGCACTTCATGCTCTCGTTCTCGCGGAACGACGAAGATGACCGTTCCAAGCTGGGTCACGCATCGCGCAGCCGCCGCGACGAAGTCCGAAAGGTCCGCTGTGCTCTCCGTTCTCGCCGCCCGTTTCCACGGGTCCGTGGCGGTCGGTCCCCGGCCAAACCGAAAATACGGCGGGTTGGAGACGACAACGTCGAAGGAACCGACCACATCCACCACCTCCGACACAACAAACCGCACGGAGTCGCCGATCACGCTCCGACGGCGCGTCTCTTCCCAAAGGGGCCCCCACTCGGCACGAACGTCGATGCCTGTCCCCTGCCAACCATGCCGCGCGAGCATCGCCGGGACGACGCCCGAACCGGTCCCCAGATCGAGAACGTTTCGGCCACCCACCGACAGGGCCGCGCCAACCAGCCACATCGCTTCGGAACCATATCGGAAGCCCCGCTTCGGTTGCGCAACAACGACGCCTGGCATGGGCGTGTCGAACGTCACATCCACCGGGCGCCAATGTCCTTGCGCCACACCATGCCGGGCCAGGCCAGTGAAGGAACCGAGCCATACGCACGATTCACGGCGTCGCGAACGTTGGTGCCAACGGCCACAACACCCAACACACGACCGCCATCGACACGAAGCACGCCCTGGCCGTCGCGTTTCGTTCCCGCGTGAAAAACGACGCCATCGACGGCGCGAGGCTCGGGTAGCGCCGCCCCTCTTTCCGGGTTGTCCGGGTAGCCGGCCGCTGCCAACACGATCACGGCTGCACTCCCGTCGTGAAACGCGGGAACGCCGCTGGGCAAGGCCCCCACCGCGGAACCATACAACCATGGCACCGGATCGTCCTTCCACAGGGCCATGAGCACCTGACACTCCGGATCGCCGAACCTCGCATTGAACTCAAGAACAAACGGCCCTTCCGCTGTCATCATCAGGCCTGCGTACAGAACGCCCCGGAAGGGCGTTCCCCGACGCGCCATTTCGGCCACCACCGGGGTGTGAATCTCGTCCACGAGTCGCTGGGCAACCGCTGCATCTACAAGGGGACAGGGTGCGATCGCCCCCATTCCACCGGTGTTGGGCCCCGTGTCCAGGTCGCCCAGCCGTTTGTGGTCCTGCGCGCTGGGAAGGGCGACGACGCGCACCCCGTCGCTGATCCCAAACACGCTGACTTCTTGCCCGATGAGCAGGTCCTCCAAGAGGATCGTCGCGGCAGCTGCGCCGAAACGGGACATCCGCTCAAAGGCAACAAGAGCTTCCTCTGCCGTCGGGCAAACTTCGACGCCTTTTCCGGCCGCCAAGCCGTCGGCCTTGAGCACGACACGACCCAACGCACACCGCCTCCGTCCCAGAGCGCAAGATTCTGGATCCGAGCTGTCTACCACCAGCGTCGAGGCCGTGGTTATTCCCGTGCTCACGAGGATTTCTTTGGCAAAGGCCTTGGACGATTCCAATCGTGCCGCGGCGGCACGGGGGCCGAATGCGACGAGCCCCGCCGCTTCGCACGCATCGACAAGCCCCGCAGCCAGCGGTGCTTCTGGCCCAACCACCACGAGATCAATGTGCTCGGCCGTCGCCGCCGCGACGATTCCCTCGACGCCCATTGCCTCTCGGAACGTCACGCCCTCAGGCCACCCTGGCGAAGCGTCGCAGACGACCAGCACGGACACCGAAGGAGACGCCATCAGGCGCCACGCCAACGCCGACTCCCTTCCGCCACGACCCACAAGCATCACACGCATGTCAGTGCCGAAAGTGGCGGACGCCGGTGAACACCATCGCGATTCCTGCGGCGTCTACGGCTTGCAGAACTTCTGGGTCTCGCACCGAACCGCCCGGCTGCGCAATGGCGGTGATCCCAGCGGCGATCGCTGCCTGTACGCCATCCGCAAACGGGAAGAACGCATCTGACGCGAGCACGTTCCCCGCCGTGGGCGCGGTGGCCTTCGCGATCGCCAAACGCACGGAGTCTACGCGGCTCATCTGGCCAGCGCCGATGCCATTGAGGCGAAAGCCCGAGCCCTCAACCCGCGCCAACGCAATGCCGTTGGACTTGACGCCTCGCACCGCGCGCCAAGCGAATTCGAGCGCCGCCAACTCGCCCTCCGTGGGGGCACGCTTCGACTGAGGTTGAAACTGGACGGGCGCGTCCTGGTCCCAGTCCTGAAAGAGCCAACCGCCGGCCACGCGTTTCGCATCTAGACCAGGCGGGCGCGATTGTGCCCAATCGGGCGGAAGTTCGAGCACCCGAAGGTTGGGCCGGGCGGCTAGGCCTGCCAAAGCGTCCGGCTCGAATCCAGGCGCAGCAAGCACCTCAAAAAACACCTTCGAACGGCGAAGGGCGAGGAGCGCTGCCCCGTCAAAGACGCGGTTGAACGTTACGATACCGCCAAAGGCGCTGACGGGGTCGCCGGCGAGCGCGAGGTCATACGCCTCCCCCACAGAGGTCGCGGTCCCAAGCCCGCACGGATTCGCGTGCTTGACGATACAGCACGTCGGCCCGCCGAACTCGAAGACGACGCGAAGCGCGGCATCCACGTCAGCGACGTTGTTGTACGAAAGCTCTTTGCCTTGGTGAATCGTCGCGCGCGCCAGCGAACGACCGCCGCGTTCGGCGTCTGCGTAAAAGGCTGCGGTCTGGTGCGGGTTCTCGCCGTACCGCAATACGCTGATCCGGCGAATCGGGACCGCAGACTCCAACGGGAATTTGTCAGCGTCTGGCGTTTGGTGGGCCAACCATCCGGCAATCACAGCATCGTACCGAGCCGTGTGGCTAAACGCCTTCAAGGCAAGCCTGCGACGCATCTCCGAGCCATCGGAGCCGTCGGCGATCGCGTTGGCGACGGCCTCATAGTCGTCAGGGTCCACAACGACGGTCACCGAAACGTGGTTCTTGGCAGCAGCACGAAGCAAGGTCGGCCCCCCGATGTCGATGTGCTCGATGCTGTCCTCAAACGACGCTTTTCCCAGGGCCACGGCCTCGAATGGGTACAGGTTGACCACGACCAAATCGATCAGGTCGATGCCGTGTTTCACGGCCTCCGCTCGATGCAAGTTCCGGTCGGCCAGAATCCCACCGTGAATCCGCGGATGAAGGGTCTTCACGCGTCCGCCCATCATCTCGGCGGCCCCGGTCACGGCAGAAACGTCGGTCACCGGCACATCGGCATCGCGCAGCGCCCGCGCCGTTCCGCCCGTCGACAGGATGCGCCAACCCAGGCCGGACAGCCGTTCGGCGAACGGTACAAGGCCACGTTTGTCCCACACAGAAATCAGGGCGTCGGGCATCGGCGGCCCCTACCTCAAGGCGCAGCCGTCAGCGACCGCCAAGACACGACCACAATCTGGTGTGGTCCGTCTACGAACCCCTCAACCAGTACGATTTGGCCTACGTGATCGTTGAGGTCTGGGGCCCCCACCACGAAGTAGAAAGCGCGAGATCCCTGGTCCAAAAGGCCGAGTTGAACGCCTCGCCGTTCGAGCGTACCCACCACCGCGGGAAGCGAACCTTCGACCACCGACCAGCGCTCCACCCGAATCGCTCCCAGCGCTCTTTGCCCCCACACCTCGACCGTGTACCCGTTGAGTTGCGCCAAAGGCTTCGCGGCGCCTGCCAACACCAATGGCACAGGTTTGCCTGCCATCGCGCGGACGACGACGCCGACTGGGCCTTCCTCCAGCACGCCTCGCACATGCGCCGAGCACCCTCCCGCCACCACCACCATGGGCAGCAAAAAGAAGCGCAAGACGTGCAGGGCGTTGCGCAGTGTTCACCGCCGCGAGGACGGGGTATATATTGCGCCGTGGCCCGCTTGAGAGGCCCGAGGTGCGCGTTCATGGTGCTGCTCCCGCAGAAAGCTGGCCCGCTCACACTGATGCGGAAGCTCGGCGGTGACGGCATCGTCGAGTCGTACACAGCGATTCTTGACGAGCCCGCGGGCAAGGCTGTCATCGCTCACAAGTTCACGCAGTTCCTCATCAAGGACGGCGGGCGCATGGCCGTTGTGGAATCGCGGATCCGCGATCTGCTCGCACTTCGTCACCCAGTTCTGGTGTCGCTGATCGACCATATCGTTGTGGGAGAGGACCACTACGCCGTCTGCGAACAGATCGACGGCGTAGACCTCGCCACCGTGCTGCAGCATTGCCGCAACACCGACACACCAGTTCCGCGCAACGTCTACCTGAACCTCGCGACGCAAATCTGCAACGGCCTTGAGGCACTGCACAGCCGCCCAGGAACGGAAACTGGCAGCTCAAGCGTGTTGCATATGGGCCTAAAGCCGTCTTCCATTCGGTTGACGCCGGACGGCAAGGTGCTCCTCGGTGAGTTCGGCTGGTTGCGGTCTCCCACCACCGTCCCACACACAGGCCTCGACGGAACGACGCCGAGAATGGAGTATTTGGCACCGGAACAAACGCATCCGGACCAAAAGCTCACACCGGCGTCGGACATCTTTTCGCTCGGCGCCATCCTCTACGAGATGTTGACGCTACGGCCTATGTTCTTGGCCGAATCTACGCTCCAGACGATTCACCGCGTTCGACGCGCGGAAGTGACCACCCAGCTCCTGGAAGTCAAGGAACTGCTGCCGGGCCTCGACCGCGTGTTGTACCGCGCGCTTTCGCTCAACCCGCGTCACCGGTACCAACGGGCTTTCGTGCTCAGGGAGGACCTCCGCGGTTTGATGGCGGGGTTCTCTTTCGCCCGAATCATCGACGATACACGTGCCTTTCTCGCACCCCTGCTCGGTGGCGCAACGCAAGAATCGGTGCACGCCTCCCTCGATCGGCCGCTACCGGAAGGTGGCGCCATCGGTGCCGCTGCCACGCCGCTGCCCCTTCCCACTCGGGCCATGTCTTTGCCTCCCCCGATGCGCGGCGAACCGACGTTCATCGTGCCCGACTTCGAGGCAGAAGAAATCACGGCGCTCAAGCGCGGCGTCACGCTGGAGCCCGCGGAAGGCAGAAGCGAGAGACCCGGCGAAACCCTGTGGTTCACAAGAGAGGCGCACGAGACGCCGACGCCAAGCCCTTCCCTCGCGGGACTGTCCAGGGAAGAACCCGAATACGTGGCAGCGACACCGATTCCCGTGTCCGATTCCGTCATCCCGATCGGGATCATTGCCAGGACGCTGCCTCCCGAACCTCCCGAAGTCACAGAGCCCACGGTGGAGCCGGCCAATTCGGTGACATGGAATCCTTCCCCGGTGCGGGCGGTGCCCGGGCCTGAGCGGGCGGTGCCAGGACCGGAAATGGCGTCGCCGGAGATTTGGCTCGACAGAGTCGACCCCCTGGAAGCGGAGGAGGCCCCTCCGGACGTGCTTGCGCTCCCAGTAGATGCGGAGCCACCGGTCCGAAAGAAGAAGAAAAAGAAGCGCACAGAGGGCGAGGTCGAGCCTCTGTCCGTCAGCGGGTACGAGGAGGACACCCGGACCGAGGTCCGCAAAGCCACTCCGATCACCCGGCCCCCGCGCCTCGACACACGCACAGCAACGCCCCTTCCGTCGAGGTCCGCAGACTTCGAGGATGCGTGGGAACGGCAACGCCCACGAACCCCTGTTGGCGTGTACGTGGCGGCTGGCTTGCTTGCTGTCGCCTTTGCCTGTGCCGGTCTGACCATGGGGGGCAGCGTGCTCGGGTTCTTCGCTTCGTCCACGACGAGCGGGTCCGCGGCGGGCTCAAACCTCGCCGCCGCGACGCCCGTCGCTGCACCCACAACGCCTCCGCCTGCGCCAGCCGCGGTTGCGCTCGCACCCATTCCGGCACCGGTAGCCGCGGTGGTCACCCCGAGAGTCGCGGAGCCCGCGCCAATTCCCGTGGCCCCGGTGCCAGTGGCGCCAAAGCCAGTTCCGGTCGCGGCAGCACCAAAGCCAGTTCCGGTCGCGCCGAAACCACCACCTTTCGTCCCGAAACCGGCGCCCGTTGTTGCCAAGCCAGCGCCCGTTGTTGCCAAGCCAGCGCCCGTTGTGGCCAAGCCAGCGCCCGTGGCGCCGAAGCCCGTCGTTGCGGCTCCCAAACCTTCACCGGCCGCACCCCAGCCTGCAAGGGTAGCACCTTCGGTCGCGGGGACCGGCAGGACCAAGGTTGTGGAAGAGCCCGTCCCACCGCCGTCACCGTCGGTCATTGACCTCATTCCCGACGCCGGAACCCGCGCACAACGCGGAGGGCTCACGACCCAAGACCGGACCGCTCTTGAGGCGATTGGGACTTCTAGCGACGAGTACAGCCGCGCCAATGCGTTGTTGTACCAAGACGCGAAAGCGCGTGGCGCGAGTACGGCCCGCGAAGCCTACCTGAACAAGCTCCTGGCACAGCCCGAGAATCAGTACAAGCCCGAGTACCTGGTTGAACAGGCGGAGATCGACCTGCGTGCCCGTCGGTGGGGACCGGCGCTGGAGACAGCGCGCACTGCCGAGCGGTATTGGGCGCGCATGCCTCCGGACCTCATTTTCTCAAAGAAGGCGCTGATCTACGAGATCGAAGCCGCCGCCAACACCGGCATATTCTTCGATTCTGAGGGCAAGGCGAAAGACACGCTCGCAGCTGCCATCCGCGGGTGGGAGCGGTACCGTGAACATGTTGCCACGCGAGAGCGTGCTGATTTGCTCGCGCGGGCCGACGAACACCTGGCCGACCTGCGCGCCATCGAGGCGCGACTGCCATGACATTCCTAGCGCTCGTTCAACTCGGTGCGCTTGCATTTGGGGCACAAAACCAAATTGCGGGTACTGTGGTCGATCAGAACGGGAAGCCCGTTCAAAACGTGGTCGTCAGCGTTTCGCCTGGGGACCTTCAAATTGCGTCAGACGCTAGCGGTGCCTTCCTGGTGGACTACTTGCGCGATGAGGCTGGCGAACGCGTGAAGTTGGGCCGCAAGACCGAGTACGTGTTTGAGTTCTTCAAGCCAGGCTTCCACAGTCAGCGGATGCAAGTGAAGTTTCTCAAGGGCGCGGTGGTGATGGACGCGCTCGCCCTTGTTCCCGTGACCATCGACGTCGTCGATTTGGGCGGGAATCTAGATCCGGCATTGTACGACGCAGCAACGTCTTCCGAAGGCGCCACCTACGAGGGGCAATGACGATGGGATGGCTCCGAGGAATCGTTGCGCTCACCCTGCCGGGCTGTATGCTGGGCTGTGTGCTGGGCTGTGGCCAGGGCGCGCCGCGTGCAAGCACCAGCGCTTCCACGCCGGCCTCGGTTGGCGTGCTCGTCGCTCCCGTCGAAAAAATGGCGCCGGGCAGGTACGGTTGGATCTCCGAAGTTGCCCTCGATCCTACCGCATTCTCCGCGTTGATGGAGAAAGGCCGCGAGGGATGGATCGCACTGCACGCCAACGACTATCAACGCGCACTCGACGCATTCCCCGAGGGTGAAACAGCTCGAGCACGGGTTGAGTGGCAGCTATTCCTGCTTCACACCGATCTCGCGCGCTACGCAGGCTTCGCCTATGAGCGTTTCTTTTCCGAATGGGACGCGCGGACCACACTTCCTCCCGAGAGCGCAGCCACGGTCGTGGCTACCTTGGCGTCGTTCTGCTCCGAGACGGGCAGTTTGGCAGGTTGGGCCTCACGCACCAAGCCCAAACAGCTCGGGTTTGACCTCGCCCAAGAAATCAGCCGCGGACGGGCACCGTGGGACATCGACGGGACCGACATCTTTGCGCGTCGGATGGCCCTTCACCGGCTGGTTCGCACGAGCGGCGAGTACGAGCCGCTGCTTCGCGCCGCCATGCGTCCGCTGGTGTCAGAGCCCGTGGGCGACTTCGAGCGCACCTTCTACGACCCGTGTTTGCACCGCACGTTGGCGGACCATTGGGAAACCCGCACGGCGCAGACTCTCGGCGGTACCGATTGGTTGTCGGTTGAGACGCTGTCGGACCGAGGGCTTGCAGGCAGGCTGTTTTCTGCGTGGTTGACCGGACCGGACCTGCACAGCGAGTTCCTCGTCGTTGACCCCTCCCCGGGAGCGCTGGGCGCCCATAGCCCTTCCCTTCGCGCACTCGGCGTTGGCACAAATCCCCATCCGGGCGACGACCGGGATGCGGCGCTCAGCGAGATCCATGCGTTGGACGTTGGGCTGGCAAAGTGGCGCGTCGAAGTCGCGAATGCCGCCGACGACAATGGCAGGAGCATCCTCAACGACCTCAAGTTGTTCGAGCGTTTCCGTCAGGAGTGGTTGTCCACCCGCGCTCGTTACGCCCTCGTCTTGGACCGCCCCGTTCAGGCGCTCGCCTACATCGACGCGGCGCGTGACCCCACGGATCGTTTTGTCGGAAGCGCCAACAGCCCCATCGTCTGGGCCTTATTGGCTGAGGCCAACCTGAAACTTGGACGCACACGAGAGGCGCTTGACGCGCTTCATGTGTTGTCCGGAACGCACCCGGAGATCGTGGGTCTGAAGGAGCTGACGGGCAACCTCGACGTCCTCCGAAGCCTCGACGCCGAGGGCGAGAGCAAGGAGGAATAGTGGCTGCCAAACCCGTCGGGCCCATCGCCCTACTCCTACTTGCAGTCGCCTCCTTGGGCGCCGGACCCGCGATTCGCTACGCCGAAGACCGCGCTCCCGCCATCGTCAACCCCCTCTTCTCCACCACCATGGCTGAAGTGCGCCTCGACGAGCTGTTGTTCGAAGGCTTGTTTGCCGACGACTTCGAGTTGCGCTCGGTGCCCCGTCTCGCAGAACGGATCGACGCCTCCGCCGATCACAAATCTGCCATCGTGACGCTGCGGCCGGGCGTGACCTGGCACGACGGTCAACCGTTCCGCGCATCAGACGTCGTGTTCACGATTGAAGCGATGCGGGACCCAAAAACCGCCTCGCCAGAAGCGGGTCGGGTGAGTTTTGTCGAGTCGGTAGAAGCCCGTGGGGATCTCAGCGTTCTCCTCACCTTCAAACGTCCCGAATCCTCGCCCGAAGACAAGCTCCACTTCAAGATCTTACCCGCCGCTGCTTTTGACGGCAATCCCGCCGTAGACCGCGGCCATATGTTCCGACTGCATCCCATCGGAACAGGCCCCTACAAGGTGCTCGGCTTCAACGAAGACGGCAGCATTCAACTGGGTCGAAACAGCGCCTACAGAAAACCGGCGACGATTCCCGAGTTGGTGATGCGCGAGGTCACCGACAAGGCCTACCAGACCAAACTCATGATTTACGAGTCGTTAGAGGCGCTGGTTCGCGTCATGCCCCGCGACTTGGCTACGCTTCAAGCGGACCGGCGTATGACGCTCTACCCCTACCAAACCAACTCTTGGTGGTACGTCGGGTTTGATCAGACCGACCCGGTGCTCGGCCAACCACAAGTCCGTGAGGCGCTGACCACGCTCATCGACGTCGACAACCTGTTGGCGCCGATTGGCACAGGCTCCCGTGTCTCTGGACCGTACGTTCCGTCCTCTCCGTTCTACAACCACGACGTCGCGCTCATCCAACCGGATGCCGACCGCGCGGCGGCCCTCCTTCGGGAAGCCGGATTCACCCAAGACAGCCGCGGATGGACCGACAGCGCGGGCCGTCCGCTCCGACTCCGGCTTGCGGCCCAGGGCAACTACGAGGTCGCCCAAGACCTCGTCATCAACCTACAGTCCCAATTCGCTCGCCATGGCATCACCCTGGACCCGGAGTTCCTGGGCCCAGCGGAATGGAAGAAGAAGGTTTGGACAGACCACGACTTTGACTTGGTCCTGTCCACTTGGTCCTTCGACCGAAATGAGGACATCCGGGAGCAATTTCACAGCCGAGGGACGCGCAACCTCCTGCGCTACAACAACCCAGCCGTGGACGCCCTTCTTGACGTCGCCAGAGACGCGACGGATCCCATCCTGAAAAAGGCACAGATGCGCAAGGTGCATGCGTTGATCAGCGCAGACGACCCGATGGTCTTCTTGTTCACGTTGGATTCCTGGGCCGCCATCAGCTCCAAAGTCGGGCATGTCACGGTGCACCCGTTCTCGTTCTTCACCTGGGTGAATACCTGGACGATGTAGTCGGTTCTCACCGGTGATTCGCCCTTCCGGGCCCGCCCGACTCGTGCTGGCCGCAGCAGCAACGCTTGTAGGCGTTCAAGTTCTCTTGCTGCTACTGTTCGTGATGGCGCCCGGAACAGCCGCCGACGTCATCGCCCACGGTGCCCAACGTGACGCCTTGGAAGTAGCCTGGGGCTACCGAGACCCCCTGCTCCTTCGTCTAGGGCAGCGCTTGCTGGACGTGGTCACGTTCAATCTCGGGACCAGCCGGACGCTGAGCCCAGGCGCCCCTGTCTCCGACCTGCTGTTCAACCCCCTTGCGCGCACAACGACGCTGGTTGTCGCAGCCGTCGGCCTGTTGGTGGTGAGTGCCGTCGTTTCCGCCCTTCGCGCTACCGGCCGAGGGGCCATGCACCACGTCCAGACGCTGTTCACGTTGCCCCATTTCGTGGCCGCGCACCTGTGCGTCAACGGCCTGAATCAAGTCGCCTGGTGGGCCGCCGAGCGAGGGTTGATCGACCGTCCAGGATGGTTCCCCCTCCCACTGGAGGTCTCTACCTTGCGGTTCGTCATCGCTGTGACCGTGGTCGCATGGGCCTCGGGGGCGTTTGGTGAGACGAGGGACGTGTTTTCGGACGCCGTCCAGACGATTCGTGTTTCCCCTTTTGTCGACGCAGCGCGAGCGCGCGGACAATCCGTGCGTTTGATCGAGTGGCACCACCTCGTGCCTGTGGTCGCCGACGTCGTGGCGAGGCGGATCCCCATCGCATTTGGCGCTGTGGTCTTCGTCGACCCACTGCTGCAGCTCGGCGGCCTCGGAAACCTCTTGTGGCGGGCCACCGAGGAGCGAGATCTCGACGTAGCCTTCGCCATCGTCACCATGATCGCGACTTGGGTCGCCGCGACCCGACTGGCCTCCGACCTCATCGCACTTGCCGTGGACCCAAGGCTGAGGACCGCGTCGTGAACGTCGTCGCCGCTTGGTTCTTTGCGGAGGCCGGAGCGTTGCGCCCACGAGCGCAGAAACCAGGGGCCCGGTTGGGGCTTTTGGTCCTCGGACTCGTCTTCCTCGGCGCTGTACTGACGCTGGTGGGGAACCCGTTGACGCCATTGTTGACGGATCCGTCGTCAGCACATCAACCGCCGTCGCGCGACCATTGGTTCGGCACGGACCACCTCGGGCGCGACATCGGCTGGCGCCTGATGTGGGCGACCCGTACCTTTGTCGGACCCGGCCTGTTGGCGGCAGGGACCAGCGTGGGCCTGGGCGCCATGCTTGGACTCGCGTCGGGCGCGGATACACGTTTCGCCCCAATGACGCGCCTCGTGACGAGCACCGTGGCCTCCATTCCGCCACCGGTCTGGGTCTTGCTGCTTGCCTCAATTCATGGAAGCGATTGGTGGGTGATCGCCAGCGCATTCGGCATCGCAAATGCACCCGCCGTCGCCATGGCCGTCCATCGCCGCGTGCAAGGCCTCGTTCGGACGGACTTCGTGGACGGACTCGTTCTCGCCGGCCTGAACCCGTACCGGGTACTGTTCGTCCATCTGCTGTTGTACGCAAGCGCCCGATTGCTGATCCGTGAGGGCGTGCTCGCCTTCGGCGGCTTCCTCGCCGTGGACGCTGGCCTCGCCTACCTGGGGGGCTCGGGTGTGCGGGAACCCAACCCATCCTGGGGCAACATGTTGGCGTTCGAGTGGGGCCGCGGTGGGCACCCCCTCGTGTCGATCGCCCCCATCCTCTGCTTGGTCCTGACCCTGGCCGCCCTGCACCGCACCGCGGCATTATTCGCCGACGTTCGCGTCGATTCATGACGGCCGTAGCGCTTCGCATGACCGGGCTAGACATCCATGTCCAGAGTCGGCCTCTTGTTCGGGGCGTCAGCATTTCCCTGGCGGCGGGTGAACGTGTGGCGCTTCTCGGCGCCTCGGGTTCGGGCAAGACGCTCACCGCCCGTGCCCTCGTCGGCCTCGTGGACCTGCAACCTGGCGTCGTCGAAGCCGATCTCCAGATTCGCCTGGCAGACGGCTCGCACGTCCGACCTTATCTTGGGCAAAGCGGTGCCGATCGCGCGACCCGAGACCGCCGATTCGCGAGCTTGCGCGGGCGCGTGCTCGGGTACATGCCGCAACACGCCCGGTTGGCGCTGGACCCATTTCGTCGGGTCGGTGCGCAGACTTCGGAGTCCGGCGATGCCGTTCGGTGGCTCGAGCGGGTGGGCCTGCACGCATGCGTCGCCCGGGCCTGGCCGCACGAGTTGTCAGGAGGCATGGCGACGCGCGCGCTGCTGGCGGGGGCATTGTCCGCGGGCGCCCAGTTGCTGATCGCTGACGAACCAACGACAGGGCTCGATCCCCTGGCGCGCGTGCTGGTGCTCGATGTGTTGCGGTCCGTGTCCGAAGAAGGCGTCGGTGTTCTGCTCGTCACCCATGAATTGCGTCAGGCTGCGACCTGGGCGCACCGGGCGGTCGTCCTACACCAGGGCGCCGTTGCCGAAACACTGGAAGGTGCTGACCTTCGAGCGGGCGCCGCCGGGTCCACGGCCGCCAAACGGTTGGTCGACGCTGCCGGCATCGGACAACTGCGTTGACGCCAATCTGGTCGTTGCGAGGCCTGCGCAAGGCCTGGAATGGCCGGCAGGTGCTCGCCGGATGCGACCTCGACGTGTTTCCGGGCGAAAGGGTCGCGTTGGTCGGTCGAAGCGGGAGCGGGAAAACGACGTTGATTCGGTGCGGCGTCGGCAGAATTCGTCCGGATGCGGGCCTCGTATCGTTCAACGGCGAATCTACACAGCACTGGACGGAGGTGCGTTGGACTGCGGCACGACGACAACTCGCCGTGTTGCCGCAAGACGCAGCTGCTGCCGTTCACCCGGAACTTCCGATCGGCTTGCTGATTCAGGAAGTGTCGCGGGTCCATCGCCCCGAGGAGGACGCCAGGGCCGTGGCGGTCGGAGCGCTCGCGGCGGTCGGCCTCGGCGGACGTCACGATGCTTGGCCTCACGAACTGTCCGGCGGCGAATTGAGGCGGGTCGGCTTGGCCCGCCTCTATGCCACCCGCCCAGAACTCGTGGTGGCTGACGAGCCCACCGCGGGATTGGACGCCGCGTTGCGGCTTCCCCTGCTCCAAGATTTGTTGCACCGCGTGGGGCCCAATTGCGCTGTCGTCTTGTGCTCTCATGACCTCGCCGCCGCCTCCGCGGTGTGCAATCGCATCGTGGTACTGGACGAAGGCCGGATCGTAGACGATCTTACGAGCGACGCGATGCGCGACCCGCACACTGCGAAGCAACCGGTGACGCGAGCCCTCGTGGCTGCGGACCTCGGGACACTCGACGGATGATCACCCTCTTCATGACAAATCTCAGCGGATTGGCCAGCGAGGCGGACTGGCAGGCCCTGATCGAGCGGGCTCGCCTCGCCGCGGCCGACGGCTACCTCGCAGACGCCGAGCGAAGCCTCTCCGAAGCCGTCACCACCGAGGATGGCCGGATTGACCCAGAAGCCTGGTACCTGCTGGCTCGAACTCGGATCTCACTGGCAGACTTGGACGGCGCGAGGCTCGCAGCCGACCGCGCCAATGTGTACGCACGAGACGACGACCAAGCCGCGGTGACCGCAGATCTCATGCTCTGGCTCCAAGCCAATTTCGGGACGCTTCTTGTCGTGCCACCACCAGGGACCCTGTCTGACCTCACCGTTGAGCCCGTCGTGGAGCCCTTCGACCCGGCGCTCCAAGCATGGATCACGGCCAGCCAAGCCGCGATCGAGCAGCCGATAGACGGACCCCGGCGCATAGGCGTACCGATCGGCGCCTGGCAGGTCAACGGCAAGACCGTAGACGTGCAGCCCGATCACGTGGTGTTCGTTCGTCTCGCTCGCCCAAGCAGCGCATTCGCCGATGTGCACGTGGGCGTTGGCGCCGCAGTGCTCGGATGGACCGCAGATGGCTCAAACCTCCCCGCACCGGCCGGTCATCTCCGTGTCGACGCCCCCGTGGGGCCCGTTCGCCTCGGGTTCGAAAGCACCATGGGCGTTGTGCCATGGACAACGGCCTCAGGCGCAGCTGTCCGCGCCGGCCAATTCGAATTCGGCCCTCGAATCGCAGTCAGCCCGTGGTCGGATACTGGGCTGATCGCCGACGTAGTGCTGTCGTTGCGCCTCGGGACTGTGCCTGGAATTCCGCGCGCATGCACAGAGACAGAGAGCGGGTGGGCGTGCTCCGAAGGCACTGCGCATGGCCTCGTCACCTACCCCTCGGCGACCGCGCTGACGCCTGGACTGGACGTCGAGTTGGGTTGGCTCCATCCGACCGCACCGTCCGCATTCGGCGTAGTCGGATCGGTCGGCGCCGGTTGGGCCATGGGGCGCCTGCCCGCCGAGGCCCATGCGGATAGGATCGACGGCGCCGCAAGCGTGCCATACACCTTGGACGATCGGTCTTGGAATGCGCCTGCCCTTCGGGGCGTCCTCGGCGTGTTGTTCCGCCCCTGAGGTCCCTTGTCTCCACGCCTCCTCCTCGTCATCGCCCTCCCCTTCCTCGTCGCCGCTGCACCTGGTCGACAAGTCGCCGCCGTGCTTGGCGCGAACCTTCAACGACCTGATTGGTCGCCCGGAGGCGAGCGGCTCAGCTACGAAGCAAACTTCCACGACAAGCGCATCGTCGAGCTGTACGTCGGCGAACCCGACACGCCGCGATTCTCCCGCGTACGCGCTGCTGAGCGGTCGCTCAACCCGATGACCGCTGGGTTCTCCACGGGTGTTGCCGTGAACCAGGTCGTTCATCAGCTGTCCTGGAGCCCGTCTGACCTGAACCGCTTCTGCTACACGGCTTCAAACGCCGCCCAAGACTACGACATCTACCTGGATGCGTCGGGCCCCATGGCGCAGAGTCCGGGGGCTGATGGCGACGCCCGTTGGTCACCCGATGGCCGATACATCGCGTTCACCTCGGCCAGGACGGGTGAAGGCGACCTGTATTTGATGGACCGGCAAACGCCGTCGGACCCCGCGCGCCGCCTCACACAGTTGCCAGGCACGTCAGAAGTCGATTCGGCTTGGTCTCGAGACGGGAAACGGTTGGCCTTCGTTGCCCACGGCGCTGGCGGCGACCACCTGTGGTTGCTGGGTCGATTGGACGGGAGCCCTGTTCAGCTCACGACCTTGCCCGGAAGCCAAATCCGACCCAGCTTTTCGCCCTCCGCGGACCTCGTCGCCTTCTACGCGAATGCCGAAGATGCCGGCCGGTGGGATCTTTACGCCGTGCCCCTCCAGCCCGGCGTCGTTCCGAAGCTATTGGCCACGGGCGTACTTCCGAATGCCCTAGGGCCGAGTTGGTCACCCGATGGCGCCCACATCGTGTACGTCCGCAACGACGACGAGGCGTTCGACCCCATCTCCGCCGTCCGAGTCTCAGACCCGACTCGGGTCGTAGACCTCGACTTCGGTACCGTGGGAAACGGGGACATCGACCTAGTGCAACGCGGCGACGGCGCTTCTTGGATTGCTTGGGTCGCCCAGGGCCGGGCACAAGACGCGCTGAGGGACTACCACCGAATATTCATCGCGAAGTTACCGACGCTGCCCTAGACCTCGAACAAGCTGTCAGCTGTCAGCCGTTGGCGGTTAGCTCGAACGAACCGTCCCAATGGACTGCGCGACTGGACGTGGTGTGCGCTTTCAGGTGAAGCGCTCGACTACGCTGCCGCGGCGAATTGTCTAGGTGCCAGGCTAA
>CAMASI010000099.1 GCA_945861065.1 Klebsiella pneumoniae | reverse complement strand
AAACACGGCGTGGATTGGCCTATCGATTCACTTCCCGACGGCACGCGCGAAGGCAGCCGACTTCGGCTCACCGTCGTGTCCCATCCCGACGCGCCGGACGCGCCGAAGGCGACCGGTCCCGAGGACATCAACCTGTAGCACCGCTCTAGCTAGCGCGTACGGTCGGCCAACCATTCGTCGACAAATCGCGTGTAGTGCCGCACGTTGCGAAACTCCGCCGTTCGCAGCAGCTCCTTTTGAAGGGGCAGCGTCGTCTTGATTCCCTCGACCACAAATTCGTCCATGGCGTGCAGCATACGCTTGATGGCCTGCTCGCGCGTCTTGCCGCGCACGATGAGTTTCGCCACCATGGAATCGTAAAACGGCTGCACCATCGCCTCATGGTGAATGGCGCTGTCCACCCGCACACCGGGACCGCCAGGCTCGTGGTAGCCCGTGATTAGGCCCGGGGACGGCGTAAACGTCCAGGGATCCTCGGCGTTCACCCGGACCTCAATGGCATGCCCCTCGATCCGAACCGCACTCTGTTCGATCGAAAGCGGGGCACCGGCTGCGAGCCGGATCTGTTCCTGGATCAGGTCGATTCCCGACACTTCTTCTGTGACACAATGCTCGACCTGAATGCGAGGATTCACCTCGAGGAACCAGAAACCCTCACCTTCGACGAGGAACTCGCACGTCGCCACAGTCCGGTAGCCAACCGAACGAATCAAATCCACGGCGGCGTTTTCCACGCGGGCACGTAGGCTGTCGGAAAGGAACGGCGCCGGCGCCTCTTCAATGACCTTCTGGTGGCGCCGCTGCATCGAGCAGTCTCGGGTCCCAACATGGATCCCACCGCCGCGCCCATCGCCAGCAACCTGCACCTCAACATGCCGCGGCCGACGCAGGTATTTCTCGATGAATACGTCTTTGCTTCCGAAGGCGGCGAGGCTCTCTGCCTGCGCCAGGTCAAAGGAGCGCAACAGAGTGGACTCATCTTCCACGACGCGCATGCCCTTCCCGCCACCTCCGCCAGCGGCTTTAAGGATGACTGGGTAGCCAGTTTCTCGGGCCACTTCGCTGGCCTCTTCAACGGTGGTCAACGCGCCCAGGCTGCCGGAGAGCAGGGGAAGGCCCGCGTTCCGAGCTGCTTCCTTGGCACTCAACTTGTCGCCGAAGGTGCGAAGGTGTTCGACACTCGGACCAACAAACGTGAGCCCCAGGCGGCCCACTTGTTCTGCGAAACCCGCGTTTTCAGCCAGAAATCCGTACCCGGGGTGAACCGCGTCGGCGCCGGTGACCTGTGCCGCGGTCAAGACCGCCGGTTGGTTCAAATACGACGCTGTCGCTGAAGGCGGGCCCACGCAGACCGCCTCGTCGGCGAACCGCACGTGCAGCGCATTCTTGTCCGCAGTGCTGTAGATCGCGACCGTAGCGATGTCGAGCTCACGGCAAGCGCGGATCACCCTCAGCGCGATCTCGCCGCGGTTTGCGATCAGGATCTTGCGAAACGGCCTTTGCATCGTCGGCTAGCCGCGACGGATCTTGAACAAGACCTGCCCAAACTCAACCGGCTGGGCGTTCTCGACGCAGATCTCGGCGACGACACCTGCGACCTCGGCCTCAATTTCGTTCATCAGTTTCATCGCCTCGACGATGCACACGGGCCGACCGACTTCCACACGATCGCCGACCTCGACGAATGGGGCCTGGCCCGCTTTGGGAGAGCGGTAAAAGGTGCCCACCATCGGCGATCTCACGACCACCAAGCCATCGTCCGTCGGTGCAACCACGGAGGTGGCGGCGGCGGGGCCCACGGCTGACGGCAGCGCGACGGCTGCGGCGTGAACGACCTGTGCGCCGATGCGAAGGGAAAGCTGCCAATCGCCTTCCGCATAGGAGAATTCCGACACGTCGTGCCGCGCCAATAGGTCGAGCAGCTTCTCGATGCGTTCCAAGTCCATGCGAAGTGGCTCCGAATGACCTTGTTTCTTACCCTGGCGGCAAGCGCACCACCAGCCCCCGTAGCCCCAACTCGTACGACTCCGGCCCGAACCCACTCACAACACCGATTGCGATGTCGCTCAATAGGCTGACCTGTCGGAACGACTCCCGAGACGCCAAATTGGACAAGTGGACCTCGACAAACGGAAGTCGCACAGCAAGAAAGGCGTCTCGGAGCGCAACTGAGCTGTGCGTATACCCTCCGGCGTTGACTACGACCCCCGCCACGCCGGCGTCGGCGGCTTGATGCAGGCGCTCCACAAGGGCCCCCTCGTAGTTCGACTGGTACGTCTCCAGTTCGACCCCGAGATCACTCGCCAGTTGGGTCAGGCGCTGTAGGATCTCGGCCAAACTGTCCGATCCGTAGACGGTGGGTTCCCGGGAGCCCAGCCTGTCCAGGTTCGGGCCATTCAACACCAAGATCGATCGTTTCACCGTGGCCGCGTCGGCGGACGCAAGGCGTGGTCTCGATACGGGTCGGTCTCTTCATCGTCTATGGGCGCCAACTGCCGCCGAATCGTCGGGGACACGGTCGCCGAAACGGGCGTGCGGCGGTCCGGGAGCATCGGCTGGGGTTGAGGCAGCTCCGGCGGGGCAAGCGCCGGGTCGGTGAGGTCCTCCGACAAGTCATCCCGTTCCCATTCATGCGGCCCACTCTCCAGAACGCCAAGCCGGGACTGAATTGCAGCGAGCGAAGGGTGGTGATGGAGCAGACGGCGGTACACCCTCACGGCGCGGTCGGCCCGGTCCAACGTGGCGTACCCCTCGGCCCTTCGCGCTGTGAAAAACGGATCGGGACCCCGGACCGCCAGGTCCACGGGAGGCGCTTGCAATCGGGCCGCTGCCTCAGACACAACAACGTCGTCGGGAACCTGCTCAAGCCAGGCCTTCGCCGCAGCTAGCGCTCGGTCTGACTGGCCGACCCGCTCCAGCGACAACACCCAGACTTGTACGAGTCTCGGGTCACGTCCGGGCCCTCCCAGGGACTCGACGTACCGCACCGCGTCGACCCAAGCCCCCGTTTCCAGCGACGTACGCGCCAACAGCGCCCGTACTTCTGCCTCCTCCCGACCGGCCGAAAGACCAGACCGGAGGAATTGATGTGCATCTGCAAAACGAAGTCGCCGACACAACTCATCGGCCACTGCGACCAACGACTCGTCCCCAGCGTCTTCCTCGAGCATCTCCAGGAGCAGCTCCAGCTCCGGGTCCGTCAGTGCCACCGAGTCACCGGGGCAACACCACGAAGGTCTCGTCCAGGCCAAAGCCGTACACCGTCACCGGGACCGGCAACAGCACGCCATCCTTCGTCGGGAAAGCATCGATTCGAACCGTCATTCGAACCAACCCGTCGACATCGGTCTCTCTGGAAACGGAGGCCGAAACGAACTCCTGCTCCCCAGAATACCATCGGTCTCCGTAGGCGTCCCACGCGTCCCCGCAGGACCATCCGCAGGCGTCGTCCACACCGATGATCCCGTCCACGTCCAACAGATCGGCATCGTCCCAATTCACCACGAGGCCGATTTCCGCCCCAGAAAGCGCGTCTCCGGAATCATCATCGTACGCCATCACATCCACGGGGACGAGCGCGGTCACGCCATCGTCCACATCGTTCCACGATTCATCCCAAGCGACCTCGACGTCAGCCGGCACAAGCAGCGCACCGTCTGGTTCCGACACACAAGCGGTCAACCCGGTCGCCACGCACAGAACCGCAAGAAGCGTCATTGTAGACTTGCAATCAGTGTTTCTGCTGAAGACCACGCGAGACTCACGGGTGACCAGGCGCCGATTCCCACCGGCACCGGTACCACCACCGTATCCCCCGAACCCTTCTTGTCCAGGACCAGCGCGGATCGTAGCGCAGTTCTGTCGAAACGCGGGGGCGCCACCGGCAACCGCAGCGCAATCAACAAGCGCACCACCCGGTTCAAGTCCTCCGTGGTGACCATCCCTCGTGCCGCTGCCCAACGCAACTCGCAAACGAGCCCCATCGCCACTGCCTCGCCGTGGGGGACAGCGAACTTCGACGCCGCTTCAATGACGTGTGCAACGGTGTGGCCCGCATTGAGGCAGATGCGTCCGCCTTGTTCGAAGGGGTCTTTGTCCACGACGCTCATTTTGGCCGTCACCGCGCGAGCGACGACCGCCGGAAGGGCCCGATAGTCGCCCTTGGCAAGTGCAGGTGCAGCGGCCTCCAACGTCTCAAACAGCGCCGCGTCGGTCACTAGCGCTACCTTGACCACTTCGGCGAGGCCGGCCCGAATTTTTCGCGGATGCAACGAAGACAACGTCGGCAGCGAGGACCAAGACAAGCGAGGAGCGTGGAAGGCGCCGACGACGTTTTTTGCACCGCGATGATCCAGGCCCGTTTTTCCCCCGACCGAAGCGTCCACCATGGCGAGGAGCGTGGTTGGCCACGCTACCCAAGGAATCCCACGAAGGATCGTGGCCGCGACAAAGCCACCCAGGTCGGTCACCGAGCCGCCGCCAATCGCCAACGCAACGGCCTTCCGGTGTACACCGCCCGTCAGCCAGTCATTCACGACGCGATCGTAGGACCGGAGGTTCTTGTGCCGCTCGCCGGGCGGCACCACCGACAGGGCGCGCACTTCAAGCGATTCAGCGGCACGCGCCCCAAACTTTCCGGCGACGCGCGCATCGGTCACCGCGAATACATCGCGGGCCCCGCCAACCACACGCACCGCCATCTCTGCATCGGCCCCCAGTGGCCCCGGATCGACGACCACGGGCTGCGAACCCCGGATTCGCACCAGTCCACGGTTGACAGCACAAACGATTCGTTGCGCCACCGCCTCGGGCGCCGCGGTGGCATCCACATGCAGGTCGGCGTCCGCGTAGGCCGCCTGTCGCTCGGCCCAAAGGGTCCGCGCTGCGCCCCAGAGGGGCCGGGAAGCCACACCCGGCCGAAGCCCAAGCGTTTCCAGCGGCGCATGCAACGTCGCAGTGAAACCCCAGCTGTGAAGCAACGCGCGGTTGTGCTCGTCCGCCACGCTCCCGCCACCCGTCGCGAGAACGCAGGGCCCGTGGCTGAGCACCCATTCCAACGTGACCGACTCGCGAGCCCGGAACACGCCTTCCCCGTCCCGTTCCAATTGAGACGCGATCGACCCGTGGCGCGCAACGACAACCTCGTCGAGATCGACGAAATCAGCCCCAAGCAGCTGCGCTACCGCCCTGCCAACGGTCGTCTTCCCCACGCCCATGAACCCGCACAATGCCACGCCTTGTCGCAACGGCAGTCCTCTCGCTCCGAAATCCGGTAGCATGCCTTTACCAGCGCGCGGCGCCTGGGAGGATCGATGAGTCGATTGGATTTGCTGGACGAGCAGGTACGCTCCTGGCTCGGCGAGATGGGGCTAGACCCGGGGCCCCGGAAGGATGGGCTGTACCTGTTCAAGTACGGCACCACCGTCGTCATGTTGTCGTTGTTTTCCGAAGGCAACGAAACCTACTGTCGTTTTGCGAGCATCGTTCTCAAGGATTTTCAGCCCAATCTCGAACTCCTCCAGCGTGTGCTGCGACTCAATACCGAGGTCCTGTTCGGCAGTTTCTTGTTGTTCGAAGACGATACCTTGTCGTTCTCCGTGACCCTGCTCGGCAACCATCTCGACGAAGCCACGTTCGACAAGACGCTCAGGTACGTCGCTAAGGTTTCCGACGACTGGGACGATGAGTTGCAGCGGTTGGGCGGCGGGATCCGCGCCAGCGATCTGATCTCCGCCAGTTGATCGACAGAACTTTCACTTGGCGGTCGCCGATCTCGACGCCATGTTGGACGTATGACCCTCCTCGCCTTCGTTCCCTTGGCGTTTGCCGCTCCCGCTGA
The DNA here is from genome assembly GCA_945861065.1 of Klebsiella pneumoniae. Lineage (GTDB taxonomy): Bacteria > Myxococcota_A > UBA796 > UBA796 > SXOB01. Next base: position 11,802 of record CAMASI010000099.1, on the reverse strand, counting down.
CCTGGCCTCCTGCTGTGACGCGTCTGGCGTCGCCGCCGGTTCTTGCCCCTCGCAGATCGCGATGGTCGGGGCCGAAAGCCAAGTGCGAGGCGTGCTGGTGTCAGGCGTGTGGGTTCTTGCCTGCGGCGAGCGTCCGGTATTCGAACCGGCAGGCCGGCGCATCGCAGCGTCACCGCCGGGAATGGACCAGATTCTGACGCCGCTCTCGGCACCGGCGATGGCGTGTTTTGCCGCCGCTTGCGACTTGCCGCCGGATTTGTGCCTCGATTCACCCGGCGACGGACGTTCCTACGCTCGTGCCTGTGGGTCCCCTGACGCGGCGCTCGCACCGCGTGCACCCGTGCCGCCTTCCGCACCCATCGCCCCCGTCGCACCCGCCGCCCCAGCGGCCTCCCGCGCGATGGTCGTATCGGCGCCCGCACTACGAGGATTTGTGGTGCCGTCGGCTCCGGAGGGGGCGTGCGTCACGAATCAGGCCTTACGCAAGCCGTCCAACGAACAGGTCGATCTCGGCGACGACGCTCGGCTACTCGGCGACACCGAGTCGGCCGCAGAACACTACCGTGCAGCCATCCTGGTCAACCCCTGCAACCCATTCGCATGGGCCGGCCTCGGCACCGCATTGCGGGAAGGCAGAGCGCCCGAACTCGCTGTGGCGGCCTACGCAGTTTCCACGCAGTTGATGCCCGGCCACCACTTGGCCTGGACAGGCCTCGGAGAGTTGGCGGAGGCCCGTGGTGATACCCCAGGCGCAGGCACTGCCTACACGAAGGCGCTTGCCGCCAACCCCTCGTATGAACCCGCAAGGGCAGCGCTAGCTCGCGTCTCGGCGCTCTAGTTACTTGACGGTTGGCGACGGCACAAACACCAACGCGGCGGAGTTGATGCAGTAGCGCACGCCCGTGGGTGGGGGCCCGTCGTCAAAGACATGCCCCAAATGGCCTTGGCAAACCTTGCACAACACCTCGGATCGCAACATCCCATAGCTGCGATCCAGTTCGGTGTTCACGGACTCGGGGCCTGTCGCTTTGTAGAAGCTCGGCCAACCACAACCCGCGTCATACTTAGTCTCGGCGTCAAACAGCGGATTGCCACAACCGGCACAACGGTAGGTTCCGGCTTCGCGATTGTCCCAGTACGCCCCAGTAAATGGTCGCTCCGTGGCACGCTTCCGCAGCACGTCAAATTGGGCAGGGCTGAGGATTTCACGCCAAGCATCGTCTGTCGCCGGAAGTTCAGGTTTCGCCCGCATCATATTCCTCGCGGGTAAAGTAGCCTGCTCACGACTCGATCGCATGTTTCGCTTTCGGCCACCGGGCGAAAGGCTGACGCGATCAGTTGTCCAAGGCCAGGTTCACAGCCCGCCCAAGGTCTCCCACACTCGCGTTTACGCGCAATGCGGCCTCTGACAGAATCCGTCGCCACCGACGTGCACCAGGCTGTCCTGCGAACAGGTTCAACATGACGCGGGCGACACGATGCGCGTGCCCTGGGGAATGCGCTGCAGCCCAAGCGACCAAGCAATTCGCAATGTCCGCACGCGAAAAACCACAATCGGTCCCACCGAAAAGCCGACTATCGACGTCATGAAACCGAAACGGATCATCCCAGAAGGCACGGCCAATCATCACGGCGTCCACACGGCCGAGGTGCGCCACTGCGCCCGACACGTCCACGACGCCTCCGTTGAGCTCGACCACGAGTTGCGGCCTCGCTGCCTTGAGCGCCCAGACCTCCGCAGGCCGCAGCGGCGGAACCGTGCGATTCTCGGAGGGGGAAAGGCCACTCAACCACGCCTTTCGTGCGTGAATCGTGAACCGGTCACATCCGGCCGCGGCGACCTGGTCGACAAAGCCAAATAGGAACTCAGCGTCGTCCTGGTGATCCACCCCGAGCCTATGTTTGACCGTGACCGGCACGGCTACTGCGTTCCGCATCGCTGATACGGCAACCGCAACCCGTGCCGGTTGTTTCATCAGCACTGCACCAAAACAACCGCTTTGTACGCGCTCGCTCGGGCAACCGACATTGAGGTTGACCTCGTCGTAGCCAAGGTCCACCCCGATGCGAGCGGCCTCGGCAAGTTGAACCGGGTCGTCCCCGCCGAGTTGAAGGGCGATCGGATGTTCGTCTGGCGATACCACGAGACCGTGCCGCGCGGAACCACGCACGATGGCCGCCGCGTGCACCATTTCTGTGTACAGCAGCGTTCGTCGGGTGACGTGGCGCAACAGCGCCCGAAAGGGGCGATCCGTGCGTTCCATCATCGGCGCGACCGACAGCACCGGCGGCCGGGGCTGTCGACCCGCGGCGAGTTTCACGGCTTCGGTGCTTCCACCGGTGCCGCGTCTCCTTTCTCTTCTTCCCGCTCCAAACGCTTCTGCAGCTTGGGCCCGAGGTCTTGCTCCAGGATGGAGAACTCAACCCGGCGGTTTTGCTCTTTTCCTTCCTTGGTCGCATTGTCGCCGAGGGGCTTGCTCTCGCCAAAGCCCTGCGCCGCCAACCGTTCGACCGCAACGCCCTTGCCGACCAAGTACTTCACGACGGCATCCACGCGGCCTTGGGACAACTTGAGGTTGGCCGCATCGACGCCGTCGCTGTCCGTGTGGCCTTCGACCTGCACCTTCTTGACGCCCGGATACTTCTGAAGCACCTTGGCAATGTCGTCGAGCAGCCCAAAGGACTTCTTGTCGATGACGGACTTGCCAGAAGCGAACAGGATCTTTTCCGTGATCTTGAGGGCGCTTTCTTCGAAGTAGACCCGAGACGGGCAGCCATCGGATTTGCGCGGGTCCACCGACTTCGGCGCGGGTTCATCCGGGCACTCGTCGCGATGGTCCGGCACACGGTCGCTGTCGCGGTCGGGGCACCCGTTCGAGGAAGCAGGGCCCGCATCGTCGGGGCATTCGTCGTCGGCGTTGCGAATCTTGTCCCCGTCGTTGTCCGGACAACCGGCCGTATCGACGCTGCCTTTCTCTTCCTTGCACTCGTCCACACCATCGAGCACGCCGTCTTCGTCGTTGTCCGGGTCGGGCACGCCGTCCGCATCGGCGAAGCCGTCTTTGTCTTCCGGATCGTTCGGGGCCTTGTCCGTGCCATCAATGTCCAGCACGCCATCCTTGTCGTTGTCGTCGTCGGGGCAACCGTCCTCGTCCTCAAACGAGTCGATGTCTTCCTTGGCGTCGAGGCAGGAATCCCCGCTGTCTTCGACCCCATCGTCGTCCTTGTCCTTCGGGCCGCCGATTTCGTACATGACGCCCGTGGTCCACTCCCAGTCCAGGAAAGCGTCCCCGTGATTCTGGAAGTTCTCTGTTCCAAGCGTCAACAGGAACCGGAGGTCCGTTCGCAGCGCCAAACCGCTCTGACCTATTGGGACCAACAAGCCTGGGCCGGCATTGGCGAGAAAGTCCAAATCCAGCTTGTCACCGGTCGGCAGCCCCAACGCGCCACCATCGTTGATCGACTTCCCGATGACGCCGACGCCCATTCCAAGAAGGAGGTTGACGGGGCTTTCGCCTTTGACCGCGGCCTCTGACTTGACGCCTTGGTTGTCGCGTTCCCGTTTGCTGTACTCGGTCACCACGCGACCCAGAATGCCGATCCGAGGCGTGAACGCCGTGTAGTCGAACGGATCTGGCGCACCGATGGAAGTCTTTCCGCTCAGGAAGCCCAAGTCGGCTTCGATCGCGAGATCCTTGTCGATGAAGTACCCGAGCCTAGGGACCACCGTCCAACTCGTTCCGAGCGAGTCCAGCGGGTCCATCAAAACGGCACCACCGGCAACACCAAGCTCGAAATGGCGTTCTTTGTCGTCGGCCGCGAAGGCTGACGAACCAGTGAGAGAAAGGGCGAACAACAAAGACGGGGCGATCAGGGCGCGCATCGGCTCTCCAAGGAATCGGGGCGTCCGGGTGGGCAGCGGCAACCATACCCTTGAAGCCCACCGCGTTCAACTGGTGCCACAACGACGTCTGTTGTTCAGGCCTCCCTTGCACTCGGCCAAAAACAGGGACACACTGCCGGGCAAGGAGGAAATGATGTGGCTGACGATGGCGCTGGCGTGCAAATTTCCGGAGGCTGTCGCTGACGAGCCCGTCGCCACCGGGCCCGAGAACGTCGAGGGTGACGCCGCTGGCGAGTGCTCCGACGGCGCGGATGACGACCAGGACGGCTATTTTGACTGCGACGACAACAATTGTTGGGGATCGCCGAGTTGCGAAGGGTCCACCGTCGTCCCCCCGACCGAACCGCCGCCGGTCACTACGCCTCCGGTCACGACGCCACCGGTCACGACCCCGCCCACGACGCCGGAAGGCGGACCGCTCTGTGCGTTCACTTCGATCGAGCTGACCTACGCCCTCTACACCTATGCGACGCCAGGATGGGAAGGGTTCTGGCCCGCTTGCCTGCTGATCCTCAATGGACCCGGCACCTTCGATTCCTGCACGGACACGACTGTGACCTTCGACGGAGACTGGGTCGTAGACGAGGCCCTCAGTGTTTGTCCGCCCGAGCAAGTACCCTTGGTCCCGACGTGGTCCGGTGGCTCCTACCATACGTTCCAATTCACGGACGATCTAGACGTCCTGACGGACTGGTTCGCCCACCGTGACGCCGACGACGCAAGCGTAGACGGTGACCCCGTCTGGTACATGACCGAAATCGACTACGCCGTGGACATGGCTGTGCCCGAACCGTTCGTGGACTACCGCTTGGAAGAAGAGATCTCGCAGACCTTCTTCGACGTGTACCTGACCCACGCGCTGCAGGTCACCTTTCACCGCTAAGGGCCCGCGTTAGTCGCGACCCCGCGCCGATTGGCGCCTAGATTGGAGGCCTCGTGCCCATTTACGACAAGGTGAGCGCGTTGCTCACCGACGCGATGCGTGCGCGCGACGCCTTACGGGTCAGCACGTTGCGAAGCATTCGAGCGGGTTTCATCGCGGAGATGAAGACCGACAACAGCAGCAGCCTGGACGACCCACGGTGTGAGACGGTGCTGCGACGGCTGGCCAAACAGCGTTTGGAGAGCATCGAAGCGTACACGACAGCGAACCGGCCCGACCTCGCGGACCCCGAAAAGGTCGAACTCGCGGTGCTCGAAGAGTTCCTTCCGCCCAAGATTAGCGCCGAACAAATCGAAATCTTTGTTCGCGACGCCATCACGGCCACGGGCGCGACGGCCGTAAAAGACCTTGGACGCGTCATGGGCACTGTGCTCAAGGGCCGTCAAGGCATCGACGCAGGGCTCGTTCGTGCCACCGCCGAACGTCTGTTGGCGGCCGGATGATCGTCGCATTGTGGCTCGGATGCTCGGTGCCGGAGGAGGACTACTCCACCCGTCGCGGCGTCGCCGAGTGCAACAAAATCGAGCACTGCCTCGCTGGTGAGTTTGAGTCCGCCTATGGCGACTTTGATCACTGCGTGGACGCCCTAGGCGACGTCGTAGACTCAGTCATTGCGAGTGAGTACCAAGGCTGCTCCTTTGACGGACGGGAGGCGACCCGCTGTTTGTCGCGCATCCAAGGCCTGTCTTGTGAGGAGTACGCCATCGGCGCGGCCAACCTCGCCTGCGACATTGTGTATGTGTGCGGCGACGAGGACACCGGACCATGAGTGCGCTGCTGTTGTGGGCAGCCTGCGGCCTGGGAGGTGGCTTCGCCGAGGACGAAATCGCGCAAACCCTGGCGTCGACCTACTGTTCCCGCCTTCATGATTGTGCCCGGGGCGACTACGAGGCGCTCTACTTCGGGCGCAACGACTGCGAGCGTCAGAACACCGTCGTGTACGATGCACTGGTCGCGGGCTTCGCAGAATGCGAGTACTCCGAGGCTGAAGCGGAACAGGCCGTCGGACACCTCGACCAACTCAACTGCGGCGACTTTCACGACGTCGCGTACGCGGCAGACTACGCGGAGATCTGGACCTCCTGCCCCGCGGGTGGTGGAATTCCGGACTCGGGAGCACCCTGATGATGGTTTTTTTCTTGATGGCGTGCACGACGACCAGCATCGAAGGCCTCGTGGACGGGCAAGAGATCGCTGCGCACGTCTCGATGTTCATCGAACAGCCCGACGTGTTGGAAGACGACGACCTCGTCACCGTGGTGCTTTCCACCATTCCGAATGCCTGCCGCGTCTACGAATACTACCTCGACCTCTACGCGGACAATCCCACTTGGCGCGGTCATGCAATCGCGTGGCAGAAGGCCTTCCCGGATGACTTTTGGGAGGTGTCCCTGATCGTGCGCGTTGCGTCGCTCAGCCCCGAGCTGGCGGGCACCGACATCGTTGGCGTGCGGGCGCTCGACGACCTCGTGGATCCCTCGACCCTGTACGGCGAGGTCACCCACTTCATCGATCATCCGGACCCCGACGACCCCACGGAAAACGGGTACTACGACCCCTACCTGACCGACGGCGGGCTCCTGTCGGTGACAAAGGCGGAAACAGGATTGCGGTTTAAGGGCGACTTCACGACTCGAATTGTGGACGCCGACCGAGGCGCACCCAAAGGTGACGTAGAAATGCAGTTCGACGCAAGCGTATGCCCGAACGTGTTTCCGTTCGGGCAGCCCTGACGACTCGTGAAATTCGGCCTTACCCCATGACTCGTTGGCTGCTCGCACATTCGGCCGCGGCCATGATGCCAAGCGTCGCTCGCCTTCCGGGCGCAAAGGACGGAGGACACCTCGACGAGGTCGTTTCAGCCGTGCTGCGCGAGAGCAGTTGGCTCATGTGGCTCGGCCTCGTAGGTGCGGCCGTCGGGTTCATGCTCAGTCCGGTCACCACCGTCGGTTGGCCTCTTCCCTCCTGGCTACTTCCGAAATCGGTGCTCGACCGCCACGCAGCGGCCTTCTCGGCGCACCCCCTGTACCCACTTCGCCAATCGGCGACGTTGATCAAACTCGCCGCATCGTTCGCCATGGCCCGAGATCCACGCGTGCGCGAAGCGCTCGCGCTCGGGCCGGACCTGCCCGACCCCGTGGATTGGCGCCGGTGAGTCATACCAGTTTCGTAGAACGTGGCGACGTTCACATCGACACGGACTGGGTTGTCGTCGGCAGTGGCGCGGGAGGGGCATCGGCCGCCGTCACGCTCGCCCGTGCCGGAGCCCGAGTGACGATCGTGGAAGCCGGGGCATGGCGGGACCCCGAGCACTACCCGTCCACCACATGGGCGGCGATGCGCGACCTCATGCCCGACACCGGCGCAGGCGTCGTCGTCGGCAGGGCCGCTTGGCCCCTCGTTCAAGGTTTCGCGGTCGGTGGATCTACCGTCATCAACAGCGCGATTTGTGTGCGGACGCCCGAGGACATCTTCGCCGAATGGTCCCTTTCTACGGGGATTGACGGCGCAGAACTCGGTCGCCGGATGGGCGACGCCCAGGACGCCCTGATGGGAGAACTTGAGGCCACCCCGTCCCCGACGGTTGGCTACGGACGCATGAACGAGCTGGCAGCGCTCGGCGCACAACGCGTGGGGTACGCGTCTGAACGGACCCATCGTTTTGTACGAGACTGTGAAGGTGCTGGTCGTTGCCTCCAAGGATGCCGGGCCCGCAAGAAAAGAAGCATGAATCTGACTTTTGTCCCGGAAGTCCTTACGAGAAATGGCGCTGTTCTGAGCTGTGCGCCTGTCGCCTCCGTCCAGTGGAACGGCAAACGCGCCATCGGGGTTTCCGGCCATTTCCGCCACCCCCAAACCCGTCGTTGGGGCGCAAAATTCTCCGTCCGCGCCTCCAAGGGCGTGGTGATTGCTGCGTCCGCAACGCGTTCCGCTCCGCTGCTTCGAGCCTCGGGTTTCCGTCATCCAGCGCTTGGGACCGGATTTAGAGCGCATCCCGGGACCGGCGTGATGGGTTGGTACGACGATCCCGTAGATATGAACGTCGGCGTGACGCAGGGATGGCAAAGCCTCGCGTTTCGAAAAGACAGCCGACTGAAGCTGGAAACGCTGTCCATCCCGTTCGAATTGGCAGCGAGCCGCTTGCCCGGGGGCGGCGCCGCACTGACAGAACGTGTCGCGGATTACCGGCACCTTTGTATGTGGGTGCTTGCGGTCCGGGCCGAGGCCGAAGGAACGGTCGGTCGGCGATTCGGCGTGCCGTGGATCCGGTACTCGGCGCCGCCAGCAGACATGGAGCGTATGCGCGAAGGGCTACGCGTGCTCGCACAGACCCATTTCGCGGCAGGCGCACGTTGGGTCCTGCCCAATGTGGCCGGGCTACCCTGGCGAATCAGCGCAGGTGAGCTGTCGAAAATCGACGACGCGAGCCTGGACCCCCGCGCCTGGGTTTGTATCCTTTCCCACTTGTTTGGCGGTGCGGTGCTTGGCGCCGACCCCGCGCGCAGCGTGGTGGACGTCGACGGACGGGTCCGAGGCGCCGAATCCCTATTCGTCGCGGATGCGTCGATCCTGCCCGGGAATATCGGCGTGAACCCTCAACTCACCATCATGGCGATGGCCCGAGTCTGCGCCGAACGCTGGCTCTAGCCCGGTCTAGCCTTCGCGGATGACCGCTAGCATTTCCGCCTGTACCTCGACCTTCTCCCGAACACGGCCAGCCGCTTCGCCGCGCTTACGTTCAGCGACGTCCAACCGCTCCCAGTCGGCCCAGGAGACGACCTGATGCCCGCGGGACTGCAGCGCAACCAAAAGGTCGTTGCCACCGTTTTTCGGCGTTTTTCCCTCAAAATCGGCCCACATCGCCGCGACCGTTTCCCGAGCACACGCTCGATTGGTCCCGATCAGCCCTGAAGGGCCCCGTTTCGCCCACCCTGCAACGTACACGCCGGTCATGTCGTCACCGGTGACACGCCCACCTACGTTAGGAATCACGCCCCGCTTGTCCACGGGAACGCCCTGAATTGGCAACCCTCGATAGCCCACTGCCCGCAAGACCAAGCCACAGTCAATGGTCTCAAACTCGCCCGTCCCGACCGCGTCCAGCCCGACCGCGGGATCGCCAACCAACACCGTCCGTTCTACCCGGAGGCCGCACACGCGCCCGTCCTTTACCAAGATCTCGACCGGCGCAGCCAAAAGGCGAACGTGTACCCTCACCCGAGCGTTGTCCCGAACGGTCACCCCTTCTCGGGCAGCGAGGAAGGCCACATTTGCGGACGCGCCGCGATCCGGGTGCAGGGCCAGCCATTGTTCCGACAACGGGTCCAGCGTCGCGCCACCGTAGCGGACCACGAGGTCCACGCCTGACAAATGACTGATCTCTCGGAGTTCGTCGGTGCTAAATGCCGCTTGGGCAGGCCCGCGTCGACCGAGGATGACCACATCGGTGATTTGCGACGCCTTCAGGGCGTCGAGGGCGCGGTAGGAGACATCCGTCGGACGGAGATGGTCGAAAGGACAGGCCAAAATGCGGGCCACGTCCATGGCCACATTTCCTACGCCCACGACGACCGCACAATCGGTGTCCAGTGGAAATTGGTGATGCCGGTGGTCCGGGTGCCCGTTGTACCAACCCACAAAGTCGGTCGCCGCCGCACTCCCAATGGCCTGCTCGCCGGGAATGCCCAGGTTCCGACTGGCTTCCGCGCCGGTTGTGAGCAGAACTGCGTCATAGGCCTCGCGAAGGTCGTCCAAAGACACGTCAACCCCGAGCCGCACATTGCCAGCAAAGCGTACGCCGGGCGCCCGAGGCGTCTTTTCCAACGCGCGGGTCACCGCCTTGATCTTCTGATGGTCTGGCGCGACACCGCCCCGAACGAGGCCGTAGGGCGTAGGTAGCCGATCGAATAGGTCCACTTCGGCACGTTGGCCATCCACCAATGCGGCGGCCGCGAAGAAGCCCGATGGCCCTGCCCCGACGATGGCAACGCGCCACCGGTCAACCGTCTCACTCACTGGCACCTCAGCAATGACTTTGAAGAAATGACAGCACGTCTTGGCGTTGGAGCCCGAGTGCTTCGCCGGCCTCGCCGAGGATTTTCATCTCGGCCGCCTCCACCTGACCATCGCTGTAGCAGACGGTAAACAACAGGGTCAACAACGCGAGTTTGTCATGGTGACCGAGGACGTCCGGCAGCGTTGCTGTGGCATGTTGAAACCAACGAACCCGATCCGACCCTTCGGACAAACCGACGTTGACGAGTGTGGCCTGAGGAAACACCTTGCTGAGAAAGAGTTTCTCGTCGTCGTCCACCACGCCGTCCGCTGCAACGATTCGCTCGGCGAAATGCAGCGTCCACGCCATTCGCATCCGCTCCAACTCGGCCTCACCGCTCGCAATCGGAGGAATCGTGCCCTCCGCATGCGACAGTTGCGCAAGAAATGCGTCGGGTCTCGCGATGGCTGGCCGCGTCCGGTGCACACGAATGGTTTCATCCGGGTACATGACCAATCGCCACGCCCACAACTCGCCATCGTCGCGCGTCCATACTTGGTAGGACTGCCCGCGCAAGCAGGCAAGCGACGGAACAGCGTTCGCGGGAATCCGCTCCACGGACGCCCGGCTCCACGGCAACAAGCCACTGCCCATGCCGGTTTCAAGGGCTTGGATGTCCTCCGCAGATGCGGGGCCATCAATCACAAAGGCCGCTGTGAGTTGTTGCGCCTGGGTGTTCATTCGGTCGGCTACGATGCGCCACCCGAAAGACACGCCACAAGGCAAGCCACACCGATTGTGAAACCCCTCAGCGGCTCGCAATACGATCCGCTGCACGTCTGTGAACGGCCTCCCGCGCAGTGCCTCTACTGCCGCGGTACCGAACAACACACAATTCGGGTTGGTGGGGAGACTGAGCTCCGCAGCGACCTCGACCGCCATGCACACTCCAGTTCGTCAGCGCTATCGTGAAGACCGCACATCGTCTTCACAGCCTTGCAGCGCACCGAATACCGAGGTAACTCCGCAGCCGTCCGGGGAAACCCCCGTTTGGAGGACACGATGCGTAATTTTCTCGGCCTGGCGATCGTTGCTGTGGCTCTTACCTGGGCCCCTGTCGCTGAAGCCAAAAAAGAGAAGGCCGCGGCCAGTTCTGCCCAGACTCTCGAAATCAAGGAGACGGGAATTGCTTCGATTGACGAGACCTTCGCCAAGGCCAAGGCACCCGTCGATAGCATCATCAAGGCACGCACCGAAGTCGAGAATCTCCAGAAGAATCTCGTGACCGCACTCGGCCTCACCGAAGGCACGCCGTTCGCAGACGCGCTCACCGACCTCAAGACGAAGGCCGGCGGCACAGTCAGCGCCGCGATCGACGCCAAGGGCATGCCCTCCATCAAGGCCGGAGACGCCGTTCCCGCGAACGTACAAGCCGCAATCGACGCCATCAATGCGGGCTTTACGGCCGTAGGCGACGCAGTTGCAGCCCTCGCCGAGCTTCCGGCCCAGTTCCAGGCCATTGCGGCCGACGCCCAAAAGTACGGCGATCCCGCAACGCTCAAGACCCTCGCAGCCGACAATCCGGCGGCGATGATCAAGGCACCGAAGGCAATCGCCGACAACATTGGCACGCTCACGAAGGCTCCTGAAGAGATCAAGGCCCTCGGCGTTGCGCTCGACGGCCTCCGCAAGAGCGTCGCAGCGACCTTCGCACAATAGGTTGTAGCGATGTCGGGCGCCTCGCGGCGCTCGGCAACCACCGTTCAAATGCCCTCGCTGACCTAAGGTCACGAGGGCGTTGTCGTTTGACGCTAAGGGCCCGCGCAAAAATAACTTGCGCATTCGGACTCGCTGGCATCCCGCGGCGCTGCGTTGCGGGGACCCCGCCGAACCTGCGAAGTACGCCACGTACTCCTCGGTTCGGCTGCACCCCGCGCCTTGCGCGGCGGGCGCCATCGA
>CAMASI010000098.1 GCA_945861065.1 Klebsiella pneumoniae | reverse complement strand
CGGTAAGGAGCAGCTCGATCGCGTCGTGGCGATGCTCGTAGCCTTGGCGAAGAAGCTCCAGAATGATCGCTGACGCTTCCAGGGGCGACGCCGGGAGCGGGGTCGGGAGCGGGACCGGGAGCGGGACCGGGAGCGGGACCGGGAGCGGGCCGGGCCCGGCTTGTGGGGATCGCGCCCTGCAGAGGATGATTGCGTCTACCATGCCTCGGACAAGTGTAATCCGCCGCTGGATACTGGAGGTGAGTGCCCCGTTGATCTCACGCCCTGTGAGGATGGCTTCGACGCCTGCATCGCCGACTGCGAAGCGATCTTCTGCCCTGCGCCGAAGCGCCCGATCGTTCGCCCCTGTGACGTGGCACTGAGCATAGAGGAACGGCTCTGATCTATGGGCACTCTGAATCCGAGCGCCGACGACACGAAATGCTCCAACACGAGTGGCTTCGATCAATGCGACCTACCGTCGTCGTCGGGAACGCCGGAGGAGGGATGGGGTGGGAGCTCGGCGCTGAGGTCGAGAGTTTTCCACTGAACAGAACCGGCGCGAAGCTCTGGGCGTGCCGTCCTCGAAGACACGAAAGACACGAAAGACACAAAGACGCGAAGACGCTACGAAATTGCCCTTCAACCAAAACGTTGCCGTTCTTCGTGTCTTCGTGCCTTTGTTCCTTCGTGAATTCTGGTCCCTCGGCCGAGCGGACGACTTCGTCGACTCCTGCGCGTAAGCGCTACACTGGCAGTGGAGGTGTCTTGCTCCAATTCCTGACCTCCGCTTGGGCTCAAGCGCCCTGTACCTGGCAAACGGACGCCCTGACCGCGCCCTCCTTTGAGCTCGTGCGGATTGAGGAGGACCTCGACGGTGAGCTGATCGAGCGTCAGATTGTCAGCGTGCACGCTCGTAACCTCGCGGCTGTTTTCAGCATGTCCTCCGAGGAGCGTTTGGTGACGGTCTCCGATCCGTCCATCACGATGACAGGACGGGTGGCTTCGGAAACACGTCTGCTGGCGGCGGGTGGGGAAGAATCGCTTGGCAGCGGTGTGTTCGTGGGTCCGTTTGACGCCATGGCGGTGGTGTTGGACGACAGCGGCCTTTCTGGGAGACCCGTGCTCCCGGACGGCTACACCCCTGCGCAGCCGGTGTCCCGGACTGTGCCATGCAGCGGCTGGACGTTGGCGCGCGCAGTCCCCTCCGAACGCTTGGTAGCGCCAGCGCAGCTGGAGGCCGGTACGCACCTGCTGCGCGAAACGCCGGGTGGACAGGAACTCGGGACGTGGAACTGTCCGAGCCCTTGGGCGTGCGGGCTGTTTCGTTTGTTGAAGTCAGAGGCGTCGGCCGTGCAAGTCGCCTCCGTCGGGGACGCAGCGACGGTGGTCGGCTGGCTCGATGTAAGCGCGGTGGAGAGAGATCCGGTCGTTCCGCCAATGGTTGTCCGGGTACCGAGACCCAAGGGTGGCGAACTCCTTCGTTGCGGCGCGTTTCCCCTGTACGCGGTGCTCCACCCCGGTCTTCCTGTGGAAGTCGGCCAACTGCTCGAGGGTGCGCAGGTGGTCGCTGTGCCCGAAAGTGTAGGAGGTCTGCAGATGGTGGAGCTGCCCAAGGTCGACTGGGCGACGCCGCATACGTGGTGGGGTATGACCGTAGAGGATCGCAACAAGTGTGTGCCCATCGCGCCCTGGTGATCGCTGCGGGCCGCGCTTAGGTCGGCAATCGAGGTCCGGTATGAACGCCCCGCTGTCTGCGCGTATGCGGCCGGCGAGCCTTGACGAAGTCGTCGGGCATCGCGATCTGCTCGGGCCCGATGCGCCCTTTCGCAAGGCCGTGGCTGCGGGTCGACTCAGCTCCCTCGTGTTTTGGGGCCCGCCTGGAAGCGGGAAGACCACGCTCGCGCGGGCGCTAGCGGGGTCTTTGTCCCGTCCGTTTGTGGCGCTGTCTGCCGTGTTGGACGGCGTGGCTGCGCTGCGAACCGCCGTCGATCGCGGGACCGTCGAAGGGGGTGTTCTGCTATTCGTGGATGAGGTACACCGGTGGAACAAGGCCCAGCAGGACGGGCTGCTCCCCCACCTCGAATCCGGCGTCGTGGTCTTGGTCGGCGCCACGACGGAAAATCCCGGGGCCTCGCTGACGTCGGCGCTCCGCAGCCGGGTCCGCATTGTTCGTCTTGAACCGCTGTCGGTCCCCGACGTGGTCCTCATTCTCGAACACGCGCTCCGTTCGCCTCTCGGCGTGGCGCACCGCGAAGCCGACGTTCCGGCGGAGGTGTTGACGGCGTTGGCTATATCGGCGGCGGGAGATGTCAGGCGGGCGCTCGACAACCTCGACCTGGCGCTGTTTTCGATTGACGGTCCCCTCACGGTGGAGGCGGTTCGTCGGGTCTTAGGAGACCCCGCCCTCCGCCATGACCGCGACGGTGACGACCATTACGATGTGCTGTCGGCGCTCATCAAGAGCCTGCGCGCGTCGGACCCCGACGCCGGTCTATACTGGCTCGCGCGCTTGATCGAAGGGGGCGAAGACCCGATGGTCGTGTGCAGGCGGTTGATGATTTTCGCGGCGGAGGACGTCGGCAACGCTGACCCCCGCGGGTTGCTGGTTGCGGCGGCCACGACGACCGCGGTGGAACGAACCGGGATGCCCGAGGCGCGTCTCCTACTCGCCCAGGCCGTGACCTGGCTTGCGACCTGTCCGAAGAGCAACGCCGCCTACGTTGGCATCGATGCAGCGCTCGACTTGGTGCGCCGAACGGGGGCGCTGCCGGTTCCGCTGCACTTGCGCAGCGCCACATCGGGAACGGCAGGGCTTGGTTACGGAGACGGGTACGTCAACCCCCACGACGAGCCCAACCGGGTTTCACGCCAAGCTTGCCTCCCGGAGGGGTTGGCAGGCACTCGGTTCTATGTGCCGTCGGGGGTGGCGGAGGAGAAGTTGATTGCCGAGCGGCTTGCGTGGTGGGCGCGGAAACGGACGGAACCGGGCTGACGACGGCGCAATTGCCGTCGAAACCAAACGACGAGCACCCCCCACCACCCAACGCCCGTCGCGGCACCGTTGCAGCCCCCACACGGGCGGGCGCCACCCAAAGGAGCGGTTTCCGCTGGGTTCTCCGGGGTCGCTTCACCGGCGGTATCGGGCATGCTCTCGGTCCCAGGCTCATCCGCGAGCGCGGCCTCAATCCACCCCAACGTGTCCGCGGCGATGTAGCGATTCCCGACGTCGATCATCCACCCATCCACGTCGGGCGCCAATTCTCCCGCCTCCACCAGCAGCGCCCCAGTCACCGGACTCGCGTACAGCAGGTCGAGGTGGCTCAGGTCCGCAACTCGGCTGTCTACGACTGTGGCCCCGCGCGCCGTCAGCGTTTCCGCGAGGAGCGCACTGTCGACAAACACGAGACCATCGGACGGGCCGGTGATCTCGCCGAGCACGATTGCGCCGGACGCCAACGCCTCCAACTCGTAAGGGCCCGGGTGGCAGGGCGTTCCGTGCGCGTCCACGTCGGCCGTCAATTCTGCGAAATCGACGCCTGCTGCAAGTTCGGCAAAGCCTGCCGCGAGTGCGTCGCTGCCGTTTGGCAACAAGGGGCTGTTCCCAGCGAGCAGGTACAGCGCCACGCCCGGGGCCACGCCCCGCGCGGACAACTGCCCGACCACATCGCCGCCGTCGGCGATGGCGGCCTCGATGCCCGCACTGTCGGACAACAAACCCAAACCGCCGTGGTAGGTCGTGTACCAGTCCGGTTGCAGCGCATACAGGCCGAGCCAACTTTGGCTCCCGGGCAATGGCGCGTCTTGGGCGCGAAGAATCTGCCGCTGCCCGGGGAACAGGTCGAGGCCGTCGGGCTGAAAATCCTGGTCTGCCAGGTCCACTTGGTCGAGAAAGAACGCGACGGTCGACGGAAACCAGGTATTCCAGCTCGTCGGCGCGACGGCGATGTCGGCCTCGGTGGAAAACAAATTCAGGCCCGACCAACGGTAGGCGGTGTCCACCCCCCCAAGTGGCGTGGCGACGAGGACCAAACGCCGGATGTCGCCGCGGTACGCCGTGCCGGCGGCGTCGTAGTTGTCGTTGCTCCAATCGGCTTCGGGCCCATGTGCCGCGTAGATCGCCGCAGCGAGCCCGCCCTTGCTGTGGGCGACGACGTCGATCTGTTCGGCACCTGTCGCTGCAACCACCACAGAAAGCGCGTCGGCGATGGTCTCCGCCTGCAAGAACAGGTCGCCGTGGGGATGGGCAAAGGTCAACACGAAGGTCGGGCGCAACGCACGGTCGAAACGCGTCGCCAGGGTGACGAAGGCGCGACTTCCGTTGTCGCCCGCACCGTGCACGAACAAAATCGGCGTGCCCTCGCCGACCGATGCGGACAGGCCACGGTGCAGCAGAAAGGCAGATGACGACGGCGTAGACGTGCCAAACATCGTGGCGATGAACGGAGAGACGTCGGTGTCCTTCCACGACAAACCACTGTTGAAAGATTCATCATGGAACAGGGTGTTGTCTGGGTCGTCGTAGCGCTCGACGACCGACCACAATTTGATGTCTCCGTCCTGGGTAAATGTTTCCGCGTCGTCGAATATGGCGTCGGGAACGGGCACGAAATCCGACGTCGCCCAGGCTGTAGCAAAGACGAAAATCACCGCGAAACCTCGTCGACAAACGACAGCGCAGCCGCGAGAAATCCGTCTGGGTCGTCGTGGTGAACCGTATGGCCGGCGTCCGGCAGCAGCACCAGGCGGGCGCCGGGAATGCGCATGGCCCCCGCTTCGGCGACGGTCCGGGTGCGTCCGCCATGAAGCACGGGATTGGGAATCATGGCGTCCTGTTCACCGAAAACAATCAACGTCGGCACCGACAGCGACGGCAGGCGGTCCCACACCGGTTCGGACAACATCCCGGCGATGCACCGGCTCACGGCGAGGCTGGTGCCTACAAAACTCGGGTGGCGGCCCATTCTCACGCGCTCGCCGATCCACCGTTCGACGAGGTCGTCATGCCGACGAAAGACCGCCGTGGTGAACGCCGCCCGCGTCTCGACTTCGGTGGTGTGTAAAGCCCGATTCGGCGTCCAATAGTGCTGCATGAGCGCCACCTCTCCGGGCGAGAATCGCTCGAAGCCGGCCGGCGCGGACAGCACGAGGCCGGTGACGCGGGCTGGGAAGTCCAGGGCCATCGTCAGCGCAATCTGGCCGCCCATGCTGTGGCCGAACACGGTGGCGGAGGGAATATCGAGTGCGTCGAGCAGGCCGACCATCACGGTCGCGTACCAAGACGGGGTGTACGGTGCGTCGGGCGGCCGGGCGGAGCGACCGTAACCAGGGAGGTCCACTGTGATCACCCGGTAGCCGCGCGCCGGTAGCACGGTCAGCACGTCGGCCCAGTAGCTGCCATACGAGGACAACCCGTGGATGAGGAGCAGGGGATGGCCGTCGCCGCCGCTATCCATGACGCTCACGTCGATACCGCCGACGTCCAGGATGTGCGTGGGCAAGGGCGTCCACAAGTCCGCTGGGTCCAGCGGCGGCTCAGCGCTGTAGCGAGGCGCGGCGAAAGCGAGCGCCGTGAGCGCGAACAGGGGGTTCATGGTGTCACCAACCAGTCGAGGGTGAGAAGGGCCGTCCACGGCGTCCCGGTCAGGTCCGGCCCGGGGAACAGGACTGCGCCGCGCAGGCCGAGGTCCATGCCCCAGAGGGGGCGGCCGACGACGGCGGCGTTGAGTTCCGTGCCCATCCACACGGTAGCGGCGTCGGTGGCGGTCCCGAGGCCGACCGAGGTGGTGAGGCGGTCGGGAACGAGGTCTAAGCCGACGCCGGCGGTCACGGCGCGCAAGCCACGACCGGCGTTGGACGAATCCGGGACCACGCTCACCAGGCGGTTGATGGCGCCGCGGTCGGGGAAGAGCAGGAGCATCCCGTGGGTGGCGTACACCGCGCCCGCCACGCCGTAGCTGTTGCCCGTGACCAGTCCGGTGTACGAATCCGGGTTGGGGTCGTCGCCGCTGGTGACCAGCGTTTCTACCCGGGCCACTGAGCCGGCACCCTGCGTCCACCGCCACCGCAGTTCGGCGTCGCCGAAGAAGCCCAGCACGCCGTCGTCGGGGGCGAGTGGCGCATACAGACGGCCGACGAGTGCGCCCGCCATCGCCGTGGCACCGAGCGCGCCTGCACCCAGAGCGGGATTGTAGCCGACGTCGGCAAAGAGCCACACCAGATCGGCGTCGGCGCGTGCGTCGGGTGGAACCGGCGCCCCGTCGTACAGGTCCAGCGAGGGGCCACCCTGCAGCGCCGACAGCGGTGAGACGGGGCCCTGGCCCAGTGCGCCGCCGGTTCCGCCCGACCGGTCCTGCATCCACGCCACGTGCACGCCTACGGACGAACGCCAGCCGGGGACGGCGCTCGCGTCGGCGACCATGACCCACACGTCGTCGGGCACAGTGAATCCCTGTTCCGACAGGGTGAACAGGCCGAGTCGGCCTCGAAAGCGTGTTCCCCAAGCGTCGGCGAGTCGGCCGTACGCAACGACGCCTGCGGCCTCCGACGCGAACAGCATGCCGTGCGCGCCGGCGTGAAAGAGTGCGTCGGGCCCGAGTCCTGCGGGGTCGAGTTCGCTGTCGCCGAGCCACTGTAAACCCGCCTCTACCCGCACCGACGCGATTCCGCGGCGCGCGAGTACGTCGGCCGACAACCGGCGCGTCTGCAGGTTCACCTGGTCGCCGCCAAAACCGCCGCCTACGTTTCCGCCGGTTCCGTAGGCGCTGTCGCCCCAAGCAAAGTCGATTTCAAAGGCGCCGTTGAGGCTGGCCCGGCCATCGAGCAGGCGGGGCGCGTAGCGGGTGAACAGGCCCACGCGTTGTTCGGTGGCTGCGGCGACTGCGGTTGGGTCCACAACGACGCCGGACGCTCCGCCGATGGCGCCGACCACTTGCCCGTCGAGCAGCGGGTTGGTGGTCACCAGGTTGCTCGTGCTGGTGCGGATCTGGACGAGGGCGACCGCGTCGAGTCCCACACGCGGTTCCAGGACGGGTGGCGGCGACGCCAAGGCGAGCGAGCGCCACCACATCAGGGCCGCCGATACGTCTGGAGGTTTGCGCCCGTCACCAAGCCCCCGCCCGCCGAGCTTCCGAAGCCGGTTTCGGGTGTGGGGGGCGTGAAGCCGTAGTCGGGAACTGTCTGTACGACCTCCCATTGCAACACGTCGCCTTCCACCTGCCAGATTCCGATCGCTTCGGCCTCGTACGGCTCCGTTTGCGCCAACAACACCGTGCCGGGGCTGCCCGCCGTCGTGTCAAAGCTGCCGCGGACGGGCCACAAACCGCCGTCGGTGTCGGTCGCGTCTACGGTGTAAGTCCCAGACGCGTCAAAGGTCGCGTCCACCGACACGTAGTAGAATGGCGGTCCCGCCAGCAGGTCGGAGACGTCTTCGCCGGACGACACCCAGGCGCCGATGAGCGGCGAGGGCGCGCCGACGGCCGTGCCACCGGTGTCCGCGGGCTGCCAGGGCACGCCGGTCCAGTCGTCGGCCATACATGCGACCAACGCGATCAACATGGGAATCCAGTCCGCAGCAGCGCCTTGTCCACTTTGCCGCTTGCGGTTCGCGGCAAGGCGCCCATGATGACGCGTTTCGGATGTTTGAAGCGGGCAAGGCGGCCGTGCATATGGCTGAAGACCGCGTCGGGAGGCAGATCCTGGCCTGCCGAGGCTTCGACGAAAGCAACGCCGACTTCCCCCCACTGCGCGTCGGGCACACCGAGCACCGCCGCCATCGCTACGCTCGGGCAACCGAGAATCACCGCTTCGACTTCTGCTGGGTAGACGTTCTCGCCGCCAGACTTGTACATCTCTTTGAGACGACCGCGCACGCAAAACAGGCCGTCGACGTCCTTAGACAGCACGTCTCCCGTGCGAAACCAGCCGTCGCGAAGGGCCGCGGCGGTAGCCGGGGCGTCGTTGAGGTAACCCTTGAACACCAACGGTCCGCCGAGTTCAAGCTCGCCGGGTTCGTCTACGGCACAGACCGACCCATCGGGCCGACAAAGCCGAGCGCTGACGCCAGGATTCGGCAATCCGACGCATTCAGTCCGGTCGCGGAAGCGCGGGGGCGTGCTGAACACGTTGGGACCGACTTCCGTGAGGCCAAAGCCCTGTCGCAGGGTCACGCCGCGGGTGAGCCAAGTCGTAGCCAACGAGGCGGGCAATGGGGCACCGCCGACGAGGGCATCGCGAACCGACCCTAGGCCCGCCGTCGCGAAATCCGGGTGCGTGGCCAACAGTTGGTAATGGGTGGGCACGCCCATCAGCAGCGTGACGCCGGCCTGGGAAATGCGTTGCAGCACGGCCGCGGCGTCGAAGCTGCGTTGCAGCACCACAGTTGCGCCGCGCAGCAGGAGCGGCGTCGTCAGGCAGTTGAGTCCGCCGGTGTGGAAGAGCGGCGCGAAGGTGACGGTGACGTCGGAGGGCAGCAGGTCGCAGGCCAGCGTGGTCGTAGCGGCGTTGTGGACGATCTGGCGCCACGGCAACAACGCGCCTTTTGGTCGACCGGTCGTTCCGGAGGTGTACAGCAGCACCCAGGCGTCTTCGGAGCCGAGGCCTGGGCCTTCCGAGGCCTCGTCGCCAGGCCCGTCTTCGAGGGGAAAGGCCCCTGGAACACGGGAGAGATTCTCAGCGTCGGCCAGCACCAGAGAAACGCCCGCGTGCGTCAACTGCCAGGAGATTTCGACGTCGGACAGCCGCCAGTTCACGAGGAGCAGCGTGGCACCGAGTTCTGCGCACGCGAACAGCAGGGCCAGCGTGTCGGCGCAGTTGGCGGCGAGCACGGCCACACGGTTCCCGGGCTTCACGCCTTCACGGCGCAATCGGCCGCACCAGCACAACGAAGCGCGGTACAGGTCGGCGTAGGTGAGCACACGGCCATCGCCATCGTCGATGAGTGCCACGGCGTCGGGTCGGAAGCGCGCGTGTGCGGCGAGCGGGTTGGCAGCTGCGTTCATGGCGCCGCCGCGACGGATGCCGGGTCTCGGACCCAACGGTCGAGCAGCGGGTAAAGCAAACGCGGTCCCGCGGCACCGACCACGGCCGCGAGGTGCCCCGTGGGTAGGGTGATCGCCACGCCGCCGGTCGCAGGCGCCAGCGGGAGCGCGCAGGCCAGCGGGGTGATGAAATCGGATTCGCAAGCGAGCACGAGCACGGGCAACCCGATGGCGCCGAGATTCACCGCTTCGCCGCGCACCGTCCACGTGCCTGCGAGCAGGCGGTCCTCATGGTACCCGAAGCGGACCCATTCTCGCGCGAATGCCGACGGTAGCGGAATGTTTTCCTCGACCCATCGCTCCCGGGCCAACACCCGCCGCAGCGCGTTCGGGTCGTTCGCCGCGGCGTCTACGGCGAGGTGTTTGTTCCAGTTGCCCATGGGGTCGAGCGACTTGAACACCGGCTTCATGAGGTCCACCGGGACGAGGCCGGAGGGAAAACACCGAACGGGGTCTACAGCGCGGGCGAAGGCTGCGAAACGCCCGCCTTCGGAGAAACGCGCAGGTGCCGCGAGCGTGGCCACCGAGGCGATGCCGTCGGGCCTCAACGCGGTCGCCATCACCGCGAGTGTTCCGCCCAGGCAGTACCCGAACAGGTGGACCTTCCGGGCGCAACCGTGTCGCCGGATTCGAGCGATGCTGCGTAGCAGCAGGTCGTGCAGCACGTAGCCGACATCGTCGTCGCCATCTTCCTCGCCAGGCACACCCCAATCGACGAGGTACACGCGATGGCCGGCGGCGGCGAGTGCGGCCACAAGGCTGCGCCCAGGTTCGAGGTCCACGATGGCGGCGCGGTTAATGAGCGACGGCACCACGACCACCGTCTCACCCGAATGCGTGCCCGACGGCGGGTAGTACCGGACGGCCAACTTGTCGTGCCCATGGACCACGGCGTGCGGCGTGATTCCGATGGGCGGTCGTGGGGCCGCAGCGAGCAGCAACATCCCGCGGCGCACCTTCGCGATCTCGTCGAATCCGGCGAGGCCGGGCGGCGGCAACCAGCCCAGCGGATCGTGCCAGTTCATCGCGCCCTCAGGCATGGACGCTTGTTTGGGTCAAGAACCCCGCGATGGCCGCAGGCAGGGCGTCGCCGAGGCTGATGCTGATGTGGCCACCTCGCAACGTGCGCGTCGTGACCGGGCCGCCCCACCGTTTCGCGAGTCCGAACACCGCGTCGGGCGGCGCGATGTGGTCGTCCGACGCTGCCAATGCGAGCGCGGGAATCGTCGCTTTGCCCAAGTCACAGGGCGTGCCCCCCAGCAGATACGAACCGCCCATCAATTGATTTTCCTGGTAGCAGGCGCGCACATAGTCGGCCCAGGCCGCTCCGGGAAAATCCACGGCCTCAGCGTTCCATTGCTTCAGTGCCGTCCAAACAGCGGCGAACTTGGGATCCGAGCCGCGTTCCAGCAAGCTCGTCCATGTTTTGACCACCCCCTCGGGCCGGAGCCATTGAAAACTCTGCCGCATCCGTTCCGCCGGGAAATTCCCCCATTCTCCAGCCATTTGATCGACGGGAAACTGCGGTCCTGCCCACCGCGCGAGGCGGCCGCCCTTCGAGAAATCAAATGGCGACGCCACCGCCACGAGTCGCCTGACGACGCCGTCATGACGGGAAAGATGCATCGCCAGGAAGGTGCCACCCACGCAGTAGCCGACGGCGTCGATGCTCTCGCTACCGAGCGTTTTCCGTGCCTCCCGACGTGTGCGGTCCAGCGCCCGGCCCAAGAACTCGTCCACGAAGGTGGCCAACGGGCGATGGGCCTGCTCGGGACCGGGGCTTCCCCAATCGAGCAGCGCGATGGGAAAACCTCGGTCCAACAATCGGGCCAACACGGAATGTCCGGGCAGCAGGTCCCAGATGGACGCCCGGTTGATCAGCGGCATGCTGATGAACAGGGGCGCTTCACGCACGTCTGCCGGCTGGTACCAGCGCAACGACGTTGGGCCCTGTCGGTGGATGACCCGGAACGGCGCCGGGTGTGCGGTCGCGCTCGTCACGCGGCTCGCCTTCGCGGGGGTGGCCGGTTCGCGAGCAGGGCCTCGATTCCCGCCAACCGTTCTTCCAGCGCGAGGCGCGTCTCCGCGGCTTCTACGCGGGCCTTGAGCGCCTCCTTGTGCGCCGCAGCAACCGAATCTGTCAGGGCGTGGAGCTGATCCTCCACCGCCAGCAGCCGATCCTCCACCTGCCCGACCAGGCGGGCCACCCGCGTGATGTCCTCGCGGGTGGGTAGATGCAGCGTTTCCAGCGTCTTGTTCGTCGCTTCCGCCATGCGGCGTTGTGCGGTGGCGTTGGCTGCGGCCAGTCCGCTCATGCCGTTGAGGAAGTTCGGGTCGTCGAGCACCTGGTCCCAAAAGGTCGCGGTGGTGCGCTCCCAATTTCGGTACAACTCGCCTGTCAACGCGCTGAGGTCGGGGTTCATGCGGGCTCCATGGGAATTCCAAGCGGCGCCGATGCTGTAGCGCAGCAGCGCCGCGAAGACCATCAGTTGGCTGCGGGTGCCGCCGGTTGGGCAGCGCGGACAGCGTGATCGACGAGGTCGACCTGTACCGCCAGGCTGTCGCGACCGAGGTCGAGCAGGGTGCTGAAAGCCTTCTCGACGAGGCGCGATTGCGCGACGGCGGCGTCGACGGCGCGACGGTGGGAATCGGCGAACAGCGTGGGAACAGACGGGGTCTTGGTGCTCATGGGATCTCCTGGGCCGGTCCGACCGGCGCCTTTGTTCTACCCACCATGCTGCGTTGCGTCAAGACGTCCCATGCTGCGACGCACACAAACTTCTTCCTGTGGTGCTCCGCCGGTGATAGGGCGTGCCATGCTGATCCGAAAGTACCCCAACCGACGGCTGTACGACGTGGAGCACAGCCGCTACGTCAACCTGAACGACGTCGCTGCGCTGGTTCGACTTGGGGAGGACGTGCGTGTGGAGGATGCGCAGACAGGGGCGGACCTCACGCGCGAGGTGCTGCTACAGGTGGCGCTGGAAGTGCTGAGCGGCGTGGACCTGCTGCCGCCGAGCCTGCTGCGGCGCGTCATCCGCTCGACAGGCACGGATCCGGTGGCGTCGGCGCTCCGGGTGCAACTGGTCACAGGGATGGAGCTGCTGAGCACCCAACTAGACCGGTTTGAGGCCATGTTTCCGAAAGCTCGGGCACCGGTCGCCGCACCGAAGCCAGCGCCGGTGGAAGCGCCGGCGGATCCTGAGTTGGAGGCATTGCAGGCGCGGCTGGCGGTGTTGGACGCGAGGCTAGCAGTCTTCAGGGAAGCGCCTTCCCCGAAGACTGCGACGAGCGAAAGTCGGCGTTTCGCCGACCGAGCGGCAAGCTGAAGAGCGGTGCTCGGTGATTTTCCCCGAGCACTGCCAGGGCGCTAGAACTGCACGCCTACGCCGCCGCGGAACACCAGTTGGCTGTCGTTCAACTCGCCGCGGGTCACGCCGGAATCCGCGCCTTCGAGAAGCACCGACCGCGAGCTGCTGGTGAAACCGAGATTGGCGTACACATGCTCGATGAAGGCCCAGCCCAGGTCCACGTCCACGCTGGAGCTGTACGGCGTCGAGAAGTTTGCCAGGCCGTGGGTGTAGCCACCAACCAGGAAGAAGTCGCTGAGCTCGGCGCCCAACTCACCGCCGAGTCCAAGGCCGTGCACGCCGAGGGCTTCGAAGTTCACCGTGCATCCGTCGTCGAGGCAACCGGTGAACAACAGGAAGTCGTTGTAGCGGTAGCCGGCTTTCGCGCCGATCCAGAACTGGTCCTGGCCCACGTCGAAGGGGTACCGGGCGTGAACTGAGACGTCCGCGTCGTACAACCAATCCGGCGCGGGCTGGCTGAACTGCGCCGCCTGAATGGCGTAGTAGGTGCTGCGGAAGTTGGCAGACACACCGACGTAGTCGATCAACCAACTGCGTGCGCCCAGTTGGAAGCCCATCGGCGCTGCCGGGGAACCACCGCCGTCGCCGCCCACCGAAAGTGGCTGCGGAAGGACGGGACCATGGTCTTCGGAGGGCGCCTGTTCGTAGGTGTAGGACGAGCCCGCAAACATCGCTCCGGCGCGGATCATCGGGTGGTCGCCCTCTTCTGCAGGCGCTTTCGCCACTTTTGGGGTTTTCTCCGGCTTGGGCGCTTTCTCGGCCTTGGGCGCCTTCTCTTCTTTCGGTTCCGCGACGGGGGTGGCCGCCACCGCGGTACCGGTCGTCGTTTCGGCAGCAGCGGGGCCGGTCGCTACGGGTTTCACATCGGTGGTGCCCCACATGGGCGCTGCGGCAACCACGGCCTCTCCACCAAAGCTGACCTTGGCGAGCGACATCGTTCCGTTGGCCGCCACGACGGAAACCTTGATTTCGCCCGTGAATCCGGACGGGGCTTGCAGCGTGGACGTGTACACGCCCGGGCTGGACTCGCTGGTGCCGGACAGGGTCCCCGCGCTCGTCAACCAGTCGAGGGTCTGACCGGACACGCCGCCGCCTTTCGCGTCCAGCGCTGTGACGCTGAGGACAACGCTTCCGCCCGCAACACCTATGGCCGGGTCCGTGGCGATTTGGAAACTCGCGACAGGACCGGCATCCGGCCGAACGAAGGTGCCGCCTGTGGACGCGACCGCGATGGCCGAGTCTTGGCGCGACATGCTGACGACCTGAACGGAGGCGGCCCAAGCCTTGTGCAGACCCACCAGCGTGGTGGACCCGGACACGGGCAGGTCGATGGTGCCAGCGTCTGAGGGCAACTGAAGCAGTGCCGTTGCGCCGGAGGCACGGCCACCTTCGGCCGCGATTCGAACGATGCCCACCTCGGTACCGGAACTGTAGTCTACGAATGCGACGCCCGAATCGTCGGTGCGAACGGTCGGCGTGATCTTGCCTCCGCCGCCTTCCAGGCTGAGTTTGATGTCGGTGTTGGGGACGGGGTTTCCGTAGGTGTCGGTTCCGACCACCATGATGGGCACCTTGCGAGAGCCGTTGTTGAGCACGCGCTCTTCCGCGGGCACCATCACGATGTGGCGGAGCGGATTTGCGGAGGTGGCGGGCCGGGCAACGACCTGGATGGTCACGGTGCCTGTGGGGTCGGGCGCCAACACGATTTGGTAATCGCCGTTCTTGAGGTCCTTGACGGTACCGACGGGCTTGGCTCCAGCTGCGCTGATCGCGACCGGACGAGACGAGAGCCCGGTGCCGTCGGCTGCTGCGACATGGGCGAAGACACGAATCTGGCCCGAACCGACCGCCAGCGTGGTGGGATCGGTGGCGACCTTGACGGTCGCTGGACGCGGCGGAAGCACCTCAACGGTCATCGCGTCTTTTTGCACGGGCGATCCGCCGAGTTCCGTCTCCAGCGTGACTTGGCCGGCCTCCGCTGGGGACGTCCACCACGCAAGGTACACGCCGTTGCCTAGGTGTGAGGCGGGTTCTACGGTGCCTGAACTGACCGCGATCGCAACGGTGGCGGTGGTGTCGGGGCGACCATCCGGGAGCAACTTCACCATGCGCACGGGCACGCGGGTGCTCGCTGGTACCGAGCTGGGCATCGGAAACAGCGCGGTCAGGCGGGTTTCGGGCACGGATAGGTCGAGGGGGCGTTCGCTGGGCACGCCGTTGGTGACGCTTACGACGGTGGCGCGGGTGACGCCGGGCGGAACGACGATGGGGACGGTAGCCTGACCCATCGTGTTGACTTGCCGAGGGCCGAATTCGCGGCCCGCGACCTTCAACAACACGGTGCTGTTGGGCGGGGCCTCGACTGGGTAGTCGACGGCACCTTGCAGCGGAACGACGGACCAGCCCCAGGCGTCACCGGCACCGTTCTCGTCCACCATCGTCAGGATTCCGAGCTGCGGGTAATTGAGCTTGGGAGAGGTGAATCTCGCCACGGTGCGGCCATCGCCCATCGGCGTGATCGCGCTGACCGTGCCGGTGGAGGACCGGATCGCTACGGTGCCCTGGCCGCCGGTGAGGTTGAGGGTCGCCTCTGGAACCTGACCGAGCACGATCGCTTCTGGGTTGGCTGTGGCCGCGATGGCGTTGCCGGCGTTGCCGCGCACAGCAATGGACCGACTCACGACGAGACCGGCTTTGTCGGCACCCTTTCCCTTCGCCGCAACCGTGATGTTGACGTCGGCGCTGGAGGCCGCTGGCGTCCACGAAAACGCATACAAACCAGGTGCCAGTTCGCGCCAAGCGCCGACCGTGCCGCTCGGGGCCTCCGGTTTGAGCTTGAGGCCGGAGATCGGCTTTCCAGCAGCGTCCACTGCAACGACGTGCAGTTCAATGGGGGTCTTGCCGTCCGCTACGACCTCGCCGACGGGCAGCATGTCGATGGGTGCCGCGTCGGCCACCGCGGCAGAAAGCATCGCCAGCGGACTGGCTACGGCAAATGGGGTTGCAACCAGGGCAAGCGCGAGTACGAGGGCAGATCGAAACATGGGGGCTCCCGTTTGGGCGACGGGGCGTATCTCTGAAAGCAGCGGACCCGAGGGCATAGCGGGTCAACGATCTGTCCGATCTGCGTTGGACCGGCGTTGGCCGTCCGCGTCAGTGACCGTGTTCGGCGGCGGCCAATGGGGCGCTAGCGGGGGCAACAGCGGCGGTTTTTGACTTCTCAAAGACCACTTGGCCCGACTCAAGGTCGTACACGGCCACCCGAACGGAGATGTGCCCGCTTTTCACGGCGTCGTTGAGCATGGGGCTGGCGGCAAGCAAGGCGTCGCGCGCGCCGAGGCCGTTGGCCCATACGGCTTCACGTGCTGTGGGGTCCGCGGCCTGGGCAGGTGAGAGGGGACCCATGCACAGTTGGATGTCGTGCACGAGGTCGTCGAGTGCGGGCGAACCCGCCGACACCCCCCACGGCGTTTGAATGGCGGCTTTGACGGCACCACAAGACGTGTGGCCGAGAATGACGAGTTGGCGACTGCCAAGGTGAGCGTTGGCGTACTCCAGGCTGGCGACGCCGTGTTCGTCGATGTTGTTGCCCGCAGTACGGACGACGAAGAGTTCGCCTAGACCCTGATCGAAGATCAGTTCCGGGGCGACCCGCGAGTCGGCACACGCGAGCACCATGGTGTGCGGATGTTGCCCGGTGGCGAGTTCTGCTCGGTCTTTCGGCGACGCACCCGCGTGGGTCGACGTGCCTGCGACAAACCGTTTGTTGCCGGCCACGATAGCGGCGAGTGCTGCGTCTGGTGCGATTCCAAGCGTGGGTTCGTTGGCAAGGGCCTGAGTCCAGGTGGCTGCGAAAATGAGGATCATGGCGTCTCCGACGGCGCCATCATCGGACTGCACCGTTCGATCTGTAGAACGGTGCCCAGCGCCTGGCCGCGGGGGATAGCAGGCGCCTCATGACGACCGTTTGTTTTGCGTGTGTTCACAATGCCGGTAGAAGCCAGATGGCGGCTGCGTTCTTCGGGGAAATCGCCAATCCGGACCGCGCCCGGGCGGTGTCGGCTGGAACCGCGCCCTCGGACTCGATCAACCCGGTTGTGGCCGAGGTCATGGCGGAGTTGGGCTTCGACCTGAAAGGGGCGATTCCCCGCCGGTTGACCGCGGAGTTGGCCGGGCAGGTCGACATGCTTGTGACGATGGGTTGCGGAGAACAGTGCCCCGTGGTGGCCGGCCTCGTCGTCATCGACTGGCCGCTGAACGACCCCAAGGGCAAGTCGGTCGAGGCGGTGCGAGTCGTTCGGGATGGGGTGCGCGCGCGGGTGATGGCGATGGTGGACGAACACGGTTGGCGACGGGCCTGAAGGCCGTCTGGGGGAGTTTCAATGGCGCTCAAGGTTTTTATTGCGACACGAAAAGGTGTGTGGATTGCCACGGCGGGTCCGGGACGAGAGGCGTTTTCGCTGTCCGGCCCGTCGTTTCTCGGCCAGCAATGCCACCATGTGGTGTTGGACCCGCGCGACGGGCGGACGTTGTTGTGTGCGTCGCGTCAGTGGCATTTGGGGCCCACCGTGTTTCGCAGCGACGACTGCGGCGCGACGTGGAAAGAAGCCGCATCTCCGCCGCGCTTTCCGGCCGGTGAGCCGCGGGCGAGGGCGGTGGACCATGTGTTCTGGTTGACGCCAGGACACGCCTCCCAACCGGGCGTGTGGTACTGCGGGACGTCGCCCCAAGGCCTGTTCAAGAGCGAAGACGGGGGCGTCGTGGTTGCCGGTGTCTGGCTTCAACGACCACGCGTCGCAACAAAGCTGGGTGGGCGGAGACAAAGACCAGACGCCAGATGGCGGGAAACTCCACTCCATTCTCGTAGACCCGCGCGATCCGGCACACCTGTACTTGGGCCTGTCGGGCGGTGGTTTCTTCGAGTCGGTGGATAGTGGTGCGGAATGGAAGCCGCTCAACCTCGGTGTTGCGATGGATTTCGCGCCTCCGAAGGACGATGGCTCCGAATTTGAATTTGGTCATGATCCGCACTGTGTCGTGCTCCACCCGAAACGCCCGGATCGTTTGTGGATGCAGAATCACTGTGGAATATACCGAATTGATCGTCCGGATTCTCGGTGGACTCGAATCGGTCGGGCGATGCCGTCCGACGTCGGCGACATTGGGTTTCCCGTGGTCGTGCACCCTCGCGACACCGACACCGCCTGGGTCTTCCCGATGGACGGGGGTGGTGATTGGCCGCGCACGTCGCCCGGAGGCCGTCCCGCCGTATTCGAAACGAGAGACGCCGGTGCCAGTTGGGCACGTCGTGACGTCGGAATGCCACAAAACCAGGCATGGTGGACCGTCAAACGCCAAGCGATGTGTGCCGATTCGCACGATCCCGTCGGGTTGTACTTTGGGACGACGTCGGGCGAGTTGTGGCGGAGCGTGGACGAAGGGGCGACCTTTGCGTGCGCGTTCCGGGATTTGCCTCAGATCTTCGCCGTCACGGTCGGTGAGACCGCGTGACGGTGCGGGTTGTCGTGCCGAGCCAGCTGCGCAGCTACACGGCCGGCCGCGCGGAGGTC
>CAMASI010000097.1 GCA_945861065.1 Klebsiella pneumoniae | reverse complement strand
CGACGCATCGAGTTCACGGGTCGTGCGCAGCGTGTACAGGCGCGAGGTCTCGCCAGGCTTTTGTACGAGCCCGGCTTTCACCTCCTCCCACCGAGCGTTCTTGCGCCGCTTCGGCAACAACCGGACCGCCGTCAGTTCAGGCTCCGCGCACATCGCCCGCAATCACAGCGCGAAAGCGCGCGCGGCACTCGTCAACGATAAGCAGGAGCATGGGCGGGAGCATGGCCGGACCTCGTCTTTGCAAACTTGTCCTGCCTTGTTCCCGCCCACTCGTCGATCACGACCACCCACGTCCCCAATGGGCTTGGATCACACCCAGCCCTGAGATAGACCGATGCATGCGCTTGGCCACCCCCCTGATTCTTCTCGGATGCGCGCCGTCGCAGGAAGGTGGCGCGGGGGCGTCTCAGGAGCCCAACTTCTCGATCGCCGTAGCGCCCGATGGCGTCACCCTCGCAACGGGACCGTCCGGGGGTGCAAGCCTCCCCTTTTCGGCCACCGCCACCTTTGATGACGGCACCGAGGAGGTGCTTTCCGAGGTTGCATGGTCGTTGTCCAATCGGAGCGTAGGCACGCTGGATGACGCAGGCTTGTTCGTCCCCTCCAACGTCAACGGTGGCCTCAGCTGGGTGACCGCGACGCTGGACGGGGTCGTGGGCGAAGCGACGCTGACCGTACGGTACGAATCCGACATCAACCCGGAAGCCATCGACGTCGCCGCGTTTGAGGGGGCACCGACACCGACCGCAGGCTTATGGATCTACCCAGCCGACGGCGTCAATTTCCCCCGCAATACGCCGTCAATCGAATTTCAATGGGCCGACAATGGCGGGCGGCCGACCCGCATTCATTTCACGTCCGAATGGACCGACCTCGATGTGTACACCACGAGTCGCACCTGGCTCGCGGACGCAACGACATGGCAACAAGTGACCGCGTCCAATGCGGGGGGCGACGTCGATGTGGAGCTGACGCTCATCGATGCGTACGGCGGCCTGGTGAGTGAACTGCGAACGCTGTCTGTGAACCGTCTCGATGCCGAAGGCAGCATCGTGTATTGGTCCACCACCAAGCAAGGAATGGTGTCGATTCCTTACGGAGGTGTTGCGACCGAACTGCTCACCGTGGCCAACACCGGTCACTGCGTCGGCTGCCATGTCGTCTCCACCACCGGGCTCATGGCCTTTACATGGGACGGTGGGCACGGGCAGTTGGGTATCCGGCGTTTGTCCGACAGTACCGACATCCTGCCATACGGTTCTGGAATTCTCAGCAATTTCCACAGTTTTTCGCCAGACGGCGAATTGCTGCTCACCGTTTCCTACGGGAATATCCACCTTTTCGATGCGCCCACTGGGACCTTCATGGGCACGATTTGGGGCGACGGCCGCGCGACACATGTGGACTGGTCGCCTGACGGAACCCGAATTGCCTTCACGCTCGGCGACGCCCCGCACACCGACGATTGGCACCTCGAAACCCCGTCTCATATTGAGGTCATGGACCACTTGGGCGGAAGCAGTTTCGGGCCGCCGCGACCGCTGGTGCTGCCGCCGGCAGGCTGGCGCGCCTATTACCCAGCGTGGTCGCCCGACGGGGACTGGCTCGCATTCAATTTATCGACAGGTGATTGTTACGACGACGCTGACGCCGAGTTGTGGATTGTCGACGCAGAAGGCGCTCGCGTGCCTGTGCGCCTCGGCGCAGCCAATGATGTGGGCGCGCTCACGAACTCGTGGCCCCGTTGGGGGCCGCTCCCCGACGACGACGTTCTTTGGCTCGCATTCGCGTCTCGAAGGTCCTACGGAATTTACACAGCGGGCACGCCGCAAATCTGGGTAGCGGCCTTCGATCCCGCGCTGGCCACGCAGGGCCTCGACCCCTCCTGGGCCTCATTCTGGGTCCCCGGCCAGGACCTTGCCACAGGCAATCACATTCCGTTTTGGACAGAATGACAGCGGCGGGCAAGCGCGTTGATCCGTTGTCGCTGGCTGCGCTCCTCGGTTACGGGCATCTGAACCCGCTCCCTTCGGTGCTCGCTGGCGCTCCTAGGGTCAACACACTTGCGCACCGCTGTGACGCCCGATGACGCCCTTTGTTGCCGCCGGAATCGCCGGCGTTGTCGCGGTGTTGGCGACGGTCTCCGTCGAAAAATTGGGCGGACGTTGGGGCGGTGTGCTGGCTACCATGCCCACAACCATCGTTCCCGCGAGTTTCGCGCTGTGGACCACGACAGACGCATCCACGTTTGCTGATGCCATGGCCGTCGTCCCGGCGGGTATGGGCGCCAACGCTGCATTCTTATTTCTGTGGGGGTGGCTGCCCCGACTCACTCCATCGCTTCCTGCGCTCGTGGCACTGACGCTGGCTGGCTGGTTCACCTGCGCAATCCTGGCGGTGGCCACCGCTAGAACCGTTTTGGCCGCCGGCTTTTCGCCGCTGATTTTGTGCGTAGGCGGAGGGTTGTTGCTGCTCGCCGTAGGCGTCGTTGCCACGCGCCATCCCCAGCGAGCGCCAGCGGGCCGCCACGCCGTCGGGCCGCTGGTGGTACTCGCCCGAGGCGTGTTTGCGGCGGCGTCCATCTTCGTCGCCCTACAGCTCGGCCGAAGCGCCGGGGGTGTCGTCGCCGGCGTAGCCACCGTGTTTCCCGCCATTTTCCTCACCACCATGGTCGCGGTCCGACTCGCACAAGGTGCGGACGTACAACAGGGCGCCACAGGTCCGATGATCCTCGGCACAAGCTGTGTTCCGATCTACGCGCTCACCGCCTCCCTGTGTTTCCCGAACATGGGCCCGATCGCGGGAAGTGCCCTCGCCTGGTGCGTAGCGGTCGGCGCAGGTTCGCTGCCGATCGCCCTCTGGTTACGTCGCAGTTCAGCGGGGTTGACTCTCCCGGAGGGCACATGAAAACAGCGGTAATTTGCGTTCTGCTTTGTTGGTCTCAACCGGCCTTCGCCGCGCCCGTCGTGGACGAGGCCCTGTTGGAAACGTTGACTGAGGCCGCTCGCGGCCCTCTCGCCGCCCGCGCGGCAGAATTGGCTGCGCTCGACGCTGAGATTGTTGCGGAACGCGCCCGATTGGATGAAGCGAAGGTCGCGGCCGCAGCGGCCAACGAGGGCGTCAAATCGCTGAAGGAAGAGGTAGGCGACGCGAAAGACGACGCGAAGGCGGACGCCGACGCGCACAAGTCGGAGGTCGCCGTGGCCAAGCTGTCGAAAGACGAGGCAAAAATCGCTCTCGACAGTTCGAAAAGCGCGCTCGCCACTCGAAAGGCGGAGTTCGACGCGGCGAAGACTTCCGGCGACAAGGCGGGGAAACGCGCCGCAAAATCCGCCGTCGTCGCTGCGAAAGGAGACCTTAAGTCAGCAGAAGCCAGCGTCGCCGCCGGTAAAACAGCTTTGCACGCTGCGAAAGAGAGCCGCGCGGACGCCAAAGACGAGGCCGGGGCCGTCGTAGACACCGCCAAGTTGAACGCCTCGCAACAGGAAGCGGAGCACGACTCCGCAAAAGCCGGCGCTCACAATGCCAGGACCCAATTGGATTTGCTCGAAGCCAAACGGGACCTTCTGACCGCAGAAATCGAACTCGACGAAGCGCGCGCGGTTCTGGCGGCCGGCACCAACCTCGACCTCGCCCCGTTCGAACTCGCGGTCACGGAAGCGAGCGCCCGCGTCGCCCCGTAGCGTCCTCGTGGGGAAGACCCCGCGTTAGGCCGCGCTATGACTCCTGTGCACGTTGTGTCCCATCCCCTCGTCGTAGACCGGCTGACCCGGATGCGGGACGCTGCGACGCCATCGGAGACGTTCCGACGACTCATGCGCGAATGTGGTGCGCTTCTCGCGTACGAAGCCTGCCGCTCACTCCCTACTGCGCTCGTCTCCGTTACCACCCCGCTTTGCACCGTGCAGCTGTCGCGCCTGACCGGCCCCGCCCCGGTCGTGCTCAGCGTGCTGCGGGCAGGGAATGGCTTGCTCGACGGCGTCTTGGACGTTCTCCCCCACGCTGGCGTCGCCCATCTGGGGCTGTACCGAGACCACGAAACGCTCCGCCCTGTAGAATATAGTTTCAAATACCCGCTCGATATCGCGGAACGTCCCGTTATCGTCGTCGATCCCATGCTTGCGACCGGACATAGCGCGGTCGCGGCACTGGCCAGAGTCGCCGCGTTAGGCGTCAAAGACCTGCGCTTCATCGCGTTGGTGGCGGCACCTGAAGGGGTCGCCGTGTTGTCAGCCGCTTACCCGCACGTAGAACTCACGGTTGCAGGCTTGGACAGCCATCTCAACGAACGCGGCTACATCGTTCCGGGCCTGGGGGATGCCGGAGACCGCTTGTACGGGACGTAGAGTCGATTCTCAACGGGTGAACGCGGCCAACGGGACCACTCGCGGATCTGGCACTTCCGCGTTCGGGGAACGAACATTCCCAAAAACAAAATGGTTCGCATCCGGAAATGCACGAAGAAATACGTTGCAATTGCCGGGTTCGTTGTCAAACGTAGCCACCGTCATCCCCGAATCGGCGATGTCGCCGACCGCCATGGCCTTGAACCGTTCGTCGCCCATCTCAAACGTAGGTTTGAGATGTAGCGTCACCCGGCCCCGCCACAGTGGAAAGCCATGTCGTGTCAACGCCGCCGCGGTTCCCGCCGCCATTCCCGTCACGTGGCGGCCCGTCAGATAGTAGACGTGCCCACCCGAATCGTGAATCGTCCGCGCGAATGCCGCCGCCCCAGGCGCCGGGGCGTCATGCAACACGGCTTCGTCCGTGAAAAAATGATCGGCCCAGAAACGTCGTAGTTCGGCCAGTTCACCCTCCGACAGCGCCACACGCGCCAAGAGCGGACGCGTCGCATCCCACCCGAACTCGGCCTCAGGGAGTCCAGCGACGATTTCCCGGAATGGCCCATTTTCAGCCCAACAGCGCAGAATCCACAGGTTGCGTTTGGCGGTGTCGAACAACGTGCTGTCCAGGTCAAACACCACCACAGGACGCAGCCCCCGCCGTGCCGCGCTCACCACGGATCGAACGACTTCGTCCAGCGGATTCAATGGGAACCAGCCCTTTTCGGGCGCGCATTCCAGATGCTACCGCAGAGCAGCAGGCCGACCAGAGCCACCGGTATCATGGCGCCGGGCCAAATCCGCCAATTCGCTGCGTCACGAGAGGCTTCACCCACCGGCAACACCACGCCGTACAGAAACGCTTGGGTACCGGTTCCCAAATACACGAAGCCGTCGATCACGCCCGTCACCACGCCGGCATTCTTCGTACCGCCGAAGTCCATCGACGCTGTTCCAGACAGCATTCCATGCACACCAATCACACAGAGCGACATCCCAACCACGGCCCAGCCAAGTGCTGGCGTGCCCACCGAAAAAAACGCGAAGATCGCTCCGGCCAACAAACCCCCGTACAATACGCTGGATACCGGCCCACGCCGACTTCCGAACACGTGGTCAGAGATGAACCCGGCGAACACACCGCCTAGAATACCTGCCATACACAACAATAGGCCCCAATGCTCATAGACGAAACTGTCCCCTTCCCCTACCGCCTTCGCGTACAGCCGGAATTGTTTCATGACACCTTGACGCAAGAACCCAGAACAGAACTCGATCCCGACAATAATCCAGATGACCCGCTGGGAGAACATTCGGCGGAGTACGTCCACGAGCGGCAGGCTCCCCGTCTGCCCAGAACTGGCGTCTCCAGTATCGAAGTCGGCAAACCCAGCCTGTGAGGGCGAATCTCGCACAATCAACATCGTCACCAAAAGGCAACCAGCGAGCACAATCGCCGGCATCCAAAACGCTGCCTCTACGCCAATTCCCCGAGCCAGCAGCAGGCTCCAGTCGTAGGAGAAATACAGGCCCAAGGAAATGAGTACACCGAACAGGCCGCCCAGCACGCCTCGCTCTCGCACATGAAACCAGGGCGCGTTCACTTTGACGATACTGACCGCACCGAAACTCTGAAAGTACATATTTGCGGCGTTCAGAAACACGAGCGATTCACCGACGTGCCCATCGGCCGCGACCTGTTTCATCGCGAACGCCATTCCCAAATTCATCAACGCAGAACCGCCAGTCGCGGCCATCATCGTCAAGCGGCCACCAAAGCGGTCCGCGAGGGGTCCATTGATCAGGAATGAAATGCCGTAAACCCACGCGCCGACGCCGTCGATATGGTTGAATTCCGCCCTGCTGAGCGCGCCTACCTTATCGAGCTCTCCCGCAATGGCAGAGAGGTTGTACCTCCCAAAGTACAGGAATGCATAGGTCAGACCGAGTGGAACCCAGTTCAGCAACCGCCGGCGACGATACGCCGGGCTATGACCCAAATCGACCTTGGGAAGCAGCGACAGCACAAGCGCGACTGCGAGGAGCAGGCCGAGGAGGGGTAGAATTTGAATTGCCCAATCCGGCACTCGAACCTCCCTACTGCGCCTCAATCTTCATCGTGACGGGTCCGTTTCTTCGGACGCATCGCAAAAAACGCACCGCCAATCACACCGCCCAGTGCCAGCACACCGCAACAGGCCGACCCGAGCACGGCTGGGTGGGTCGGCCGGTACGACACGTAGTAGCTGACGGTCTCCCCGAACGTCACAGGATGAGGCCCCTCCCAACGACTCGCCAACAACGCCTGCGTCAGCGCGGCGCCAAGCGTGCCGTCCCCCTTCGCGCCGATGACCCACGTCCTCGTGACCCCCTTCATCGCCGGAACAACGCCCACGGCCAACGAAACCTGACCCAACTCAGGGCTGTACACAAAGGCCATCCGGTCGCCGAGCGCCACAGGTCCAGCGGGTTGAACGTCCACGGGACCCCACGACAGTTTGCGAACGAGAGGCTCGACGCCCTCGAAACTAAACTCGTCCACAACGCCGAGAACGCCGTTGCCAGCGCAAATCACCATGACGTCGGGCGCACTGCCCGCGCGTGGCCGCAATGCCGTCGCACACCCATCCAGGTCGTCCAGCCCTACGGCAGACGCGCGTTCGGCCACCGCAGCGTTCTCGGCCTCCAACGGGGGCCGCCAATCCTCGGGCAACTTCGTCGTCACGCCTGGACCCACGATCTCGGCCCCCCACTGAACCGGACGCGGCAACTTGAAAACCTCTAACGTTTCAAGGATTTCGGTTCGTTGGGCGTTCAAGGCGCCGGAGCGCGCAGATGGCCCGGCCACTGCCACATGCAGCGTCTGATTGGCCAATGCCACGCTTGCACCCAGCACGAGCCCGCCACCGCCCGAGCCGAAGTCGAATCCCACGTCGGTCAATGCGACCGGCCTTCCCCCGGTCTGGACCATACGACCCTTGCGGGCCGCAGCGTTCTTCGCACCCAACTCATCCGCTTTGGTGACAAATACGGGGCCCCAAGCGTCCACAGCCCCAGCCAACTCGACTTGCACCGGCGTGGACCACACCTGCAGGTGCATCGACTCGTCATTGGACTTCGCCGTAAAGTCGTAGTCCGACCAGCGGGTCATATGCCAAGTCGATTTCGACAGGTTCAGTCGCACCCCGACATCGGCCAGGAGGAACTCCGGCGCATCCGCGCCAAACGACAGAGAAACGAGCAGTGTGAGCATCATGGCTCGCTGGCTTTACTTCGCACACCGCCCGCGCACAGACAAAGGCCCGTCAAAGCGGTGGCTAGGGCACCATCGTGATCTCTATGGACGCCGACCCGGTGGCGCCCGACGCGTCCGTGACTTGCGCCGAAATGACATGCACACCTACGCCTGCGGGAAGGGCGTTGAAACCCGTTCCGGACCCGAATCGAACGCCATTGTCCAGCCACTCCAGGTCGGCCGTGAGTTCGCCGTCCTCCACATCCTCTGCGTGCCCCTGGAATAGAAACGCGCCATTGGCCAGGGAACGAACCTCACCATCCCCCGGATGCCAGATCTCGACGACAGGTACCTCATTCCCGACGGGTTCCGTGGTTGTCGTAGGCGTCGCGTCGCACCTGACCGCGCCCTGACCAATCCAAGCTCGGATCAACGCAAGTTCCGACGCGCCGATCTCGCCACCGAGGGGCATTCTCTCGGAAGGCGTGCCTACGGGCGAGTCACACAGCACGCCTTCGGGATCGATCTTCCATTCCAAATAACTTTCGGCCGTCACACCGGGGACCACATACGGAACCACCGCAGGCGTGTTGCCATTGGCGGCCCACCCGTTCACGTAGCACTGCCACGCCCCCAACTGCGTGAGGCGATCGTACAGATCGAGGTCGGGGCACCCTGTAGGCTCCAGCGTCGTAGGGTGGATGGACCCGAGGGGCCGGTTTTCCAACGACAGCCAACCGTAGCAGTTGTTCTCTGGGCTCGGATGGTACATCTCGGCCGTATGACACGCGACGTCACTAGCGCCGCAGGTCCGTTCAAAAACCGGAACGATATCGTCCTCGAAACAAGGCGAAAGGGTGTCAACCGTCGTTCCCGGCGTCCCAGCTGTCCCTGTCGTCTCGATCGTGTCCTCGGTGTCCACCGTTCCGGTGACGCCAGGTGTCGTCGTGCTTCCCGACACGGGTGCCGAGTCCACGGCCACCGACCCAGAAACGACGCAGCCGGCCATCCACAAAGCTGCCCATTTCAAAGGATCCATATTCCACCTCGCGCAATCCTAGTGTTGCAGCACGGACGTCCCGGTTAGGACGCGGCATGCTTTGCACCCTCGCTGGCCTGGGTTGGGTAGCCTGCGGCACGCCCGAGAGCCTTCCGGCTGCACCTCCCGAACCCACGTGGCCGCCCGACGTACAAGACCGGAGTCCGGAAGTCGCAGAGGCGTTGGCGGAAGCGGACGTGCCTGGTCTCGGAGCGGCACTCATTCACGGCGGAAACATCGTCGCAGCCGGATTCGCTGGCGAGCGTGCCATGAATCAAGGCCAGCGACCCGGTTTCAACGACCGATGGCACCTCGGATCTGTCACCAAATCCATCACCGCAACACTGGCCGCGTCGCTCGTTGCCGACGGCACCCTGTCTTGGGATCGATCGGTGCAGTCTGTTTTTCCACAAGCCACCGACCCATGGCGCACCGTGACCCTTGCGGACCTTGTTCAGCAGCGGGCTGGAGTCCCGGACCTGACGATCGAGATCGTGACCTGGCGTTTCGAAAAAGACCCCGTGCTGACCCGACGCGCATGGGCCGATTCCACCGTGCTTAGCGGTGCACCGGAGAACTACGGAGCCTTTCACTATCGAAATGCAAATTACGTCCTTGCAGGTGCATTCATCGAGGCCGCCACCCAAAAAAGTTGGGAAACGTTGGTCGCCGAACGGATATTCACCCCCCTGGGCATGACCGACGCGGGTTTTGGACCGCCCGCCGGATCAGGCGTCCCGTGGGGTCACGTCGATGCCCCTTGGGGAAGATCCGCGCTCCCGCCCAACGCGCCGGTCGCCGACAACCCCGCTGCCCTCGGTCCCGCAGGCACGGTGCATGCGAACTTCACCGACTGGGCCCGATTCGCGAGCGCACACCTCGCGCGGGCTTCGGGCACCCCGCACGTCGGCTGGGAGGACCCCGCGTACAACTTGCTGCACACGCCACCCGACGGGCAGGAGTACGCCGCCGGATGGATTCGATGGGACCGGCGGGAATGGGCCGGCGGTCCAGTGCTGTGGCACAATGGGTCCAACGGATATTGGTACGCGCTGCAGGTGCTCGCGCCCGCGAAAAATGCCGCCGGAATCTGCGCAGCGAATGCACTCGCCAACTTCGCATCAGAAAAGGCTTGTTTCACGCTGCTTTCGAAGTGGATCGAAGCGCTCCCGCCATCCTGATCGTTCAACCGCCGCCGCCCCTCCGACGCCGGACCAGGCCGACGGACGCCAACACCAGCAGGCCTTGGAGTGGGCCTTCGGTCGTGGCGCAGGCCCGACCGGGAGGCTCTCCGGCAGCAGATCCAGCGTCGTCGGGCGGCGGACTGCTGCAGTTGCAACCGCCGATTGGGTCGGTCGGTACAGTTCCGGGCGCCCGAACGTTGGTGGCCCCGGGCGTTGGGGCACCTGCCACATCCCAATCCTCGGGCGCGTCGCTGTCTACGCCGTCCGCTATCCGCGCCAGGCTCTCACCCTCCCCTGGCTCTTCGGCAGGAAGTGCCGGGCTCTCCGCGTCGCCGGGCAGGCCATCCAGGTTGCCGTCGTCGCCTGCGTAAACGACCGTATCCACCGACGTACCTTCACAATCGAACAGGCGCAGCCCGTCGCCCTCGGTCCCATTTCCGATGGAGAAATCGACGGTGACGGTCGCCTCCTCCACCTCCGTCCCACCCAGTACCAAAAACCCGTGGGCACCAATCGTGAGATTCCCGGGCAATACGACGTCAATAGAATCAAAGTCGGTCGTTCCCGCCGAAATCATCCACCCCGCGACAGATACTGCAGAATCGGTTGCATTGTGCAGTTCGATCCACTCAAAGCCGTCGTCCGCGCCATCGGCATCCGCGACGAATTCGTTAAGGGTGACGCCGCCCGTCGCTGGTTCACAGACGACCGGCGCGACAACAGGATTGGGCCCGCCAGGTGTCAGGTCGCTTTGCACCGAAAAATCGACGCCACTTTGATCGGTATCGAGCCCATCGACACCGCGCGCGACAGATTGATCGGCACCCGGCTTCGGAGCGAGCGACGCTGCAATGTCACCCGCATCGTCAACCCATTCGTCAGTGTTGGGCGACCCATACACGACCGTATCGACCACCACACCCGCGCAGTCCACAAGGGCCAGGGCATCCGCGCTTGAACTCGCGTTGCCCAAGCCCAGGGTCGCTAGCTGATCTGTGTCCGGAACGCCGCTCTCCCCGACCAGAAGGAACGCACCTGGGGCGAGCGTCGCAGCCGGGAATACGAATTTCGCAGCCAGCGTAGACGTACCCACCTGCAGAACCCAGCCATCCAACACTGCAGGTTCGCCTCCAGCATTAAACAACTCGACCCACTCAAAGCCATCGTCGCCGCCCTCCGAATCGGGGTCCGGCAAGAACTCGTTGATCACCACAAGTCCGCCCAACACGCACACGACAAACGGGTTGGCCGACCCCGGCGTCGTTTCACTCTGTACTGCGAAGTCGTCACCGCTTTGATCAGTGTCCACGCCGTCCTGGCGGCGCCCGATAGATTGACCCGCGCCCGGTTTGGGCGCGAGGGACTCCGCGACATCCTCCCCGTCGTCCAACCACCCGTCGCTGTTGGGCGAGCCGTAGATCACGGTATCCACCGCCTTGCCCGCGGCATTCACCAGCACGACGCCATCCGCACTGGTGCCCGCATTGCCCAGCCCCAACGTCGTGACGAAGTTCGCCTCCAGCACCTGGCTTTCTCCGACGACCAGAAATTCGCCAGATTCAAGTGTGGTCGGCGGGAAAACGAATTTCACGCCCGGTGACGACGTTCCAGCCTGAAGCTCCCACCCTTCGAGGGCCACAGCATCGGGGCCAGTATTGTACAGTTCGACCCACTCGAATCCGTCGTCGCCGCCGGCGGAATCGGGATCGGGCAACAGTTCGTTCACCACAACGCCTGCGGTCGCGAACTGGAAAAGGTGGAAACAAATCAGCGTCATGGTTGCCTCGGGGCAGGAGGCGCGCCAACCGAAGTCGACGCACCACCCAGGGCAACGCGCCTATCCGACCCGGCTACCTTGAGCGACGGCGCCCGAGCACTGCGGCCAGGCCCAGGCCGAGGCCCAACAGCGCCCCGTTCGCACCCGTGGCCTCTTCACAACCCGAACAATCTTCGGCTTTGTCGGCTGCGGTGTCGGACGTATCGACAACGTCGGTATCCGCGTCGCTGTCGGCATCGGCGCCGGCGTCGGAATCGGCATCCGCGTCGCTGTCGGCATCGGCGTCTGCATCGGTGTCACCCGTCTCGGTGAAACCGGTCTCAAATGTCACTGTGCTCCCCGTGTCGCCCGTGCTCCCGGAGTCGAACGTGACGGCAAATGCCGGAGTCGAAAAGCCTATCACCAGAAATACCATCGTCTTCATGTGCTGTCCCTCCATCGAGTGCGTAGTGGGTCTGCCACCCCCATGTCAACACGTTACCCCGCGCCGACCTTCCGGAGGCTTCGTGTTCACCTTTTCCCGTAACTCACGCCGCGCGCTCCTCGCCGGCTTCGTCAGCGTTGTGCTGGTTGCGCCTCTCCTCGCGTGCAGCGGGATGGGCGGCGCCGACCCGAAGACCGACGTCATCGGCACCTGGAAGTTCTACCCGAGCCCCGAGGAATTGCGATTCTTCAAGATCGTCGCGCAGGCGGCCAAAGGCGTTCCCAAAGAGGTGATCGAAAAGAAAATCGGCGGGACGATGACACCCGATGAGGAGCGGATGTACCAGTTGATCCGCAAGGACCCGAAATCCCCGGACGTGCGCGCGGTGGTCGGCATCGCCGAGCAGATCAAGAGCGCCAAAGTGGACATCAGCGGCACCCAGATGAAGATGAATGTCAATGGCGAGGTCGTTTACGACAAGTCGTACACCGTGACCTCGGAAAATGGTGCCGTGCTGAACGTCACCCTGGGAGGCGACGAGACCCACCAATGGACCGTGGCAAGCCACGACGAGATTCAGGTCGAGATCCTCACGCCGACGGCCTACAGTTCGAAGCTCAAGCGTCAGTAACCATCGCGGCTTCCAACGCCGTCACAACGACTTTGACCGCCATCGGGATGACCGCGTTTCGCCACGCGGGGTCCCGCGGGCAGAACACGTCCTTGAGCCTTTCGCGCGCACGTGAGATCTGAGGCGAACCGGGTGGGCACCCAAAGGTCGCCTGATTCTCGATTCGCAACGCTCGAATGACCTGCAGCGCGGGGACCGTTCCAAACTCGGCGGCAAGCACGTCATAACTTTGGCCAAACCGGCTCTTACACCAACCGCCGAGGCCGCCGCGAATCGCATAGGACGTGTGGCCAGAGGACCAAGGCTCCACCTCGCTAGCTCCAAATCGTCTGCCGATTCCCTTGAGGCCTGCCGAGCCCGCTGCATGGTCCACAAAGATCTTGTACGTGGCTGACGGTCCAAGACCGGTATGAAAATCGACGTGCAAGACTCTCGAGGCGCCGCCAACCCAACGCGGAAGATGCGCCGCCAACAGGTTCTTAGTGACGCTGGGACCCTCACCCCCGAAGAACAGGCCGTGCGGGAATTCATATTGACCGCCAGCGACTGCTTGGCGCAACGCCGACATCCCCACGGTGGCGACCTTGTAGGCGGCGGTTGGCCAAAACAGATCGACCATCGACGGCGGTCCGGTGGGGTTGAGCAGCCCATTGAGCGCGGCGTACCCTAACGCCGCCCCTTCGTAGGCTTCCCCGTCCAACAGAAAGTTGCGGTTGAGGTCGATGTTGGCCGCGTCCACCCGTCGACCCCACGCGAAGCCGAACGGATTGAGCGCATGAATAACAACAAGCCCCACGCCAGCCGGTAAGTGAAGGCCACCCAGCTGCTCCTCCAACAGCGCGGCTTGCACAGCGGAGCCAAAATACCCTTCCACACCATGCAGCCCGCTGGAGACGACCACGCTTCGACGGGGTGCCAAGTCCCCCGCCCGCGCCACGTCCACGGTCAGCTCTTCGCCGTCGGGCCCGCGCCCACCCACGGTGTGCGACTCGATCTCACAACCGAGCGCAAGCGCCGCGGAGCGAAACCGAGCCCTTGCGGTCGTGTAGTCCGGGGAAAAACTCTCCGCGCCAGCCATAGTGATCCTCACTGAAGGAAAAAGCCTGTGCGCTGCGTAAGGCGACTGTGCACCGAGCGCGGGCTACGTCCGCGCGACCGGACCCGTTCCGTTACCACGCTAGGAGTCCTAATGGCCCACCCGCTCGACGAAGCCCTCGCACAATTCGACGAAGGAGACCTCAGTGTCCGATTGGTAGGCGGCTTGTGCAGCGTCATGCCGTTCGCGCCTTCGTTGCCCCACTGGAAGTCCGTCGCAGACGGCGTCCGGTCGTTCGACTCGGACGCGCGCAAGGAGACGCTCGATCGCGCGCACGCCCTGGCTGACGCCGACGGGGCCAAACGCGCCTTGTGGATCCTGTCTTCGTTGGACACCGCGGACACGGGCCTTGGCGCGCTCAGCGGCATCAAAGCGGCGTGGAACTTGTACCAAGCCAAGAACAATGCCGAGCGGCTCGATGCACTGGAGACCGACCCCCAACAAGCCGCGGACGCCGTGATCAAGGCACTCGCGATCGCTTGGGCCATCCACCGATTGTTTCCTGGCGGTCCGACGGAAAAACTGGAAGCGCTGCGAGCGACAGACGCTGGCCAAGCCTTGCTTCTGACGTTCGCGACGGTGGAGGTCGGGCTGCCCTTTGCCGACAACGCCTTGTTGGGAGGCGGGAATCTCCTCAGTGGCCTGTACGACAAATACGGGGCCGAACCTCTGTCCCGCCTGGCAGCCGTTGCAGGCGCGGAGGACGCCGAGGGCGCCACGACGGTGTTCCGCCGCATGCTTGAGCCCGTTGGCGCGCTCGCGTCGTCGGCCTCCAAATATCTGGGGCCCGTCGCTGCGCAGATTGCAGGGGCAGCCCCGACCGCAATGGTCGCCGGTGACCGGTTGGCAGGCATTGCAGCCACAGGGG
Source organism: Klebsiella pneumoniae (assembly GCA_945861065.1). Lineage (GTDB taxonomy): Bacteria > Myxococcota_A > UBA796 > UBA796 > SXOB01. The sequence goes on along the minus strand of CAMASI010000097.1, from coordinate 3,427 downwards.
CGGACCTGCTGCCCGTTTACCGTTACCTCGGCGCACGTTTGGTCGCCGAGGTGTGTGTGCGCGGCGCGCTGACCGAAGGACTTCCCCGCGAAGACACCCCAGTCACCGATGCCACGCCAAAGCCGGCCGCCCCTGAACCGGCCCAAATACCCATCAAGGTGACGCGGGGCGCTGAGTTCCTACCTCCTGAACCCATCCGCCGAGGCTGTTTCGGCATCCTACTCGCCTCGCTCGGCGCGTTGCTGGGCGGGGTCGTGTTGGTGCTGAGCTGATCGCGCTCGCGACCGGGGGCCAGCGTGGCATCGCTTGGCTCGAGTCCGAGTTGCGCTGGCCCGTGTCGGGGGGCGCGCCGGCGCGTGCTGCGGCTGCATTGGTGCGCGCGCTGCCTTCCGGCGATGCGTGGGTGGAAGCGTGCACGGTCGCCGACGTCGGCAAGATCCTGCTCGGCCGGGACCTTGCCGCCGAAGAGTTGGCACGGCTGAGCGCCATGGAAACCGACCGGCTCGATCACGCCTTGTTTGCGGCGCGTAGCATCGACACTGGGGACACCGGCCTCACCGTGTTCACCGGCCTTCGGACGGCCTACGCGCTGTTTCGCGGAGGCGGCACCGAAACACTCGCGGACCAACAGCGCACTGATTTGGCGCTCAAACTTGTGGGTTTGGCCTTCGTGGTGTCGCGGCTGCTTCCAGGTGAACCCGAGAACACGCTCGTCACGCTCCAGGCCCTGCCTGCGGGTCGACGATTGCTCAACTACGTTGCTGTGGCCGAAGTCGCACTTCCTTTCCGCGATGCTGTGCTCGCCTCAAAGGGCGGCTTCGCGGCGTCGGTTCTTGCCACCGCAGGCACCACCGCAGCCGGTCGCCTTCTCACGGTCGCCGGCAAGGCGGGGATGGCGGAAGCAGAGAACCTTCTGCCCTCGTTGGTTGCCGCAGTGGACGCTGCGGCAATCGGAGCGGCACCGAAGATCGACCAGCTTGCCAGTTCCCTCGCCAGCGTCCTGCCCACCGCAGCGTCGCCGATTGCCGGCCTCGTAGCGCACGCAGCGGACGCGCTGCCCTGCTGGCGCGTGCTCGTCGCGCGTTTGGCCGCAGAGAGTCGTGTTCACGCCGCAGCCACCGTCCAAGCGCCGCCGAACCCGCCGGTGGTTGTGTCCGTTGCGGAACCCACCCCTCCGCCCCCGGCGCCAGAACCTGAACCGGCACCCGAAGCCGAACCGGCACCCAAAGCCGAACCGGCGCCGGCACCCTCCGCGCGGATGGGCGGCGTCTGGTTGGACCCGAAGGACCAGCGTCTCGTATTCACAGACGATGGCGGATTCACGCACAGCGCATTTCCGGGCAAACGGGGTGCCTACCACAGGAAAGGCGATTTCGTGACCTTGGATTGGCCCGACGTTCGAACCACGCGCCACAAGCTCGGTCGCACCGCCACCCGCCTCCATCTCGACGACGTCGTTTACCGCCGCGCCGATTGGGACCTCTCAGGCCGAGCCATCACAGGCACGTTCGTCGCACCAGACGGAAGTACGCTTCGGTTCGATGCTGAACACCGCTGGGCCGGCGCACAAGGCGCAGGAACCTATCGCCTGGGCCCAGCCAAACTGACCCGAGTGCACAGCGACGGCGCCACGACCGAACAAACGTTGTGGACGGACGGGCTCCCGCACGCCAGCCGTCCCGACGTCTTGTTCCTCGACAACCAGGCGTGGCCACGCGCGAGGTCCTGACGCGGGCCCTAAATACTGGGTCAACTCGCCCACAAAACGACGAGCGCGATGGCCGCTGGTGCTGCCTGAAGGACGAAAATCGACCGCGAAGCAGTCATGCCGCCGAAAATACCGGCCACCACCACACAGCCGAGGAAAAACGTCCCTAGCCTCTGCTGAAGGGAAGGGTCCACGGCGGCCCAAATCAAACCTGCCGCCAGAAACCCGTTGTAGAGACCCTGATTTTTCGCCAACACCGCCGTCGCGGCCGCTTGCTCCGCGTTCATGCGCAACAGGCGCCTTCCGAGGGGTCGTTCCCACAGCGCCATCTCCAGGACCAGGAACCAAACGTGCAGAAGCGCCACCAGGATCAAGCCGATGGACGCAGCCGTCATGGGCATTCTGGGTTCATTTGCCCGGGAGTCCCCATGTCGCCCGCGCCATACACGTCCACCGCAGGGCACCAGTTTTCCTTGACGCCGTTGTCCACGGAGCTGAAGTGATCGGGGTCCAAGGAAACTGCTTGGCCAGCGGGGGACGTGATTCCTGCGGGTCCAATCGTCACGAGATCGATGAATCCGAACCCCTTCGTGATCGACAACTGATCCGACGTGGAAAACTCGATCGCACGGTCGTATTCAAAATCTACGCCATTCATTAAGCCATTTTCCAGCGGATCCGAATGCCTCGCGAACAGCACGAAGCCGCCAGGCTCGACCAACAAGTCGATGTCCACCGTAAATGCCTCCGCTGGCGACGCCCCCTGGAGTTTCAACCCGTTCAAATTGTAACTATCCACCGTCGAATTCCAGATTTCGAACCATTCTCCGTCGAGGTCAACGACCGCAAGGCTGTCGTGCATGATTTCCGTAATCACCATGTTGCCCGTCGTGAGGTCAGCCAAGACCTTGACTGGGCCGACGAGATCGATCCCGGAGCAATCCTGGTCGATTCCGTCGTCTAAGACCTCGGTGGCATCCGGGTTCACGGAGGCATCTCCGTCATCACAGTCGTCACCGCCGAACGCGTCACTCACGTGGCCATCCGCGTCGGCATCGAAGTCGTCATTCCCAGAACAGTCGGCGTCTACGCCGTCGTAAGGCACGTCAAAAACCCCGGGATTGACCGCAGGGTTCAAATCGTCGCAATCGTCCACGAGGTCGTATCCGTCGCCATCCAGGTCGTCTTCCAGGCCATCACAGGCGAAGTCGATGCCGTCGTACGGCACGTCCGGGGCGCCAGGAAACACATCGGCATCGAGGTCGTCGCAATCATCGACGAGCAAGAAGCCGTCGCCATCTAGGTCATCTTCCAGACCGTCGCAGGCGTGGTCGATCCCGTCGTACGGGACGTCGGGGGCGCCTGGGAAAACCGTGGCGTCGACGTCGTTGCAGTCGTCGACGAGCAAGAATCCATCGCCGTCCAAATCGTCTTCGAGGCCGTCGCAGGCATGGTCGATGCCGTCGTAAGGCAGGTCCGGCGCCCCAGGATGGAAGTCGGCGTCCAAGTCGTCGCAATCGTCCACAAGGTCGAACCCGTCGCCGTCCAGGTCGTCTTCCAGGCCGTCGCAGGCGTGGTCGATGCCGTCGTAGGGGATGTCAGGCGCGCCTGGGAAAATCGTCGCGTCGAGGTCGTTGCAGTCGTCGATTAGCAAGAAGCCGTCGCCATCTAGGTCATCTTCCAGACCGTCGCAGGCGTGGTCGATCCCGTCGTACGGGA
>CAMASI010000096.1 GCA_945861065.1 Klebsiella pneumoniae | reverse complement strand
TTGCTTCGTGGGTTGGACGCCGACGCGGTCCGGCTTTTCCTGTCTGGCGCCTCCGTTGTGGACTGGCAAGCAGTCGCTTTTCGTTCTTACGACGACGTGGACCGATACCTCCGTACACTTCTGCTGGACCTCGACGATCCGATGGACGCTCGTCGGCTGCGGTACGTGTTCAACGAAGCTGTGAGCTACCTGGAAGAGCACCTGCACCTCACCTTTCCAGCGGAGTTGCGCAGCCCTGGCGACGTCCGCGATGTGTTTCTATGGGCTGGGGATCAGCGAGGATTTCGGCGAACCCAGGTGCTCGCGTGCGTCGTGCTCAAACTCATGCACGTCATCCATCACATGGAGGTCGCCGACCTCAGGCACCGCACGCCGATCTCGGAAGCGGAGCTCATCCGGCTGGCGCATGTGCATGTCACGGCCAAGGTGCGCGAGTTGACGGAGGCGGGCCTTCGAGTCACCGCTTTCTACGGCTCCGCGAAGTCCCGCGCGTCCGTGATCACCAAGCTCTTGTCGAAGGCCGAGACGATTGCAGCGACGGTCTTCGACAAGATGCGATTTCGAATCGTCGTGCCGACTGCGGAAGATCTCGTGCCAACCATCTCTTGGATGGCGCGTGAGATGTTTCCGTTCAACTATGTGGTGCCGCGGGAATCCCACAACAACCTGGTCACTGGGGAGGACCTGGCGCCTTTTCTACCCGATGAGACCAAGGAACCGCAAGGCGATCAGCCATTGGTCAAACCCGGCAACAAGAACGAACATTCGGGTTCTAGCTATCGAATGATCAACGCGGTGGTCGAGATCCCCGTTCGACTTCCGGCGTCAGTGCGCAACGAAGCGCATCTGGGCAGGGTTGTGTTCTTGCTGACGGAGTTCCAAGTGGTGGACGAAGCGACGGCGCGCGGCAACGAAGCCGGGGACAACGCCCACCACCAGTACAAGTATCGACAGGTGGCCGGCGTGCACCGTCGGCTCAGGCGTGGCGGGGCCGCGCGGCGCCCTTCCGAGGGATAGGCGCCGCTCAGAGAATTCGGAGGGACGATGGGCTTGTTCGATGCGGTCCGCGCGGCCTTTGGTCGCTCGCGCCCGGCCGTCGTGGTCCAGGGTCCGCTGCGGTGCACGCCGGCCGCATCGGCGCGATTGGCAGCGCTTGCGGAAGGCGACGGCTTGCACATCGACTTGGTGCCGGCAGAAGGTGGATTTGTCGTTCGAGCGAGTGAAGGACCGAGCCAGGGGCCGCCTCCTCTGGGCGTGACCCTGCCTGTCACGCTGAGTGACACAGATTTGGCGCGTTTGGCGGGTGTGGAACTCGACTACGTCGATGAACGCTGGGCCGTGACCGCGTCGTTGACACTGCATGCGCGTGGCACGCCCAACCCCAACGGACGCCTGTATGAAGCGGACCGTGCGCTCGCCCGAGGCAGGCCGTTCTTTGTGACGCCTGAGCGGCCGGCGACCGGGTTGGGTGGCCTGTTGTTGCAGGTGACGGGGATTCGTTCAGCGTTGCTGAGGGACAACACGGTGACCGTAGAACGCGACGCGGGCGCGTCGTGGGACGACATCGACCCCGCCGTAGACGCTGCGATTCGACGGTGGTTGTTGCTGCTGGGCGAACCCTTCGACGGCGACAGTGCGCCCGACGAATTGGAGGGATTCGAGGCGGAGGTCATGGCCGTCATCACCGAGCGAATCTTGCCGGGCGTGCATCGAGACGGCGGCGACATCCGCCTTGTGGGTGTGGCGAACGGCGTGGCCCATGTGGCGATGCACGGCGCCTGCCGCAGCTGCCCGTCGAGCACCGCGACCTTGAGGTTCGGTGTGGAACGCGCACTGACAGAAGCGTTTCCAGGGAGGATTCACACGGTCGAAGCGGTGTGAACGCTCGCCCAGACGCTGGTTCAGTCGAAGCAGCGTTTGGCGTGCACGTTGCTACCGGACCATGTAGGCGTTGTGGTTGCGATGCGAATCTGCGGATTGCCGGTTCCGGGGTCTTTCTCAGAGTAGTACAGGAGGTAGCCGCTGTTGTCGATGAAGCGGAGCATCTCCCAATGACGGAACTGAAGTTCGTCATTCCAGGTGAAGTAGGTATCCGTATTGAGCAACCAGTTGAACCCGTCCGCTGACACGCCCTTGCCGAGCGAACCCGTGGAGATCAGGGCGGGAACTGCGCCGTCTAGGTCTTTGCCGCCGACATAGGTCGTCAGCGGGAAGTCGTCGGCGTCTTCACAGATGACGCTGGCGTTGAACATCTCGTCTGGGCCCCACACGATGTCGCCCGGCGTGATCACTTCGGACGCCCCCGTGAACAGCTTGGTGATGGTGGTGGCCGTTGCGTCCCAGATCGCAGGGCGCCGCTCGTGCATCATGTAGTACTTGTTCACCTTGTAGGTGACTTTTGGACGGCCATGGTCGATGGCCAGAACCAATTTGGGCAAGGTGTCCACCACAGTCTTGCTCACGGTGCCATCGGCCTTGAAGTAGACCAGCATGCGGCCGACGCCAGTAAACCGTGCGCAGCCCCAACTGGGTGTCACAACGGCGCAGGCGTCGCTGCCTTGCTCGGCCTTGAAGTACACGACGGCGTAGCCGACGAGCGTTTGGAATGCGGTGGGCTGGCCGGCCACACAATCGTAAAAGGAACCGTCTTTCGGACCGAGAAGGCGCGTCGTGCGAGCGTCCCAGGCGACGCCGTCGTCTGAGGTCGCGAAACCCAGGCCCCATTTGCCTACCGTGCACGTCGCTTCCGTTTCCGGAAGGCGTGATTCGAAGATCATCACGTACTGTGAATGAAAAGTGTCGTAAAAGACGGTGGGCGCTCCGGCCCCGTTCGTCATGTACCCGTCGCCAAATCCCGCGTCGGCGTCGAGCAGGATCTCGGGCTGGATGTCAAAGTCCCCGACGCCTTGGGCGAGGGCGCTTGCCGCAAGCAGCATGAGATGTGGCATCATACAGACCTCCAATGGCGCACCACGATCGGCGCGTTGTGCTCTTAACGTAGCGCTTCTACGGCCGACGGCAACGTGTAGATCACTCTGCCGTGCGAGTCGCGTTAGCCCCGCGGCGCTTTCGGTCAGGTGCATGGAAGGGTCGTTCCCAGCGGGTTGGGCGGTGCCAGGGCCAGGGAGGTCGCAGACGGGGCGTCATGCCATCGTCAGTGCACTCCGGCGTCTGGATGCCGGCTTTGCCGTAGTGACAACGGCCGACGGCCCAGGGGTCACCGAGCCTGTGCAGATGGGATGGGGAGCGGCGCCGTCGGGTTCGGTCCCGCTGCTGGCTTGGGTTCCGGCTTGGACGCCGGACCGGCTCGGCGATGCGGAATTCCGGAGGACTTTTGGGGTCAGCGTACCGTATTGCGCAGGCGCCATGGCGAATGGCATTGCTTCCACCGCGCTCGTGGTTGCGATGGCGCGTGCGGGGTTTCTGGGTTTCTTCGGTTCGGCAGGGCTGCCGGTCTCGCGGGTGACGTCAGCGATCGACACAGTTCAGGCCGCGGCGACTAGGTTGCCAGTGGGTTTTGACCTGATTCACTCGCCCCAGGACCCGCGAGCCGAGCAGGAAAATGTCGATCTTTATTTGAACAAGGGCATTTCCATTATCGGGGCGTCGGCTTTTGTGGGACTGACCGCCCCGCTCGTGCAGTACCGGCTCACGGGGATTCGGCGGCTGGCGGACGGTCGGGTGGTCGCCCCGAATCGTGTATTTGCGAAGGTCTCGCGCGCGGAGGTGGCGGACCGTTTCCTCCGAACGCCGCCGGAACGGTTGGTGAGGGCACTCGTCGAAGCCGGGCGGATTCGCCCGGAGGAAGCTGCTTTGGCAGGGTCGATTTCGATGGCAGATGCGTTGGTGGCGGAGGCGGACTCGGGTGGGCACACGGATCGCCGACCCTTGTCTGTGTTGCTACCGCTGCTCGCAGCGCACCGGGCCAAAGTGGCCGCTGAGACGGGCCTTAGTGGGGCTACGTTGATCGGGGCGGCGGGTGGGTTGGGTACCCCTTCCGCTGTGGCGGCAGCGTTTGCCTTGGGTGCCGCATTTGTCGTGACGGGATCCGTGAACCAGGCCACGATCGAGGCGGACACGTCGCCGATGGTCAGGGCGATGCTGGGCGAGGCCGACATGGCGGACACCTGCATGGCGCCGGCGTCGGACATGTTCGAGCAGGGCGCCCAGGTTCAGGTGTTGCAACGAGGCACGATGTACGGCCCCCGCGCTGCACAGTTGCGCGAGTTGTGGAAGTCGTACGCTTCGTGGTCCGAGATTCCGCTTGCCGAACGTCGTCGGGTAGAAGGCGGTGTGCTGCGCCGCTCCTTTGACGAGGTGTGGGCGGACTGCGCGGCGTTTTTTGCGGAACGCGATCCGGGCCAAGTGGAGAGGGCGGCCCGGGAGCCTCGTCACCAGATGGCCCTCGTGTTTCGTTGGTACCTCGGTTTGTCCAGCAAATGGGCGATTTCCGGGGACGAATCCCGTCGCGCGGACGTTCAGGTCTGGTGTGGGCCCGCGATGGGCGCTTTCAACGCTTGGGCCGCAGGCAGCCATCTTGCTGACCCCCTTGCGCGAAGCGCGGTCGATATTGCGGCGAATCTCATGGCGGGAGCGGCAGCCATCAGCCGGGCCCACGTCTTACGCGCACAAGGTGTGGAACCGGGTCCAGAGGCCTTTGATTGGCGGCCCCGGCCCTTGCACCGGCGAGGAGCGTTTTAATGGCTGAAACCACGTCTCCGATCGCAATCGTTGGTATCGGTTGCCTGTTTCCAGGGGCACCCGACCTTGCCACCTATTGGGGCAACATTTTGGCGGCGCGGGATGGAATCACCGACGTGCCGCTTGGGCACTCGTGGCGCGTCGAAGATTTTCATGATTCCGACCCACAGACGGCAGACAAGAGCTGGGCGACCCGCGGAGGATTTCTCGATCCAGTTCCGTTCGACTCCATGGCATTTGGAATCCCACCGAACCAGTTGGAATCGATCGATACGACCCAACTGTTGTCGCTCGTGGTCGCTCGAGAATGTCTGCGCGACGCGGGTTTCGATCCGGACGGGGCGGGCTGGGACCGGAGTCGCACCTCAACCATCTTGGGCGTGACTGGAACGCAGGAGATGGCAGTGTCGTTGGGGTCGCGGTTGCACGGACCGACCTGGCGCAAGTCGATGATCCGCTGCGGAATCGATCCTGCGTTGGCGGACGTCGTCGCTCGTGACATCGGGGCGCATATGCCCGTCTGGACGGAACAATCGTTTCCTGGGCTGTTGGGAAACGTCGTCGCGGGCCGAATCGCCAATCGATTGGATCTGGGAGGGACGAATTGTGTCGTGGACGCTGCTTGCGGGTCGTCGCTCGCCGCAGTTCAGTACGCCGTGGACGAACTTCGGTTTGGACGCTCTGACCTCGCGCTGACCGGTGGCGCTGACACGCTCAACGACGCCTTCATGTTTCAGTGTTTCACGCGGACGCCAGCGTTGTCGCAGAAGAACGAAGCACGCCCGTTCGACGCCCACAGCGACGGCATCCTCATCGGCGAGGGCATTGCTATTTTGGCGTTGATGCGGCTCGCCGACGCGCGTGCGACGGGCCGACGCGTGTACGCGGTGCTGCACGCGGTCGGCAGCAGTTCGGACGGACGCTACAAGAGCATTTACGCGCCCAATCCTGCCGGCCAAGTGAAGGCGCTGCGTCGGGCGTTGGCCGCGGCCTCCTTTGACCCAGCGAGCGTGGGGTTGATCGAGGCGCACGGCACTGGCACGAGAGCAGGGGATGCGGCCGAGTTGGAGGCGTTGGTCGACGTGTATGGAGGCGCCGGAGGACGGGTTCGCTTGGGCTCCGTTAAAGCGCAGATCGGTCATACGAAGAGCACAGCGGGTGCCGCGGGTCTGGTCAAGGCTGCGTTGGCCCTGCACGAACGTGTGCTTCCGCCGATGGCCAAGGTGCAAACACCCAGCCCGAAACTGGTCGGCACGCGGTTCGATTTGTCTCCGGTGGCCGACCCGTGGGTGCATGGTGCGGCCACGCCCAGGCGTGCGGCGGTGAGCGCCTTCGGCTTTGGCGGTTCGAATTTCCACGCCTTACTGGAGGAAGACGTAGGGACCTCCCCTTCCGCGTTCGACGACGGGGTAGGGCTGTTTTTGATCGGGGCCGATAGCGTCGCCGAGCTCGATGTGAGCTTGGTCGCCGTGATGGAGGACGCCCCGACCTTTGCCCATCGGGTTCGGAGTTGTGCCCAACGTTGGCGGTCGGGGTGTCGATTTGTGGCGGCGTTTGTCGCAACGGCCTCAGATGTCGGCGCGAGGGTGGCGGAGGCCCGCACGCTGACGCGGACCGGCGATCGCGGCGACGCGGTGTGGATTGGGCACGATCTTCAGACCGTCTCGCCCGTTTTCTTGTTTCCCGGGCAGGGTTCCCAGAGCGTAGGAATGGGGCGAAGCGCCGCTGTAGCGTGGCCAACGTTTCGGGAGGCACTCGACCGCGTGGAATCGCAATGTTTGGCGTTGGGCCAACAGTCGGTCACGGATGTCGTTTGGCCGGCGCACGCATGGACGGAGGCGCAGTCGGTTGCGGCTGAGGCACGTTTGGTGGCGACGGAAAATGCACAACCCGCGATTGGCGCGCTGTCGGTGGCGTGGGCGGCACTTCTTGCTTCGTTTGGCGTCGTACCGACCGAGGTCTGCGGCCACAGCTACGGCGAGTTGGTCGCGTTGCATGTGGCGGGCGCCTATGACCTTGGCGCGCTGATGCGGTTGTCGGCGGAGCGCGGCGCGGCCATGGCGGGCGCGTCTCGGGGAGGCATGGCAGCGGTGTCTGCGCCATTGCCCGTGTTGGAAGCGGCTCTCACAGGCACGCCCGTCGTGCTTGCCAATCGCAATCACCCGGAACAGGGGGTGCTCTCCGGCGCGCATGATGCGTTGAGGGCCGTGACGACAAGGTTGGAGGCCGCCGGCCACACGGTCAAGCCTCTGGCCGTGTCCGCTGCGTTTCACAGCCCTCTCGTGGCCGACGCTGCGGTGCCCTTTGCGGCGGCCCTGGACGGTGTGGTGGTGGTTGCGCCCAGCCTCCCGGTGTGGTCGAATGCGACCGCGACACCGTATCCATCGGACCCGGGCGCCATTCGTGCCTGTCTGGCGACCCAGATTACGTCACCCGTTCGGTTCTCCGAAATCGTGGATGGCCTGTACGCCGCAGGTCAGCGGGTGTTCGTGGAGTGTGGTCCGCGCGACGTCTTGACGCGGCTTGTGCATCGCAACCTTCGGGGGCGGCCCCATGTGGCCGTGGCCGTCGATGCGGTGAACGAGCCTCGGGCGCTGCTGATGGCACTCGCGGCGCTTGCGGCCGCGGGGGTCCCCGTGAACCTGGCGCCCCTGCTTTCGCGGCGGTTGCCTGACCCCCCTCGGTTTGCGACACGCACCAGCGTTCCGATTGCGGGCGCCAATTTTCGAAACCCCTCGACTTTGGAGCCACCGATGCCCAAGCTCCCACCGCCTGCCCATGAGGGCTGGAGCGCGATTCCAACGACCGCGGCCCCCGTGGCCGCGCCGCCTCGTCTCGCCGACAGTTTGACGGGCGGACACGCGCCTACGCCCGTGGCAATGTCTGGAGACGTGGCAGCGTTGCTGGACGCGACGCGCCGCGCCTTGGTCGCGTTTGAGGAGCTTCAGGTCAAGACGGCGGAAGTACACGCCAAGTTTCTCGACCAAGCGGACCGCGCGAATGCGACGTTCCACACCCTATTTCAGGCACAGGCTGCCCTGTTGGGGGCAGTGGGAATCGGTGCGTCGTCGGCAGTCGCTCGGCCCGTCTCGCCGGTCGCTGCAGGGGTCATCCCGAGAACCCCGGAACGCCCGCCAGACGTGCCAGCGGGGCTGGTCGCCCTGTTGGAGGGCCGCGGCATCGGAAGTGGGGGTGGGACGTCGGTCGCGTCGCCATCGTACTTGCCGCCCATCCTCGATGCGAAGGGCGCCCTGACGAAGCGGCCTACCGAGGCTCCGACCGGATCGGTCGCTATCGACTTCGATCTTGCGTCCGTCGTCTTGGCGTCGGTCGCAGCGAAGACCGGCTACCCGCGCGATTTACTTGAGCTGAGGATGGACCTCGAATCTGACCTCGGCGTGGACTCGATCAAACGCGTCGAGATTCTATCGGCGGTCTCTGAGGAAGTGCCGGGGCTACCGGAACTCGACAACGAACGCATGGCGGGGCTCCGCACGCTCCAGCAAGTCGTAGACTATTTGAAGAGCATTGCCCGGCCGCCCACGAATGGCGCCTCTCCGGGTCCGATCGTTCCGGACCTGCTCCGACCAAAGACACCGTTGCAACGGGACGTCATCGTTGCCGCACTGCTCTCCGCGGTTGCCGAGAAAACCGGCTATCCGCGGGACTTGTTAGAACTCCGCATGGACCTCGAGAGCGACCTCGGTGTGGATTCCATCAAACGCGTGGAAATCCTCGGTGCGGTTCAGGAACGGGTCGCCGGGCTTCCAGAGGCCGACAACGACACGCTTTCCCGCCTGCGGACGCTCGGCGCAATCGTCGATCATCTCACCGAGCTCGGAAATGGCTTGGGCTTTGCGAGTGTTGGGGCGGATCGCGCACCGACGGAAACCAGCGGCCTGCTGGTGGCGCCTCCCGCGCCGGTCGTGGCTGTCGCTACGGACCCTGGGCCGCCGTTGGTTCAGTTGGCATCGGACCTCGTGACTCGGAGGTCACTTCAGCGACGCGTCGTAGGTCGGGTTCCGGTCGCGGCTGAGGCGTGGGGGTGGCCATCCCCGGTGGTGCTCAGCGGAGAGGGTGCGGCTGCGGCGGTGCACGAGTTGGCCGTTCGTGGTGTGCACGCTCGGCAGGATGTGGACGGGGTGACGGGCGCATCGACGGTGATCCTGTGCGGGGCGACCACACGAGCGGCTTTTGCGCTTGCGCGTCAGTTGCCACCGGAGGTGTCGCTTGCGGCGGTGGGCGACGACCCAGGGTTGCCGGGCTTGATTCGTACGCTCAGGCTCGAACGGCCCGGCGCGCGTTTTCTCGCTGTTTCGGGTGAACTTTCGGGCTTGTGGGTCGGTCCCGGCGTGGCCGACGTGCGCACGCAAGGGGGCCTGACGACCACGGCGGATCGCGTCGTGCCGCTGGCTGGCGAACCGATTCCGCCTGTGGGACGGGGGGATTTGGTCGTCGTGACGGGTGGTGCGCGCGGTGTCACGGCGGCGGTGGTCCTGGCGATGGCCCGGCGGTGGGGGTGCGATTGGCTTGTCGTGGGGAGGACGTCTGAAAACCCGGACCCCGCGTGGGCGATTGGCGTGGCCGATCGCGGGCTGGAAGGAGCGGCCCTGGCGTTTCTGCAGGGGCAAGGGGCGCGGCCCACGCCACGAGCGGTTGCGGAGGCGGCGATGGCTGTTCGTGCGTCGCGGGAGGTGCGCACGACGTTGGCGGCGCTTTCCGCCACCGGCGGTCGGGTGGACCTGCTCGCTACCGATGTGCGGGACGGCGCGGCGCTGTCGGCAGCGCTGGTAGGTCGGAAGGTCAAAGGCGTGGTGCATGGTGCTGGCGTGCTCGCCGACAAGCTCGTGTCCGACAAGACGGACGAGCAGTTTGAGCGGGTGTGGTCGACGAAAGTCGATGGGTGGACGGCACTTTGGGGCGCGGTTTGCGCCCATCAGCCCGAATTCGTGTTGCTGTTTGCCAGCATTTCCGGTCGCCAAGGCAATCGCGGGCAGGCGGACTACGCAGCAGCCAACGAGGTTCTGTGCGATACGGCGCGCCAACTTCGTGCCGAGGGCATCCGGGCAACGGCCGTATGTTGGGGCCCCTGGGGCGGCGGGATGGTCAACGCCGGGCTCGCCAAACATTTCGGATCGCTCGGGATGGCCCCGATTCCGGTGGCGGACGGTGCGGGGGCGGCCGTGGATGAAGTCGAGCGGGGGTCCGACCCGGTGGTGGTGCTGGAGGCACCGCGACCCGGGTCTGGGCGAATGGTGTTGTGGGTCGATCCGGCAGCGCCGGAGTTGAATCAGCACCGGTTGCGGGGTTCGGCCGTATGGCCAATCGCATTTGTCGCGGAGACGCTGCTGACGTTGGGGCAACAGGTGAAACCCGGGACTGTGCTGGCCGTCCGCGACTTGTTGGTTGCGCGTGGATTGACGATGTCGGAGCGCGTTGCGGTTGAGTTGGGTTGGGCCGAGGAAGGAGATGACCTTGCGGTGGAACTGCACGCCGAGGGCAGGCTGCGGTACCGAGCGAGGCTGGTTTCTGCTTCGGCCACCCGCGAACCGCGCCCGACGACGGGCCTGTCCGGGCGGACGTTTCCGCTGGACCTGCCCCGTGCGTATGCGGACTGGTTGTTCCATGGGCCCGTTTTCCGCCGAATCGCGTCGATCTCGGGTTGGTCAGACGCGGGAATCGTCGGTGTGGTGCGGGCAAGTCAGCCGTCAGACCTCGGTCGTCCGGCGTCTGGCTGGTCGGCGGACCCGCTGACCGTGGATTGTGTGCTGCAGCTCATGGTGTTGTGGGTGCGAGCGTCGCGGGGGCACGCGGCATTGCCCACGGGCCTGGACCGGTTGGACGTCTTCGGTCCGCTACCTGAATCGGTCGACGTTGCCGTGTGGACGACGGCGCGCGCGCGCGGCGGGCGCTTCGACGCGGAGGTGTGCGCCGGGGGCCATGTCCTGCTGGCGATGGGTGGGACCTGGGCGGAGGACGAGCGGCTAGACGCGGAGTTTGTCGCTCCGGTCTGAAGGGCCACATCGGGCGTCGACTCACTCGGGCGCGGAACCCCGGGCCACCGTGAACGACGCAGAGATCACGCCTGAACCCGCTTTCGGTGAGCCGGTCTTCGGGACGTGGTTGAAGCCGAGGTGCAGCTTCTCGTCTGCGTAGTCCACCGGGTACAGGACAAGATCGAGTTCGTCGCCACTCAGCTCAAACACGTGCTCGCTGGCTTCCACATCATCCACGAGGCTGGTGTTCCACCGGATGATGTTGTCGCACACTTCGATGTGAAGCGAATCCTCGGCCGCGACAGCGTCGAGTTGATTGACCAAACGCAGGTTGTTCGAGAGTTCATTGGCGTACAAGGAAATGTCGTTGTCGTAGAGTTGGAACTCCTCGTTCCAGAAACTGGAGAACTGGTCGCCGCCGTCGCCGTCACAGGTGTCTGAGTTTCCGAGGTCCACGCTGTAGCCGGTCGCATCGAGCAAATCTGCGTCTACGATCAGCGTGTCCCAGTTCTCCAAGTCGATGTCGATACTGATCCACCCGGCGCTGTTGGAGGTGAACGACGGGTTGAATCCGGCGTCGCAGGTCAGCACGGGCGTGCTGCCTGGAAAACTGACCGTACAGCTTGCGGTTTCGGGGCCCAACCGGCAGGTGTCTACGCAGTCAGCAAGGCCGTCGGCGTCTACGTCAGGCCAGTCCTCGTCGATGAGGCCGTCGCCGTTGTTGTCTTCATGGTCGCAATCTTCGACGTCTACGCAGTCTGCGATGCCGTCTTCGTCGATGTCGGGAGAGCCTTCGTCGACTTCGGTGTCGCCATTGTTGTCGAGGCCGTCACACTCTTCGACGTCGTTGCAATCGGTGAGGCCATCTTCGTCTGAGTCGAAGCCTTCGTCGACCAAACCGTCGCCGTCATTGTCGGCACCGTCGCACTCTTCTTCGTCGGCGCAGTCGATGACACCGTCGCCGTCGGTGTCGGTAAGTGGGAAGCCTTCGTCGATTTCGCCGTCGCCGTCGTTGTCGACCAGATCGCAGTCTTCGGGGTCGAAGCAGTCGAAAACGCCGTCGCCGTCGCTATCGCCCTCGTCGATCTGGCCGTTGAGGTCGTTGTCGATCCCGTCGCAGATCTCCTCCGACGGGCAACCGTCGGGACAGGTCGATCCGGTGGGCGACGGGTCGGTGTCTACGGGTAGGGGCTCGTCTTTCTTACAAGCGAGCGCTACCAGCAGGATCCAGCCAAACAAGGCTGGACTCAGGACCGACGGCGGCGGACCGCAAGCGCGAGCAGAGCCAGGAAGCCGAGATTGGGCGCCGCGCCGCCTGCGTCACAGGACTGCGTTGGCGTTTTCGTGTACCGGCCACCACCGCGGATCTGGAACTCGTCGTCGCACAGGTCGCCGATGTTGTCGTTGTCTGCGTCCAGCTGCTCTGGGTTCTCCAACCGCGGGCAGTTGTCGCACAAGTCGCCGAGAAGGTCGAGATCGCTGTCGAGCTGGTCGCTGTTTTCCACTTCGGAGCAGTTGTCGCACAGGTCGCCAAAGGTGTCTTCGTCGATGTCGTTCTGCAGCGGGTTCACGACGTCGCGGCAGTTGTCGCACACGTTGCCCACGCCATCGAGGTCGTTGTCGTCTTGACCGGTGTTGGGGATAAGTAGGCAGTTGTCGCACAGGTCGCCGATCGCGTCGGTATCGACGTCGGGCTGGTTGCTGTCGAAGACTTCGGGGCACACATCGCACACGTCGCCCACGCCGTCGTTGTCTAGGTCGTCTTGGTTCGGATTGAACTGAACGACGCAGATGTCGCACGGGTCGCCGATGCCGTCGCCGTCCATGTCTTCTTGAAGCGGGTTGATGTCAAACGGGCAGGAGTCGCAAGCGTCGCCGATGAAGTCCGCGTCGCTGTCGTACTGCTGCGGGTCGTACACGTCGGGGCAGAGGTCGCAGGCATCGCCCACAACGTCGAGATCGGTGTCGCGTTGGTCGGGGTCGTAAGCGAAGACACACACGTCGCACACGTCGCCGACGAGGTCACCGTCGAAGTCGCCCTGGTCTCCGTTTTTCAACAGGAGGCAGTTGTCGCACAAGTCGCCGACGTTGTCGCAGTCGATGTCAGCCTGGTCGAGATTCCAAATCTCCGCACAGTTGTCGCAGGCGAGGATGCCGATGGTGTCCGGGTAGTTTGCGTCCGGCGGGATGTAGATAGCGCCTGCGCCCAGGCCGTCGGCATCTGCGTCGTAGTCGGTGACCAGGTACTCACACCCGTACGACGTGTAGTCATAGTAGTAGTCTGCCGACTTGTAGGGCACGCCGTAGGCGTCACGGTTGACGTTGCAGAGCGGGTCGTTGATGTCAACGTCCTCCTCCAGATGCACGTCCACCGTGTTGCAGTTCAGGTCCTGCGCAAGGGTGTTGCTGCAGGCGACTTGGGCCTGGGCGATTGCGGTCATGATGATGAACGAAAGCATGGTTTCGGTCTCCTGCTCCCTGATGCCCGGCTGCATTGGCAACCGTCACGGGAGCGTATCGGCGGCGCACTCTAGCACGGTAGACGTCGGAACAACGGGATCTACGATTACGTGACGAATCCGCCAGAACAACAGGGTGGCGACGGTGCCTAGGGCCACCAGGAATCCCACCCAGATGCCAGCCAGCCCCCATCCTGCCCCAAAAGCGAGAAGCCCGCCGAGGGGTAAGCCGATGAGCCAGTATCCAACGATGTTTGCGAGCGCGGGCACCCGCGTGTCCCCGGCGCCCCTGAGGAGACCGAACAACACCGCTTGTAGGCCGTCGAATACCTGAAAGGCCCCGGCCAGGGGCAAGACCGATACGGCCAATCCGAGCACGGCTGGATCGTGGGTGTAGAAGGCGGCCGCTGCCAATGGAAGCAGCGTAAAGAGCAGCGCCGCGGGCAGTTCCCCGATGACGGTCAAGAGGAGCGCCGTGTTCGCTGTGACCCGCCACGGATGACCGGCCCCGATGAGGTTGCCGACCCGCGTTGCACCCGCTTGTGACAGGCCAAGGGCGACCATGAACGACAAAGAAGTGGCGTTGAGCGCGACGGTATGTGCTGCAACCGCCGTGGCGGAGATCCATCCCGCCATGAAAGAGCCCGCATTGAAGGCCCACACTTCCAGCCCGATCTGAAGTCCAACCGGCAAGGTCAGTTTTGCGAGGGACAGCAGGGCCGGCGGGGAGATCGAGGACAGCCGAGGTCGTGCGCTCCGAAGTCGGGGTCGGGCAAGCAGCCAGAGGGCCACGGCCATCCCGATGCGAACCAGCGCCGTGGCGAGGCCGGCTCCTGTGATTCCCAGCGCGGGTGCACCCAGATGGCCTCCAATGAGGGCCCAGGCGAGCACGCCATTGACGACGTTTGCGATGAGAATGACGGCGGTGACCGTGCTCATGTCGCCCCAGGCCTGAAGGAACTGCCGGAGCGTTGAAAAGAGGAT
Source organism: Klebsiella pneumoniae (assembly GCA_945861065.1). Classification (GTDB taxonomy): domain Bacteria; phylum Myxococcota_A; class UBA796; order UBA796; genus SXOB01. The sequence continues at coordinate 3,953 of CAMASI010000096.1, read as the reverse complement.
CAACGCGGGCAAACCTGGCAACAACGCCCGGCAATAGTCGGCGGCACCGGTGGCTACGATCGGGGGTTGGCCCAGCGCCAGCAGGACGGGCTCGGCGAACGCCCAGGCGAAGGCGACCGGAACGGACAGGAGGAGGCCGAATGCCGTGCCTTGGACAAAGGCCTCGCCGGCAGCTTCCGGTTTGCGCGCGCCGACGGCCTGGGTCAGCATCGGGTCGAGGCCCAGCACAACGCCGAGCACGACAATCACGCTGCCCCACCCGTAGGCATGGCCGATCCCGACGCCAGCCAGGGCATCGGCGCCGAGTGCGCCGACCAGCACGACGTCCACGACGCCCATCAGCACCAGGCCGACCTGGGAGATGATGGCGGGAAGGGCGAGGCGGGAGAGTACGAAGACTTCGTCACGCCAGCGCGTCGCCGGCGCGATGGGGCTGTCCATTTGCGTCAGACCGAGGTTCTTGGGTCGGCTGGACCGTCTACGGGTTCGACGCCTACGCCGTGGGTTTGCAGGTAGGCGATGCCGTTTTCGCCGGCATAGCCTCCGCGAACGACCAGCACTTTCACGATTCCGGCGTGGTGGATGAGCTTGGCGCACATCAAACATGGCTCGCCGGTCACGATCAGCCAGGCGCCCCGGCAGGCAACCCCGCTCGCGGCCGCGTTGCAGATCACGTTCATTTCGGCGTGGTGGCAGCCAATCTCCGTACGCTGACCGGAGGGCACCTGGAGGTCGTCGCGCAGGCAGGTGTCGCCGCCACAGAGGGATCCGCCGCCGCGGGGCCCACCATTGTAGCCGTCCATCAGGATGACGTTGCGTTCGGGGTCGAGCAACAACGCGCCGAAGCTGCGGCGAGGGCAACTCGAAGCCTTTGCCAATGCGAGACACTGTTCGACGCGGATGCGGACGTGCTTTTCTTTCATCGTGGGGGCGCCTGCGATAACGCGGCCCCCCTTGGACGAGGCCGTGATGTTGTGGTGTGTTTGGCTGGGTTGCACGGTCGCTCCGGACGACACGGGATCTGGCCCTTCGGCGCCCGCAGCGTGTGCAACTGTGGATGCGGACGGGGATGGCTCGGACGCTTGTTTTGACTGCGATGACGGTGATGCGGGTCGGGGTCCGTCCGGCGTCGAGACCTGCGATGGCGTGGACAACGACTGCGACGGGTCGCTTCACCGGGACGAGGTCGATGCGGACGGCGACGGCGTGTACGACTGCGCGGCCTGCGATCAGGGAGGCTACTGGCTGGCCACGCGCGGGCTCGTGGGGACCGAGCTTACCGACGCGCTTCACGACTTGTCCGGGAGGCAGGCCTGCGGCGACTACGGCGTGGCCACCGAGTTCATGTTCTTGACGCTGGACAATGTGGAGAGCGCGGTGGAATGCGTGTACACGGGTCGCGTCGTAGCGGTCACGTCGGAAAAGCCAGATTCCGACGACATGAACACCGAACACACTTGGCCACAGAGCCTCGGCGCCGAGGAAGTGCCTGCCAAGTGTGATCTTAACCACCTCTACCCCACCGACAGCGCCTCAAACAGTGTTCGCAGCGCCTACCCGTTGGGTGTGGTGACGGGCTCGGTGGATTGGGAAGAGGGCGGCAGTCGCTTGGGCGCCGGTGCGGGAGGACTCGTGTTCGAGCCTCGTGACCCACACAAAGGCAATGCGGCCCGGTCCATTTTGTACTTCGCGATGCGCTATCGACTGACGCCGCAGGAGGACGTAGCCACGCTCATCGCGTGGCACGACGCCGATCCGCCCGACGCCGAAGAGGTGCTTCGCGCGTTGGCCATCGGCGCCGAACAAGGCGCCGGGAACCCCTACGTGTTGTGCCCAGACTTCGTCGGTCTGTAGCACAAACGCCGCTGCACTCGTGATGCTGCCCTTCTCCTTGCCGGTGAGGAGGCCGGCTGGCTTCGCCTTGTTGGCCGCGGTGGTCACGCAGCTCACGTACGCGCCGTGGTTGACGTAGCCCGAGCAACTTGGGTGTTCGTAGGGTTCGCCTGATGCTGGATGTCGTGCGAGGCGGTCGATGCGGAGCCCTCCCCGTGCGGGGATCGGCCGCGGCGTCAGCCGGGCGTCGCGTCCCACGGATTGACGACAACGACGCCGGTTCCCTCGAAGTCGGCAACGTTCCGTGTCGCGAGCGTGAGATGGTGGCACATCGCGGTGGCCGCGAGCAGAGCGTCGATTGGGGGTCGCACTCGGCCCGAGCGGCGGCCCGCCGCGCTGATCGCGCCCCACTGCATGGCGACCGCCTCGTCCACGGGGAGGATTCGGTCGGCAAAGGTCGCCCGGAGTTCGCTCAGCCAAGCGTCGACGCTTGCCTTGCGCGGTCCGGGGTCGAGAAGATCAACCCCCGCTTTGATCTCCCCCAGCGTGAGCACGGAGAGCCGGAGCGAGTCGTCCCCTACGCGCTCCATCCAGGCGAGAACCGCGAGGTCAGGCGCGGGCTTGGCGAACTCCGAGATCACGCACGTGTCGAGCAGGATCACGGGAGCACGACGTCGGGTCGGTCGACACCGTCGCGGGAAAGCTCGATCCCGTCCAGCGGCGCCGAGCGGAGGAACGCCTTCAGGCTGGGAACCGGCCCCGCGACGCGCCGCCAGGTGTCGATGGCCACGACCACGACCACCGGCTCGCCACGGCGAGTCACCGTCTGCGGGCCAGAATGCAGCGCCTCCTCAACCACCTCGCTGAAGCGGTTCTTGGCTTCTTGGAGTTGCCAGGCGGCCGGCATGTCGATGCTCCAGTCTAGACAGACTAGATAGCCCCAAGCGCGCGCAAGGTCAAGTCCCCACGCCATCGCGACCAGACCATGATCCGTTCGGACCGCCTGAAGGGTCAGGGTTGATAAACCGGGGATGGGTCGGGTGTGGGGAGGTAAGGCCACCGAGGATTCGCATTCAACCTTGGATACTGCTCGAATGCGCCACCGAGGCATGACGTCCCTGGCTCAGGACCAGCGCGAAGTCGTCTCCGGGGGCGACGACGTCCCGCGGTGCTCCTTGACCAGCGGTCTGGTCAAGGCTATCCTGAGAAACATGGAACCCGTCTCCGTCTACGACGCCAAGACCCATCTCTCCCGCCTTCTCGACGCCGTCGAGGCCGGCGAGGAGGTCGTCATCACGCGGAATGGCCATCCGGTCGCTCGCCTTGTCCGGGCGCTGCCGACCCCGAGGCGACGCTTTGGGACGATGCCCGGCGTCGCCACAGTTCGAGACGACTTCGATGAGTCACTGTCCATCGATGATCTTGACTTCGTCTCTCGATGAGGCTGCTTCTCGACACGCACGCCGCCCTGTGGGCGGTCTCTGAGCCCGGCGCTCTCTCCGCGGCCGCCCGCGCAGCGATCGTCGGCGCCGACGAAATCCGACTGAGCGTCGTGAGCCCATGGGAGCTTCTGATCAAATCCGCCTTGGGAAAGCTCGTCCTCCATCGGACGGTGGAGGACATCTGCAGGGAGCTCGAACGCGAGTTCGCGGCCCAATCGCTCGCGGTCAACCTCGCGCATGTGTTGGAGGTGGGTCGACTGGCGCCCCATCACGGAGATCCGTTCGACCGCCTCCTCATCGCGCAGGCGAGGGTCGAGGGACTGACGATAGTGACGCGGGATCACGTGTTCGCCGACTACGGGGTCGCGCTCGTCAAGGCGTGAGGTCAGGTCGGGTTTCTCATCCCTGACCCCTCAGGCTCCAGCGTACGCCTCTTGCTCCGGATTCATAAGGTACTACCTGCATCGCGTGATTACTACCAAACGCCCTGCGGCCCGCCTGAGGGGTCAGCCCCGATAAACCGGCGCTGGGTTCTGTGCGGGGAGGTGTCGAGGCCGAAAGTGTACGTCACGGCGGCGCTATAGCCCGCCGCTGCACTCCCTCACGATCGCCGTACCGAGCCGGTCCGGAGCGACTTGCCCGAGCGTGAGGGCCACGTTCGAACCCGGCCACCCCGGG
>CAMASI010000095.1 GCA_945861065.1 Klebsiella pneumoniae | reverse complement strand
GGCAACGTCCTGTCAGCGCGGGGTGACGCAGGCCTGTTGGTTCGAAATTTGGATGTGGAGGACCGTCGACGGCTGTCGAATCTCCGGCGGCGGGTTGTGTAGCTTACAGTTCGAGGTGCGGCGGCTGGGCATTCATGGGTATCTGGTGCGGTCGAAGCGGTCGGCAGAGCCCGGCACCTGAGGGCGATCGCGCTTGAGAAAGGTGGAGGGAATGCAAGCGGTCATGATATGCTGGCTTACCGGATGGGAGGGCCAAATGGTGGCACGAGTCTTGCGGTCGGTCGGTCGGTCGGTCGGTCGGTCGGTCGGTCGGTATTCCTGAGTAGCGGCCTCGTGTTTCGAGGAATTGCCCTTTTGGCGTTGAGCGCCACATGGCTTGGGATCGCAGCGGCCGCGGCTGGGCCCTGCGACCCGGCGGTAGAGGGCGACGCCTTCGGGACCTGCGAGGCCTACTGCGTCCTCCTCGAATGCGGTACGCCCGAGATGGCGGGTGAGCCGGCCTGCGCGCAGTTGCTCGCGACCTATCAGGCGCAGACGGGTCGCGTGTCGCCGCCGTGTGCCCCGTGATCGCGGTCGCCGTCGGGTTGTTTGGGGTTGCGTTTGGCTGGGACCTCGAAGGGCTGTCCTTTAGCGGCGACGGCCAGTCGCCGTCGGTGCTTGCGCGCTGGGACGAGGCGAACAGATCGCTTGGGGCGCCGCGCGGGGGAGGCGGTGTGAACAGTGGTGGAGGCGCCACGTGGTCCTCGCCTCTCGACCTGCCACCGGCGTTGCTTTCACCGAGCGTGGTGGTCGGCCTCAATAGCGAAGGTGGTCCGCACTCACGGTTGGGGCGCGGATTTCAGCTGTCGGGTTGGATCGACATTCACCGGGCGGTCGGTCGCGAAGCGAACGCCACCCGCGATCTCGGTGAGGTGTTCGTCGTTTCGGGTGGAGGGCTCGATGGCCTCATCGTGGCGGACGGGCCAGGGTGGCGTTTTGTTTCGGTCAACCCTGGTTCCGCGTTGGTCGAGCGAGACGGAGACGTGTGGACGATTGGCCACGACGGCGTTTGGACCGAGCTTGATGCCATCGACGTGAATCGATGGCGCCCAATCGAGGCGTGGGACGCCTTCGGGAATGCGGTTCGTTGGACGTGGACGGGGTCGCGCTTGGATCAGGTGTCCTATGGGGGGACCACGGAACCAGGGGGCGACGCACTCGTCGAAGTCCTTTTTGCATACCGACCCGCGTTGTCACCGAGCCTTCAGGGCGGTGGGGGCGCGGTGGATCTCATCGACGAACGCCTCGACAGGGTTGAGATCCACAGCCGCGCCGATGCCCTGGGCGCCTGGGTTCATGGCGTCAATTATGTTGTCGAGTGGACCGAACACGAGGGAGGAGTTGGCGTTCTTGGCGAGGAGCTGATCTCTGCGCTGGTCGTCGAGGATCCGGCTTCCGTCGGTCCTGTTCCGGATCGGTTGGCCATCGCCGAGTTCTCATGGACGCGCAACACCATGGGTGCGTTGGTCACGGTTGCCGATATCACTGGCGATGGCATCCTCGACTACGTGGGCCAGGGGATGCGCTGGAGCACGGGCCTGTGGGAGAGCGCGACCGGGCCGATTCTGGAATGGGAGCGACTGGAGGTCGACGAAGACGGCAACCCGACCGCGTCGGCTCCCAGGGAGAGCACGGCGGGCTCCACTAACCTGGGTTTCTGGCCATCGGCCAACCCCCCCCTGGGCCCGGAAGTTGAGGCCGACCGCAGTTGGTCCGTTGCCGTGGCCTACGTGGAGTCGGGCGACAACGCGCACCCGTCGAAAATGGAGGAAATCCGGCACGCCAGTTTCAGTGAATCCCGCCTCGTGGACGTTGATGGCGACGGCTTCCTCGACATCGTCGAGTCGGGGGGGCCCGCGCAGGGGATTTCCTCCGGCAATACGAATACGATGGCTTACAATCTTTTTGGGGATAATTCGAACGAATGGACGATCTGGTATGGGGCTGGGTCCGGCAATTTCAAGGAAAGCCGGACGGTTGGCGCTCCATTTCAGTACAGTCGAATCCTCCAACGAGATCCGCTGCTGAACTATGACTGCGACGAAGTCGCGTACGAGTGGGTCGTGCTGCCGGACGACGACGAATCGGTGGATCTCTTTGACCTCAATGGGGACGGCTGGCAGGACATCGTGGTGTCGGAGGCGGACCTCGGCGCGCAGGTCGCAGTGTACCTTCACCCCGGAGGGCGGGACGCCGGATGGCCGGCTGTGCCGAGCCTTTGGGTAGATGGCGCGTGGAATCAGCGAAGTGGATTGCTGGAGTGCTTGGGAGATACGTGGGACCAGGACTTCGTTCGGGTCGCCGAGGAACGGCGGATCGCCGGCTTTCTGGACATCAACGGGGACGGGATCCCAGATCGAGTCGACGCATCTGGCTGGACGGAGGGCGCGCCGACTTGGAATGTCTGGTTGGGCGACGGTGTGGGCTGGGAGGCCGATCCGCGGCTGTGGCCCTCGCCGGTAGGATGGATCGAGGCGACCGTGGATGCGAATCCACAGCGGAGTTCCTGCAATATCCCCAGCCCTTCGCTCGAGTCCTACGTGGCGTATGTGCCTTCCCCCTTGGAGTTCTATGCGGGATTTGACTTCTTCGACGCCAACACACTGTTGCCCGCCGCCGACCTTGTTGTCGACGTTTCAGCCAGCGGCATGCCTGTCGATGTTCAGGTGCCCGGTACCTGCTACGTCTACTCATGGACTGAATTTCCTGCGGCTGCGAATTCGTCCTCTGGCCTTTTCGAGGACTTTTTCCTTGGTGACTCGGGGGACGTCCCACTTCGGGATTCGATGGTACAGGGAGCATGGGATGAGATTGAGCTGGGGCACGCGCCGTGCCATCAGTCCGGCGGCTCGATTGGCTATGTTTCGGGTGCCCTCCTGGATGTGGATGCAGACGGTCGAATGGATTTGTTCGACGGCGAAGCGGCATCCTGGTATCGAAACTACGGAACGGGATTTGACGCGGGACGGCCGCTTCCGCCGCATCTGCCGCTGACGCTTTCATTGAGCGTGTCGTTCCAAGTCGTCACGCAGATCGACCCGCACATGGACGAGCTGGGTTGGGATCTGTTCCAGGTGGATTTATGGGCCGACGGATTGCTTTGGAATAACGGAACCTCGACGACGGAGATCCAGCGCGTTGCCGATTTCAACGGGGATGGTAGCCTTGATGTGGCGACCCAACTCGAGGAAGCGAGCCTGGTGTATGGGCCAGGCACGCGCCCCTTTCTGATCGAAAAAATCACAATTGGAACCGGTGCAGAGCGCACGTTCGCGTGGGGGAACTCGGCGAGGGACTGGCCTGGAGGCGCCGTCGGTGGTGGAGGTATTGCGTATTCTTGTGACGGGGAATATTGTCCGATTGTGTTTACGCGCCACGAGGACCCGTCGCCTCGTCCTGTCGTCAGCGAGACAATTGTTGAGGATCCGAGTACGGGGTACGCCCATCGCACCACCTACGTGCGTGAGCAGCCGAAAAGCGTGGACGGGCGCTGGTGGGGTTTTGCGAGCACATTTGTAGACGATTGGCGGTGGACGCCGGAGGCCCCCTACTGGACGTGGACGGGTAGCAACGCGACCACAACACTTTTGGCCGCCTTGGGAAGCGTGCCCACGCAATCAGACATCCACATCGACCCGCTCGCGCCGTCCGGTCCGGTGGACCTGCTGGCGGAAAGCGTCGAGTCGACGTGGACAGACGCGGGAGGACTGGCTGACTTTCCGGTGTGGTGGCCGGACAGCCGGGTGGTGACGGTGTGGCCGGAGGACCCGGCAGCCGTTGCGCGCGTGGTGACCACAGAGGTGGACTTCGATGCCTTCGGCAACCCGCTGGTCGTGTCGGTAAGCGACCCTGATCGGCCCCAGGACGACGTGGAGGTGACGGCCACGTGGTTGCCCGCGATCGACGCAGCCCCGGCCTTCGGCTTCGTCCTCGATGCCATGGAGACGCATGCCGCTGACCCGGTGGCGCCCTATGCGTGGGCGTTGGTGGAGTCTGGGTCGCAAACCTATGAGCCTGTCGGGGAGTTGGACCGCGGGAAGGTCGTGGCGCAGGTGGTTGCCTCGGGTCCGCTGGCAGCCCTGGCCAGCGAGACGCTCAGTTGGATGTTCGGCTACTCGCCCCGGGGCGCGTTGGCCTCCCGCGTGGGTCCGGTGGATTCGATGGCGCCCGGGGCTGTGGTTCCCGAATGGGAAGCGACATCGTTCGGCTTCGGGGAGAGCGTGGTCACGAGCGGGGTCAACGCCTTGGGCCATGCGACGTCCCGAACGCTGGACGAACGCGGCCGGGTGGTGACCGAGACCGATGCAAACGGGGTCGTGGTTGCGTCGTCATTGGATGCCTTTGGCCGTTTGGTTCAGCAGTGGCGGGCGCTCGCAGGTGTGCCGGCGCCTGGGGACCTTTTGTCGACATGGGTGTACCAGGACGAGTCTGTGCCCAATGTGACCGAGGAGCACCGGTACCGGGTGGACGCGGAGGGCGTCTCGGCGGTGGTGGCGTACAGCGTGTTGGACGGATTCGGCGACGGCTTGCAGCACTGGGAGCCGGACGAGACGGATGTGGCGTGGATCGTCGCCGAGGGGATTTCCGACGTGTTGGGTCGGGTCGTGCGCACGACGCAGCCGCACCGGGAGTCGTCGTGGACGGGCACGTTGGGGGCCTATGGCAGTCAGAACGAAAGCGAGCAGGACACCGATGCCTTGGGCCTGCTTCGGCGCGCGTGGTCGTCGTCGGGCGGCGACGTCACCTGGACCTACCCGTCGCCGGGCGAATCGACGTCCGAAGACGAATTGGGCCTCGTGCGCACGGAGCGTCGGGACGGCCTTGGGCGACTGTACGAGGTTGTCGAAGGCAGCGACGTGGTTGCCACCTATGCCTTCGACGGTCTGGGCCGGGTGCGCACCTTTGTCGACGCGGCCGGAAACCGGTACCAGTGGGATTGTGACGGTGCGGGCAGGCGCCGGACCGTGTGGCGCCGCGGGGCGGCCGACCTGGCTGACGTGCTGTGGCGCAGCTTTGCGTATGCGGGCGCATTCCCGTCGTCGGAGCATGGCCCGAGCGGCGAGTTGCTGAGTTCGTGGACGTGGGACAGTGTGGGTCGGACAACCGGCAAGACGGTATCCAACGGGGTCGGCGGCTTTCACGGGACGACGTGGGCGTGGGACTCGGAGTGGATCGGCGCGCTCAGCGGGGTGACCGACCCTTGGGGGCACACGGACTACAGCTACGCTGGCGTGGACCTCGGCGGCGGCCTGATCGGCGGCGACGGCCTGCCGACAGACATTTCCCGCACGTGGACCGACGGCACGGTCGCATCCGTGGTGACCGAGCGCGATCGCTACGGTCGCGAGCTGTCGCGGACCACGCCGTCTGGCGTGGACGTGGCGTCGTCGTACAGCGCGTCCGGCCGATTGTTGGGCCAGGACCTGACCTGGGCCACCGGCTCGTGGTCTGTGGCCTCGTCGTTCGACGCATTCGGCCTCCACTCGGGGTGGTCTGCCACGCGCCCGATGGGCGACAGCCTGACGCTTGAAGTCGAACGGAGCGACCCGGCCGCGGTGTCGTCGCTGGCGTGGTCTTCCGAGCAGTGGACGAAGACGATCGACTACGACCATTCGGCCAACGGTTCGCTGGCCCACAAGGTGATCAGCGGCGTGGGCACGCTGGCCTACAACTACGACGACCGCGGGCGCATCGTAGAGGCGATTCGCGATGGCACGCCTGCAGAGACGTACGTCTACGACGTTCTGAGCAACCCCGAGGAGGTGATGCTGGAGCACGAGGGCGGGTGGGTGTACGACCCTGTGCCGCGGTTCAGCGAGGTGTCGCGGCGGGTGAACGGCCTGAACACCGACACGCATACCTGGGACGCGGCCGGTCGGATGCGAAAATGGACATCGTCCTTCGCGTTGACGAGTGGGAGCAAGGTGAACGAGCGGTCGTACACCTACGACGGGTCCGGTCGGTTGCTCAAGGTGGAGCACAAGAAGAACACAGCGCCGAACAGTGCGCCGACGGTGGTCACGCGAACGGCGAACTTCGGGTACGATGCGAACGACGCGCTGGTGTGGGAGGACCATGGGAGCGCGGGCAAGGTGTGGCGTTTTGGCGGATGGGAGAAGGACACGCGACGGGTGGCGGCACCCCAGATCGACGTCGTGTTGCCGTGGCTTCGGGTTCTGCCTGGGGCGTCGAGCGACCAGCGGGTGGTGCTGACGGAGCCTGACGGTCGGGCGGTTTGGACACTGGACGAGGACCTGCAGGAGCTGAGCCACGAGGTGGTGGGTGCGTATGGGGTTCCGATCGCGCTGATGAGTGCGGGTCCGCCGTGGGAGATGGACGGGATTCACGGTTCTGACCCGGACCGGGAGTTGCGGCTGGTGCACCGGGGTGTGCGGCATGCGCTGTTGCGGGACGGGGTGTGGATGGGGGCGGAGCCGCTGCTTGCGCTTGGGCTGACGGAGGATTTGGAGCGTGCGCCAGCCGGGATGCTGGGCGTTTACGCGGTGGCGAATACGAACCGGTGGGAGGATCCGAGCGGCGAGACCCCAAACCTGACCCTGTCGGAGATCGCGTACGTTGCGACGCGTGGCAACACGGTCTCCATCGACCAACCGACAGCGGAAGAGTGGTTGCAAGCCGCAGCCTATGTGCTCATCGCAGGGCCGCTCAACGAGTTGTCCGGCACAGCGAACGCACCCGGCCCAGATTCCGTACTGGTGCGGGATAGCGTGTTGAAGGACATTTCGCTGGCCGCAACGGTGGCCGGCGTGAAGCTAGGTCCCGGAGGAGCGGGCACACAGCTGAACCGCCTAATGGATGGGGTGCCTGGCGCCTCAGAGGCCATCCAGGTAAGCCGCTGGGGTCGCTCTGGCCTTGAGGCCGGGGACTGGGTCATGCGCGGCGGTGCGACTCGGTGGAACTACTTCTGGTCCGGAAAGTGGCAACCGGGCTTCGGCAACGAGTTTGCCCCGTTGAGTTCGGGGCAGACCTTCCGGGTTCCGCCATCCACCCTCCAGTGGCCTCAGGGTTTCGGTCCCGACGGGTTCGTTAAGGGTCTCCTCGGCCAGCGCCGATATGTGCCTACCCCCGCGCTGCCCCCGCCTCCACCGCTTCTGCCCCCGCCCGGCGCACCACCGATCACGCCAGCGCCATGACGGAACCCGTATTCGTGATTCGAGGCGTTCTCGCAGTCGTCCTGCTTTGTGCAGGCGCATACATCTCTGCCCTGAACTGGGTGATCCTTGCGCGACGGATCACAGGTCCGCATGCCTCCTCCTGGATTCCGCTTATTGGTGGGTTTTTCCTCGCGCTCGGGGCGTTCATCGATCCCACTGGGTACCTTCGACCATTGTGGTGGATCGCGCTGTTCCTGGATGCCGGTTGTTTGCCAGGCTTCGCGGCATCGGTTGTCCTTTGGGTCGCACACCGGCGCGGCAGCGACCGAGACGAATAAGCCGTTGCTGTCGCCGTTTTCAACGCGTTTTCGGTGCGACCTCCTCGCCGGTCGCCGGGCCCCTCGGGGACTTTGTCGATCGGTTCCGGCCCGGCGACGGACGAAGGTCCACGGGTTCTGGCCCACGGCGTAGTCGATGTGGAGGGCGATCATGCCGACCACCTCGAACAAGCCCACCCGAGCGGCGATCTACGCCCGGGTGAGCACGACCGAGCAGGACACCGGCATGCAGGTGGCCGAACTCCCGGCCAATACGCCACGACGACGGGTGACCTGAGCCCGCTGCAAGCCCAGATCGACCTCGCCCTGCCTCCGAACCGTGGGCTCCCGGACTCCGTGCTGCGGATCGACGTGGCCGGGATGCGCGCGGCTGGCTTCGAGATCCCTGATGCGACGCAGGTTGGGCGTAGTTTCGGGATGCCCGGAGGGGGTGTCGAGATGCAGTTCCCGTACGCGGTTCCACCCGAGTTCATCAGCGTGGTGTCACCGTGACGCCCGCTGAGATTCGCACCCGGCTCGAAGCCTGTCGCTCGTCCGCCGAAGATGAGGCTCGTCGCACCAAGGACTCGACCGTGGTCGCTGAACGGCTCCGGGCCGCCTACACGGCGTTGGACGCCGCCGATCAACCGGCCGCAAACAGCATTCTTTGTGAGTGGCTCACTTCCGAGGAGGAGGCTCGCCGCTTCGACGCGGAGGCGCTCGTCGATGATCTCCGGATCGTCGCCTGCGTGCCCGCGCTTGTCGCGCTGCGGGCTCGACTTGCCACCAAGCCGGATCCCAGTGCGCGGTACGAGGTGCGGAAGGTGGATCGTGTGCTCGACGCCTTGAGAGGGGGCCGTCCGGCGGGATGACGGGACGGACTGCCGCCCGACCGTCCCACGCGCACCCCGCCCCTCCGTCCTGGAGGACGTGCGGCGCGACAGGGCCTCGCGCGGGTGCCGGGTTGTCGACCCCTTCCCGATCCCGCACCCCGTTTTCAACGCGTCCTCGATCCGCCCCCGGAGCCCACGCCCGCGGCCCCGCCGAAGGTAGGGGAAGAGTTTCCGGGGCCGTTCAGATCGCCCTCACGGTCACGTACCGAGGCCGTGAAGCCCACCCGCGCCGCCCTCTACGCCCGCGTCTCCACCACGAACCACGGCCAAGACGTCGGGCTCCAAGTAGACGAGCTTCGCGCCGTCGCCGCCCACCGTGGGCTCCACCTCGTCGCGGAATTCGTCGACGAGGGTGTGAGCGGCGCGACCACCTCGCGCCCGGGCTTCGACGCGATGATGAAGGCCGCGCAAGCCGGGAAGTTCGAACACCTACTGGTGTGGAAGCTCCACCGCCTCGGGCCTCAGCGCGGACGGAGTTCGATGCGCTGCGAGGCAACCACATCGTCGTAGACGTCGAGCGACTGATCGGGCCAGCGAATCGTCACCGTCGCGGTTCCCTGGTCGGCCAATCCAAAATGCACCTCCGGTGGGCCAGAGCTGTACAAGCTCGATGAGCCCGCCGACACCCAGCGGGTTTGCTCCTGGCCATCGGGGGTGGTTGCGACCACTTTGGCGCCGATCGCGAAACGATTCATGCCGCTGTCCAACCGGGGAAGGACCTCCAACCAGTTTTCGCTGCCGCACCGCGAAAGATACACAGGTGTCGGACCCTCGAGTGAGCCCTTGACGACGTCGACCCACCCGTCCTGGTTGAGATCTGCCACGACCAAACCGCGCTCGGCGCCGTTGTCGTCGATTGCCCAGAATGGATCCTCCCCCACTTGGTTAAATAAGCCGGTTTCATTTATCCACAATGCGTCGCTTTCCCATCGCCCGGAATACACATAGGTCTGCCAATAGCCGTAGGTCGCGATCACGTCCAGGTCGGAATCGTTGTCCACATCGGCAACTTCAGCGGCCCAGCCAAATTCCTGGTGTTTTGTTCCCGTTTGTTGAGGGTCGACCTCCAGGTTGTGCGCGTCGGCGGCGTCTACATAACTGACGCCATTGAGGGTCACGCCGAGCGAACGGTTGGATTCTCGCAACGAAATGTCCACGTACGACGTCGTGACGAAATCCGGTACACCATCCCCCGTGATATCGCCGACACCCACGCCCATGTCTTCGAACGGAGAATCCAGCCCATTGGTCACGTCCACCGGCCCGAGGGTTCCCCCGATGTTGTCTACGAGCTGACTTGCACGCACGTACCCGAAATCGTGGACGGACCAGAGTTCCGGAAAACCGTCCTCGTCGACGTCGACCCAAATCATGTGAAATCCGTAGCCGTCGTGCACCGAATCCGGAAGCATCCACGACACGTCTTCAAAGGTCCCATCGCCCAGGTTTCGATACAGTTCCTTTCGGCCTCCGGGCGCCATGGTGGGGTCGAGCGGGTCCAACGGTGTGTCGCCATAATTGGCGACGGCCAAATCGAGATCCCCGTCCAGATCCATGTCGGCCCACGACGCGGACTGCGAAAAACAATCGATATTTAGGCCGGTGCTTTCGTCGAGACACGGCCGGTCGGGCATCGCCAACGCGGTCACGTCGACAAATACACCGTTGCCGTCGTTGTTCAGCAGCACGTTGGGGTGGCCAAACAAGGCGACATACAAGTCGATATCGCCGTCGCCATCGTAATCGGCAGCCGCGCCCCCTACGATGTTTAGGAAAATGGCCTCGTCCGGTAATGCGACAGCGGAAACATCAGAAAAGGTGGCCCTATCGGCGTTGAGCAGGAGCAGCATCGGAGCGAGCTTGGCGACGAACAGGTCGCTGAGGCCGTCACCATCGAAGTCGGCCACGACCACGCCCCCCTCGGTGAGGTTGATGAATTCCGCAGGCGGAGCGGGGATCGACGTGGCCGTGAAGGCGCCCATCGCGGTTCGGTCGGACGGGTCGGCGCAGACCACGGACGCCGGCGTCACGTCAGAAGTGGGCCCCGTGTCGGAGTCGGTGTCCTCGGGCGTTGTCGTTTTTGGCGCAATCGCCGTGTGTTCGCCCGTACCGCGTGCGCACCCGACGAGCGCGAGTGCCACAGCCACCGTCATTGCGGCGTGAGTTCGATGCGCTGGAAGGCGTCTACCCCTTCGTACACGTCCACCGTCATGTCCGGCCAGGTGATGGTCACGGTGGCTTGCTTTTGGTTGCCCAGCCCGAAATGAACCTCGGGAGGACCCGAACTGTACAGACTCGACGAGCCCGCGGACAGCCAGCGTGTTTGTACGGTCCCATCGGTGGTTTCGGCAACAATTTTGGCGCCGATGGCAAAATGATTCATTCCCGTAGACATGCGCGGCAACACCTCCAGCCAAGCTTCGGTTCCGCAATGGGACAGGTAGAGTGGGGTCGGACCTTCGAGGGACCCCTTAATCACGTCGACCCACCCGTCTTGGTTGATGTCGCTGACGACGACGCCGCGATTGGCCCCATCGTCTTCGTTCATGGCCCAATACGGATCGTCGCCCACGGCAGCAAACGTGGGCGTCTGGCTGTCCCCTTCGTTGAGCCACAATTCGTCGAATTCCCACCTGGCGCTGTTTTCGTAGGTTTGCCAGAATCCGAATAGCGCGATGAGGTCGAGATCGGCGTCGTTGTCGAAATCCGCCAGTTCGGTGCCCCAGCCGAATTCCTGGTGTTTTTCACCGTCGAAATCCACCAACAACGAATAGGCATCGGCGGAGTCTATGTACAGCACGTCGTTGAGCGTTCCGTCGGCGATAGGGCCGACGCTAGACTTTCGCAATGCGATGTCTTCCCAAGAGGTCGTGACGAAATCCGCGATGCCATCGCCGTTGACGTCCCCGACGCCCACGCCCATGTCTTCGAATTCTACGTCAAGGCCGTTTCCAGCATCGATGGTGTCGAGCGTGCCAGCGACGTTGTCGACGAGTTGACTCGGTCGGATGAAGCCAAAATCGTGCACCGACCACAATTCGGGGAACCCATCTTCGTCCACGTCCATCCAGATCATGTTGAAGCCGTAGCCCTCATGGACCGAGGTCGGAAGCATCGCAGAAACGTCTGTAAAGGTACCGTCTCCATTGTTTTGGTACAATTCCTTTCGGCCGCCCGGCGGCATCAACTCGTCGAGGTGGTTTTCCGGAGTGTCGCCGTAATTCGCCACGGCCAGGTCGAGGTCGCCGTCCATGTCCATGTCGGCCCACGATGCGGACTGCGAGTAACAATCGATGTCGAGCCCGGTGATGTCGTCGAAACAATCGCGGACCGGCATGGCGACGGCGGTCACGTCGGTGAAAATGCCATTCCCGTCGTTTTGCATCAGCACGTTGGGATGACCGAACAGTGTGACGTATAAATCCAGGTCGCCGTCGCCATCGTAGTCGGCCGCTGCGCCGCCGACAGCGTCGGGGAACAGTTCCGCGGTGTCGACCACGCCTGGAAACGCAGCGGCTGTGACGGTCGTGAACGTCGCAAAGTCCGCGTTTAGCCTGCGCATTTCGGAGGACTTCTTGGCGATAAACACGTCGTTGCGACCGTCGCCGTTGAAGTCGGCGACGACGATTCCACCTTCGGCCAGTAGGGCTTTCTCCGCTTTGGGAGCGGAAGCCGTTCGGCGGTCAAAAGCGAGGGCGGCTCTCGCGAGCGGGTCCTCGCACACGTCGCTATCGGCGTCGGAGTCGGTATCGCTGTCCGTGTCGCTGTCGCTGTCGCTGTCGGAATCCGTGTCTGTGTCGGCGTCCCCTCCCGAAACGCCAGTGTCTGCGGTGTGCACCGGCTGCTTGTCGGCGGAGCAAGCCAGCGCGGAAAGGTACCACAGGCGGGTCAACTGCATGGTGAACGTCCTCGCCCAATATAAGGCCGCGCCGTTCCGATCGCACGACCGCTCCTTGCCTGAACCTGACCACTCACGTCAGTGGGGGTCACGGCGACAGCGAGATTCGCTGGAAAGCGTCGATGTCTTCGTACACGGACACGGTGGTATCAGGCCAAGTGATGCTAACGGTCGCTGTGATCTGGTCGCCGAGGCCGAAGTGCACCTCAGGCGGACCCGAGCTGTTGAGGCTGGACGATCCCGCGGACACCCACCGGGTCTGGGTGTGACCGTCGGGGGTTTGAACGACCACCTTGGCGCCGATGGCAAAGCGGTTCATGCCGTTCATCCTGGGCAGCACCTCCAACCACGATTCTTCGCCGCACCTGGATAGGTACATGATGGCGGGGCCCGTGAGTGAGCCTTTGAGGAGGTCCACCCACCCGTCCTGGTTGAGGTCGGTGGCTACGAGGCCGCGTTCGGAGCCCTCGTCTGCGACAGCCCACTGCGGTTCACTGCCGACCGGGACGAAGGTTCCTGCGTCGTTGAGCCACAGTTCATCGTCTTGGTTGACGGCGCTGTTTTTGTAGGTGGACCAGAAACCGAACACTGCCGCGACGTCGGAATCGGTGTCGTTGTCGAAGTCTGCGACCTCGGCGCCCCAGCCGAACTCCTGATTCTTGATGCCGATTTTGGCGGCGTCGATGTTGAGGCCGAGAGCATCGGCTGACTCTACATAGAGAACGCCGTTGAGCGTGTCGCCGGGAATGGACTTGCGCAACGCGATGTTGAGCCAGGACGTGGTGACGAAATCGGCGCGGCCGTCGCCGTCAATGTCGCCGACCCCGACGCCCATGTCTTCGAACTCGCTATCCAACCCGTTGTTCACGTCCACGACGCTGAGTGTGCCAGCGACGTTGTCGATGAGCTGGCTGGGCCGGATGAACCCGAAGTCGTGAACCGACCACAACTCGGGGTAGCCGTCTTCGTCGATGTCCATCCAAATCATGTGAAAACCGTACGCTTCGTGCACAGAGTCGGGCAGCATGGCCGAGACATCTTCGAACGTGCCGTCGCCGTTGTTGCGGTACAGTTCTTTGCGGCCGCCGGGCGGCATGAGTTCGTCGAGGTGGTTTTCCGGCGTGTCTCCGTAATTGGCGACGGCAAGGTCGAGGTCGCCGTCGCGGTCCATGTCGGCCCATGCGGCCGATTGGGAGTAGCAGTCGATGTTGAGGCCAGTGATGTCATCGAGACAGTCCCGGTCGGGCATAACGCTGCTCGTCACGTCTTCGAAGATGCCGTTGAGCGGGTTGCCGGCCACGCCGTCTCCCTGGTTGCGCAACAACACGTTCGGGTGGCCGAACAGGGTGACGTACAGGTCGAAGTCGCCGTCGCCATCGTAGTCGGCGGCAGCGCCTCCCACGATGTCGGGGAACAGTGCGGCGAGATCGATGCCGGAAAACGCTTGCTCGGTGTTGCTGTAGAGGGATCCGTCTGGTGAAAGGCTGCGCATTTCTGGCGGGGTGCGGGCCAGAAAGATGTCGCTGAGTCCGTCGAGGTTGAAGTCTGCGACGACGATTCCGCCTTCCGTCAATTTTTGCTCTGCGGCGGCGGCCCCGGGCGCGGTCTTGCGTTCGAAGAAACCTAGGGTCGTTCGTGCCGAAGGGTCGGCGCAAACGATGGTTTGTGTTCCGGGAACCGTGTCGGTATCGGTCCCGGGATGTGTGGTTGCGCTTGTTTCAGGCGAATCGGTTGGCAACGTCGCCTTGTCGGGCTTGCAGGCAACTGAAAGGAACAGCCAGCCGACGTGCCTGTGCATGCGTGAACACCCTCCCGACAGTGTATGGCGGGTCCTCGCCGCTCGCTCAACGTTAGCAAGCGTGTCGGAGGGTCGGATGGCCGGGGTTCGAATCGAAAAGGACACGTTTGGGCCCATCGATGTGCCGGAGGACGCGCTGTGGGCGGCACAAACGCAGCGCTCGATCGAGAACTTTGCCATCTCAACGGAGCGCATGCCGGTGGCCCTGGTGTTGGCGCTCGTCTTGGTCAAACGAGCGGCAGCCCGGGTGAATGTGGTGTCCGGCGGGCTTGACCCGCGCATTGGCGCTGCGATTGAAGCCGCCGCAGGCGAGGTGCTTTCAGGGCAGCATGCCGACGCGTTTCCCCTGTCTGTGTGGCAAACGGGGTCGGGTACGCAGACGAATATGAACGTCAACGAGGTGTTGGCCAACCGCGCGAGTGAGTTGTTGGGCGGTTCCCGCGGTGGTGATCGGCGGGTGCACCCCAACGACGACGTGAATCGGGGGCAATCGAGCAACGACGTATTCCCCACTGCGATGAGTGTGGCTGCTGCCACGGCGCTGACGCAGGATGTGTTGCCCGCGGTGCGCTCACTTCGGGACACGTTGGCGACCAAGTCGGCCGCGTACGCCCATGTGGTGAAAATCGGACGGACCCACCTGCAGGACGCGACGCCTATGACCCTGGGTCAGGAGATCAGCGGCTGGGTAACGCAGCTCGACCAGGGGATTCG
Organism: Klebsiella pneumoniae; assembly: GCA_945861065.1. Lineage (GTDB taxonomy): Bacteria > Myxococcota_A > UBA796 > UBA796 > SXOB01. The sequence goes on along the minus strand of CAMASI010000095.1, from coordinate 3,347 downwards.
GCATGTGGAACTAACGCTTCCGCACCTGTACGAGTTGGCGCTGGGCGGCACTGCCGTTGGAACGGGCCTGAACAGTCGAGAGGGCTACGACGTGGAGGTCGCCGCAGAGATTGCCTCGTTGACAGGGTTGCCTTTCGTGACCGCGCCCAATAAATTCGAAGCCCTTGCGGCCAACGACGCGCTCGTCATGGCGCACGGCGCGCTCAAGACGTTGTGTGTGGCGTTGTTCAAGATGGCGAACGATGTCCGTTGGTTGGCGAGCGGTCCGCGCAGTGGATTCGCGGAGATCTCCATTCCCGAGAACGAACCGGGAAGCTCGATCATGCCGGGCAAGGTCAACCCGACTCAGTGTGAAGCGATGACCATGTGGTGCGCACGTGTGTTCGGCAATGACGTCGCGATGACTGTGGGCGGAGCGAGCGGCAATTTCGAGCTAAACGTGTTCAAACCGTTGATGATAGATGCATTCTTGCAATCGAGCCGACTCGTCGCGGACGGCTGTCGCAGCTTTGACACCCACTGTGCCCGCGGGATCGTGCCGAACCTCGAGCGGATCGAGGAGAACGTGAATCGCTCGTTGATGTTGGTGACCGCGCTCAATCCCCATATTGGCTACGACAAAGCGGCCGCCATTGCCAAGAAGGCGCATAAGGAAGGGTCGACCCTGCGGGAAGCAGCGCTTTCGCTGGGCTTCGTGACCGCCGCACAGTTTGATGAATGGGTTCGACCCGAACGCATGATTGGACCCAGAAAGGGGGGCAAATGATTTGGTTGTTGGCGGCGTGTGGTGGCAACGGCGGTGCGACGGACGGTCCGCCCCCGGAACGAAGCACCGGGGTCGGTGTCAACGTGAGGTTGTTGGACGGGGCGCCGATGACCGACGCGGTCGTGGCGCTTTTCCCGATCCCGGAGGACAGCGCTGTTGTGGCCGACACGATCAATGCAGACGTCGACAGTGCCGGCTTTGCGCTCTTTCTCGACGAGACTGCACTGTCGTACACGATGACGGTCAACGCCGAGGGATTTACCAACGGCTACGCCGCGGCGACGCTGGTGGAGAACTACATCGCCGGATTCCAGATGTGGCTTGCGCCGTTGACCTACCTCGGGATTGCCGACCACACAGTGCCCTCGGTCCTCGACCTGGGAGAGACGGGCACCGTGACTTGGCCGCCGCTTTCTTTTGCACTCAACGATGCGCCCTATGAAGGGGTTGTTGCGTTGGAACACGTCGCGATCCTCGCCGAAGACTCGTTGATTCTGCCGGGCTCTGTCGAGCGGAAACGAGGCGATGGGGTCGTCGAGCCCCTCGTGTTCTACGCCGCTGCCCACATCAGGTTCCCGTCCGTAGAGGGCGCCGGCGTGGAAATGGCGTTGCCCGGTGTGTGGCAAATACCCGTGGTGCCGAACTCTCCGTTGGCCTTGGCGTCCGAACTGGCGACCTACGCGTACAACGTGGGCTCAGGATTTTGGGAGAAGGTTGGTGACGCCGCCATCGTCGATGGCGTATTCATTGGGGAAATGACTCGTTTTGGTTGGTGGGCCGTGGGGTCTGTCGCGCCCACGTCGGCCTGTGTGCGTGGGTCGGTGCTCGATGACGATGAGTTGGCGTTGTTTGGCGCGGAGGTGATCGCGGTTCAGCAGGACACGCTCGGCATTCGGAGGGCCAACGTCGAGGCCGACGCGACCTTTTGCCTGCCTGCCGAGCCCGCTACCGGTGGCCAGATCTTCGTGTTCGCTTGGCCGGGCACAGCCGAGCTCGTCTACAAAGATGCGCCTTTCTTCGCGGCACCGACGGGGCCCGCCGATTGCGGCAAACCCGAAACCTGCCTCAATCTCGGGGAACTGCGCCCCATTTCTCATGAAGACGATGATGGAGACGGGTACTACCAGGGTGTCGGCGATTGCGACGACGACGACCCGGCAGTCAATCCGACGCTACTCTTAGGGGACGGAAGTACGTGTTTTGACGATTAGGCCAGGCAGCGCTGTGAGTTGCAGCCCCTGACCCAACACGTCGCCGGCGCCCCAGATTGGAAGCGTGCGGGACTCTTCTGAGCCGTCCAGGTCGAGGATGACCGCGCCACGGTGCCCAACGATGACGCTGTAGCCTTGTCCCTCCGGTGCCAAAATCACAAGGTCGATGCCGCCACTGCGGGTCTTGACGGTGGCAATGATCGGCTCGGTGACGCAGTGAGCGAGCGGCGGATGGAAATGCGGGATGTCGAAGGCAAGGTTGTCTACCGTTCGGGACACAATGCCGTGGGTGGTGAGCAACCTGACGGCTTGGGCGATGCGGTGGCGGAGTCGTTCGAGCGGCGCCTCCGCTGCGACGAATTGGGCCCAGGGGTGCCAACTGAGGTCGCGGTCGTCCAGGAACTCGATGTTGCCGCCGGACAACTTGTAGTCCATCGCTGGGTCGCCGGGCAGCACATAGCCGGAGTAGTGGAAGGAGCGGCCTTGCTGGCTTGCGAGCCTCACCTCGCTGAGCAGGCTGTAGCGCCCGAGGCTGAGGTGTTCAAACTCGGGTTCGAACACACCGATCAGGCTCTGCAACGAATCCAGGCCTCGGTCGAACCACGAGAATGCGACGAGCCGGTCGCCGAGGAAGAACGACAGCTCCCAGGTGTCGAACACGTTGAGGGCGCCGGCGTCGCCGAGGAGGAACTCGGTGAGGCTCTTGGACCGTCCGGGTCCTGCCCAAGGCACGTAGCGTTGGTAGATGGCCTCCCGTTCGGCGTCTGGCGAGGCGGGTCGCAACTCCGTCCTCAACAGCGCGTCGTTTCTGCGGAGCAGGTGGCGGGCGTTGGGTCCGAAACGATGCCCGTCGAGTCGGCTGCGGGTCCACACGGTTGAGCGCAACACGCCGCCGCTCCACTGGTAGCGGGACGTGAACAGGCGCGGCCCGATTCGATACCAACCGCGGTTGAGGTAGGCGTCGAGGTCGGCCGGAGGCAGGCTGTCGGGTACGTGGGACGCACGAGACATGGCCACCGATAGCGCACTTTACAGTGGTGACCAAGCAGGTTGAGGCGAGGAGCGCCAGCGAGTACCGAAGGGAGCAGGCTGAATCGCCTATGACCGAGGAACGGAGCCAGCGACAACGCATCAACGTGCTTGGCCGCCGCTGTAGGACACAAAAAAGGGGGGACCCTGTGGTCCGCCCCTGTTGTTCCCGTTTGCGGTCTCTAGCAAGCCTGTCGGAGATAGCGGTTCCGCCGAGACGAGCTTGCTCGTTTCGGCAGAGAGCGGTGAGCACCGTCGCGAGGGAGGTGAGGCCGCCGCCGGACGAGGAACGGGGTGCAACCCGAGGGAAGGCGTGCTTGACGCACTCCGACCGAGGGTGG
>CAMASI010000094.1 GCA_945861065.1 Klebsiella pneumoniae | reverse complement strand
CGGCCACGGGATCATGACCGTCCACGCGAGCGACAAACCAGCCAAAAGCGACGAAGCGGGCACAGACGTCTTCGGAAAAAGCGAGGTCGGTCGACCCGTCAATGCTGATCCGGTTGTCATCCCAGAGCGTGACAAGCCGACCCAATTTCAGGTGTCCGGCCAGGCTGGCGGCTTCAGAAGAGAGCCCCTCCATGAGGTCGCCGTCCGAAACGATCACGAACGTGCGGTGATCCACGAGGTCGGGCCCGAACTCCTCGCGGAGCTTGCGCTCGGCCATCGCCATTCCCACCCCATTCGCCAGACCTTGGCCAAGGGGCCCTGTCGTGGTTTCGACGCCGGGCGTGTGGCCCACCTCGGGGTGGCCAGGGGTTTTGCTGCCCCATTGACGAAATTGGCGAATTTCCTCCAGCGGAAGGTCGAATCCGGCCAAGTGGAGCAGGCTGTACAACAGCATCGAGCCATGTCCGGCGGACAGCACAAAACGGTCCCGGTCTGGCCAGTGCGGGTCAGCCGGGTCGAAGCGGAGGAACGACGTCCACAACACGGTCGCGACGTCCGCCATCCCCATGGGCATGCCCGGATGCCCACTCTTGGCGGCCTGCACGGCGTCCATGCTCAGGCCCTTGATCGTGTTCACACACACGCGATGGGTTGCCGTGTCCATCCGAGCCCTCCAAAAGGCGCGGCGGCTAACGCGGACGGCGCTCGCGGCGACGCGACGATTCGCCGCTCGCAGCCGCCGGTGTTGGGAGGGCAACGACCTTGGCGGTGGCGTGGAGGTCGCAGGTAACTACGTCTTTGGCCACACGTTCGGGAAATGACTCAGGGCAGGTCTCACGGGCGAGCAGGCCGGTCTCCGCACAGATCGACTGCATTTGTTCTGGGGCCGCAAACCTGCGACTTGGAGGCCCGGCGGCAGCAACGAACCTGGCCCACACTGGCACCGCAGCCTCGCCTCCGGTCAGGCCGAGTGTCTTGACGTCGAGGCCGACCCAGCTGACGACCACAAGATCGGGGGTGTAGCCTGCAAACCAAGCATCTCGACCGGCGTCGGTGGTGCCGGTCTTTCCCGCCGCGTTGGGACCGACCCCCAGCGCGCCGGCGCCTCGGCCCGTGCCCCGCGTGAGCACGCCGCGCAACACATCCGTCGTGAGGATCGCCGCCTCCTTCGACGCAATTCTGCGGTTTTCCGACGGAATCGTGACGAGCAGGTTGTCGTCGCGATCGGCGATGGAGCGAACGAGGCGGGGGGACTTGACGACGCCGTCGATCAGCCCTGTGAATGCTTCTGCAAGCTCCAGCGGTGTCACCGAAAACGCCCCGAGTGCCGCCGAAGGCCAGGCGGTTGCCTTCGAGAGGCCGGCAGAACGAAAGAAACGTTGGAGCGGGCCCAGGCCTACCGATTCGGCGAGCAAGACGGCAGGCACGTTTCGGCTGGTTTCTACCGCACGGCGGACGGAAATAGGTCCCACAAAGATGCCGTCGTAGTTCTGCGGGGACCAGGATTTCCCGTCGACGGAGCGGGCAACCGGCGCGTCGTCTAGAAGTGTCGATGGAAGCGCCTTTTCTGTATCCAACGCTATGAGTAGCGTGAGCGCTTTCACCGTAGAACCAGCCTCTCGCACGGCCCGGCTCACCCGGTCGAAGGGTGACTCAGACCATTTGCGTCCGCCCACCCACGCGGCGACCGTGCCATCAGACGCACGAAGCGCGATCAACGCGGCCTGGGCGTGCTCGGCGGTCGGGTGTTGGGCGCGAACCGCCTCCAGCCCGTCGTGGACGGCGCGTTCGGCCTCACGTTGAAGCGCCGGGTCGAGCGTGGTCCGAATGCGCAGGCCGCCGGCACTGAGGGCGTCATCTCCCAAAGCGGCGGCGGCGGCGTCTACAGCGGCTGCAACTGCGTAAGGCGCGAGGCGCACGCGGCTTGGCAGTAGCGGGCTCAGGTTGAGGCTCGTGTTCGCTAAGCGTGCGGCTTCGGCACTTGGCAGCGCGCCCACCAACGCCATGCGACGGAGAACAATGTCCCGACGTTGCCGTGCCGCGTCGGGGTGGGCAGTAGGACTCCACCCGTTCGGCGACGGAATGACGCCGACGATCAGTGCGGCTTGGGCCGCGTCAACCTGCCGGGCGGGCACGCCAAACCATACGCGAGCGGCCGCATCGACACCGTACACTGGCCGTGTGCCAGCCTGTCCTAGGTACACCTCCCCGAGGTACAATCCCAGGATTTGATCCTTAGACAGGACGCGTTCGACCGCGAGCGCGTACATCGCCTCGCGCACTTTGCGCTGCATCGAACGCTCAGGGCCTACGAACAGGTTCTTGGCGAGCTGCTGGGTCAGTGTGGAGCCGCCCTGAATTCCGCCCGACCCACGCACGCTGACCCATGCAGCGCGCAGCAGGCCTAGCGGGTCGATTCCCGGATGCCGGTAGAATCGGGTGTCCTCCATCGCCAGCAACGCTTTGGGCAACCACTCACCGCGGGAGGCGCTGTCGAGCGGTGCCCGTTGCCGTTCCGGGTCCCCCAGAAACGCCAATGGCGTAGGCGGCACGGTGGTTTGGTCTGCGGGTTCGGTGTGCACGACGACACTGGCGACGACGCGCAACGACCTCCGAGCGGATCCCCGTGTCCACCACGTCAAGTCGTCTTCGTGGAGGGAGTAGACGTCGGAGTCGTCCCGGCCGGCCGTACCAGGAACGTGCCCGGCGGCAATGAGGTCGGCAACTAGACCTTGCAGATCGACCCGTTGGCCCGGCCTGATCGTAGACGACCCCGACCACACCGTGGAGGGAAGCTCACGCGGCGGCGCCGCCAGCCAGGCGCGTACGTCAGCCTCGGCGTCCCGGACCGAAAGCCAGGTGGCGACGGCCAGTCCGAGTGCGAGGCCCACCGCGACGACGAAGGCCTCGATTAGGAGCCAACGGCGCCAGCCAAGGCCACCCTTGCGACTGCGATTCGCGGGCGCTTTGGCGGTTTTTTGGGGCCGACGCGGACCGGGAGGTGGGCGCTTGCCGGTCGTGGGGCGAGGAGGCATGGGAAGGCGGCAGGACTAACCGATCTGGCAGGTGGGCACGCAGTCGCCGAGGTCAGGATTTAGCCCCCGCGCTGACGAATCCCATTGGCGTCGAACGCGATGAAAGCGCCAAACGGCAAGGCGCGCAGCACCGCGTGTTCGACACCGTGCGTGTCGAGCTCGAGAATGGCGCTGCCGCGCGCCGGAAGCAACAAGTGGCCGGTTTCGGCGTCCACGGCGCCGGTGTCTTCCAATCGCACGCCTAAGCCCGTCGCGGTTTTTCGCGCCAAGTCTACGACGACGATGTCGTCTGGGTACTGAAGAACAGCGCAATCCCCTCTTGCGGTACCGACGATTCGCAGCGGGACTGCGTCGAGTTTCATCAGGTCCACCGCCTGGGCCACCCGCGATTCCCGAGCCGACACCGACAGATCCCACCGCAACAGGTGTCCGTCTTGGTCCACAGCGAGCAACTCGGGCCTACGTGCGACGAAGCCCACCACAACAATGCGTGCCGTTCTGGGTGACGTAGGCGCGGGAATCGCCTCTTCGCCGGTTCGGGGGTCCAGAACACGAACGGAGCCTCGTGGCGTGACGACGGCAAGCCACGTCCCTGAGCCGGACAAGGCCGCGGCTTCCGGCCACGAGAGCTCCAGCTCTTTGTTGCTGGTGAGATCCCACCATCGCAGGCCGCCGTCTCGCCGCCGCACGCCTGCATAGGAACCGCCGACGAAGACGTCCAAGGGGCGCGCCGTGTCTGGGGGGCCGGTAAACAGCACCTTGTTGCCACGTCCATCCGCGACGACGATCGGACCGTCCTTGGGCACGACCACGACGAGCCGACCTTCCCGGTCCACGGCCATCTTGACCGGGGCGCTGGGCACGTCAAAAGACAGACGCTGCCGATCCTCGTGCCACAACGCCACGGAAGTCCCGTGCGCCGCCACGCGCCACGACGCGTTTCCCGCGACGGCAAGAACGGGTCCGAGTGAACCGTGGGCGCCAAGTCGGTGCACGGCGCCATGGGAATCCGCGACATGCAGGCCGGAGATGTCCCACCACCCGACCCCGGTGGCCGCTTCCGTACCGTGTCCCTTGCTATCGACGGGCTGCAGGTCGGCCGTGCGAAAGGAATGAACGGACCGCCGTGTAATGGCGGCTGCGCGGCTCCCGTCTGGCGAAATCTGGAGCCCGAGGAGGCCGCTCGAACCCCGAGCGCCTTGAGACCGAAGCGTGCGCCCGTCGTGGGTGGACATGCGTACGAGGCCGGTAGGACCGAGTAAAATGACGACCGCTCCGCCGTCGACGAACCGACCTGCGAGCACGCCCCCTGGAACGAGTTCGAGGTCGTGCACCTCGCTTCTGTCCACGTCGATGAGCCGCGGCTGGCCTCTGTGGTCACAGGCCAACAAGCGGTCTCCGTTGGGCGACCACTCCAGCACTGAACCACCAAAGCCTGCCATCGCGGCAATTCGCCGCCAAGTGGACAGGTCCCAGATTCGAATACCGCCATCAATACTCAGGGCGGCAAGTGCTTTGGCCTGCGGATGAAACGCCAAGGCCCTCATGGCGCGCGTCCGACCGCTTTCGGCCTCCTTAAGGTCCTCGAATACGCATTCGCCGTCCACCGTGCGGTGAACTGCAACGGCGCCCAAATCGTCGCCCACCGCCGCCAACGTTCCACCGGGGCAAATCGCGACCGCACCGCGCACCGGACCCGCCATCGAGAAGACCCAACTCGCGTCCGTTTCCGCGGGCCGAACGATCGCCACAAGCCCTGTGGCGTCCGCCGTGATCCGGGCGCCTGTACCCGCGTCCGCGGCGGCGGCCGTGATCATGCCATCGTGCGGAATGGGCGCGTAACGATCGACGAGGCTTGTGGACGTCATGCCAATTGGTTCAGTACGGTAACTCTATTGCAAGGAACGGCCCCGTGTGGGCATTGAGCGGTGTATGATGCACCCGAGTGGCGTGGGTATCGGCCAATCATTGTGGAGACGTCAATGCGATTCACCTCATCGAAAAGTCTAGTAGCGTTGTGGGGCCTTCTGGCGTGCACACCGCCTGAAAGCGGCTTTGCAGGCAAAGAGGAACCAGACGTCCTCCCCAACCCAGTCATGGTCGTTGAGCCGCAACTCCTTGAGTACGGGTCCCTGCCAAAGGGAGAGTCCTCTAGCCAATCGTTCTTCATCACCAACGTCGGCGTCGATGCGCTGGACGTTTTTGATGTTCAGTATGTGGGTTCCGAGTCGTTCGTTCAGCTTTCGGGGGAGTTCCCGATCACGCTGCAACAAGACGGGACAGTGGAAGTCGTGGTCGAATACTCACCGCTTTCGGTCAACGAGACGGGCACGTTCACCGTCACTGGGTCTGACCTGGAGAACCCCGACGACAACGTTCAGGTGACAGGGACGTGGGCACTTCCCGGCCTTGAAATCGTTCCGACCTACGTGGAGTTTGGTGCCCTTCCTCCGAATTGTGTCGAGTCTACCAACCTTCTGCTTCGCAGCATCGGCACGGGTCCGGTCACCGTGAGCGGGCTGTCGCTTAACGGCATTGGTTATACGCTCGATGATCCGCCCAACCTTCCTCTAATCCTTCAGCCTGGCGAGGAGTGGGCGCTAGACGTCTCCTTCCTCCCGATTGAAGAGGTGTCGTACGACGCGCTTCTCAGCGCCGATAGTGACGACCCAACGGGCGTGAAAGTTGCCGAGATCTACGGGATCGGCTTGGTCGGCGCGGAATGTAATGGCGTCATGACCTATGAGCTTGAGTTCGACGTGGACTACAAGATCGGCGACGTCGCGTTCCTCATCGACACGACTTGTTCCATGTCGTCCACAGCAAACGCGGTGGCCGACGAGTTCGGTACAATCGCAGCCCGACTTGCCGAGGAGATTCCGGACATCACGTTCGGCGCGGCGACGTACGACGACTATCCCTACAGCGGCTATGGTTCGCCCCCGGACAAACCGTTTGAGTTGCGTCAGCAGCAAACAGACGACGTCGGCTTGGTGGGCGCCGCACTTGCCAACGAAGTGGTCATCCACAACGGCAACGATTGGGAAGAGTCCACGATTGAGGCGATCTACCAGGCGGGCACCGGCGAAGGCTACGATATGAATTGCAATGGCAACTATACGAGCGACGAGGACGTCAAGCCGTTCATTGAGAGTCCGCTCGACGCATTCGGTGGCGCGGTTCAGGGAAATTACAACCCAGTCGTTCCGGGAACCGGCGAACTCGGCGGATTCGGTTTCCGCGACGAGACCTTCCCCATCATCATCTACGCGACCGACGCCCCGCACCGAGACCCGGAAGACGGGTACGGAACGCCCGGCGGCTGCAACCAAGACGCGTCCTTCTTCAACGTGTACACGGCGCTGTCGGCGCTGGGTGCCAAGCTGATCGGCGTGTGTGTCAACTGTGGCCCAGGCGATATCCAGTGGACCGACGCCACCGAACTGGCCCTTGTGACCGACAGTAAGGGCGACATGGACCACAATGGCACCGAAGAGCCTGCGATTGTGGAATGGACGAGCGGCGACCAGGTCGAGTTCCGCGAGTCGGTCATTAACGCCGTTATCGGCTTGGTCGACAGCGCCTGGTTCGACAAGGTGACCTTGGAAATCGAAGACGGCACCGACCCGCTCGGCCTCATCCTGTCGATCGACCCAGAGGCCTACTACGACATCAAAGCTGGCACACCCGTCACGTTCACGCTCACCATTGATGGCTCCATCGTCGAACCCGGGACCCCCGGCTCCGAAGAAGTGGTGCTCAAGTTGATGGCCGACGAGCTCTTGGTGCTGTCCACGCGGACCCTGTTCCTGCTGCCTTAGGGCCAGTGAGTCTCCATGGGCGGGTCGCCTTCCTTTGGCACCTGCACCAGCCCGACGTGCGCGACCCGGCCACCGGGCAGCCCAGGCTCCCGTGGGTGCGTTTGCACGCGATCCGCGGCTACTACGACATGGTGTCGGAGTCGCTTGCGCACGACGACCGCGTCACGCTGAACTTTTCCGGCGTGTTGCTGAGTCAGCTTCACGACGTTGCCAAAGGGGCGTCGGACCCGCTTCGGGCCTTGCTCAATCGCCCGTTCGTCGAGCTAGATCCAGGGGATCGACGCGTGGTCCAGCGCTTGGCCGCGGTGGGGAACGCAGCGATGTCGCACGCTTGGGCACCGCTCCGGGCTGCGGCCGCGCGCGGTGACCTTCATACGGAGTCGGAATTTCGCGACCTGCGGGTGTGGAGCGTCCTGCAGTGGTTTGGCGCCACCGCGCTGGACGAGTTTCCTGAGCTCCAGGCGCTGCGGGAGCGGCGGTTTGGCTTTTCCGACGACGAACTCGCGCACGTGGTTTCGGCCCAAGACGCCGTGATTGTCGAGTTGCTGCGTCGGATATCATTGTTGGGACCGTCGAAAGTAGGCGTTTCCGCGTCCCCCTTTCATCACGGAATCTTGCCGCTTCTCATCGACACCGCCCACGCGCAGCGCTGTTTGCCGGGTGTGCCCGACGTCGGCTTCCGCTTTCCCCAAGACGCGCTCGCCGACCTCATTGCGGGAAAGAAGGCGGTCGCGGACGCTGTTGGGCGCGAGGTCGTCGGGCTTTGGCCGTCCGAGGGCTCGGTGTCGCCCGAGGCCATGGCCTTGGCTGCGAAGGCTGGATTCGTCTGGTTTGCGACCGACGAGGGTGTAGGTTCTCGGTCGGACCGAGACGGCGCGGAATCGTGCGGACCCTGGCAGGTCGCGGAGGGTCCCCGGGCGTTTTTTCGAGATCGCGCCTGGTCCGATCGGCTCTCCTTCGATGCCGTTCACGAAGACCCAGATCGTGTTGCGGCACGCCTTGTCGAGGACGTCGACCGCCGCGGCTTCCTTGTATTGGCACTCGACGGCGAGAATCCGTGGGAGGCCTTCCCAGACGCCGGCCGCGCCCTGCGCAGGGCACTTCGGTCGTTTCTCGGCAACCGACTCACGACCTTAGACACGCTGGCTGTTGCGCCGACAACGGGCACGATAACAACGCTGCATACGGGAAGCTGGGTCAACGCGGATTTCGCGATTTGGTACGGTCATGAGGACGATCGGCGCGTTTGGCGAGCGCTGGTTGGCGCACGTCGGGCCGCCGAAAGGGCAGGGGAGCCGGACCGGACCGAGGCGTTGCGCCACATCGCCGTGGGCTGCGGTTCGGATTGGACGTGGTGGACTGGCGACGAGTTCGAGACGCCATTCCGCGCGGATTTCGAGGACCTGTTTCGAGCGCGCATTTCTGCCGCAGCGGATGCGATGGGCGCAACGGTGCCGCCGACGTTGTGGCGCGATTTCAGGGTTCAAGGAGGCGCCATGGCTGCGTCTTCTCGCGTGTTCCGGGCGGGCACGGATGCGTTCGGCTTCGAGTGGGTCGACGGTCGAGGTTGGCTACGCCAAGGACAAGAAACGGTCGTGATCGAAGGCCCTACGCGCTTGCATGGCCTCGGGGACACGACCGTTGCCGCCGACAGTTCAGGCCCTTGGCACAAAGTCCCGAGGGCTGGGAGTCGCTCCGTTCACGTCCACACCGTCAGGCTGAGGGAAGTCGATCACGCTGGAATCGCCTTCTTCGGGCGCATTTTCGAAATGGCGCATGATGCGTGGGAGGAGGTCCTGTTTGCCGCGGGCCATCCGATGGCGACGGTCGCTGGCGGCACAGAGTGGAAACTCCCGTTGGTGCGCGCCGAGGCCTCTTTTCACGCGCCACTGAGGCTTGGCGACGCCGTCGAAGTCATGGTCTCTCTTTCTGCCGTCGGGCGCACGTCGCTGGACTTGGCCTTCCAATTGCGGCAGGGAGAACGTCTGCTTGCGGAAACGCGGCACGTGCACGTGTGTGTGCACGCCGAGACTTTTGCGCCGTTGCCCCTCGACCCTGTCTTTGTCGCCGCCATCCAGCGCGTGTTGGGCTGATGGCGCAAGGGACCTTTTGCCTCGTACTCCATGGACACTTGCCGTGGGTGTTGCACCATGGCCGGTGGCCACACGGCGAAGATTGGCTGCACGAGGCCGCGTCAGAGACCTGGCTACCGCTGTTCGGGGTGTTGGATAGGCTCGCCGCGGATGGAATCCGGCCCGCGTGGTCCGTCGGGATGACGCCCGTGCTGCTGGAACAACTTTCCCATCCGCGTTTTGTTCACGCGTTTCCCGCATGGCTCGCAGAGCGGAGAACACAGGCGCGTTCTGACGAGGCCGAGTTCAGCCGACGCGGAGACGTCGATCTGGCTGCGTTGGCGGACCACACCGAGGCGGAGTTGGCGCGGCGTCTCGACCAGTTTGACGGGCTGGCCCGAGACCTCCCTGGTGCGTGGCGCCGCGCTGCCGAGTCCGGAGCGATCGAGGGCCTTGGCAGTAATGCGACCCACGGGTACCACCCCTTGATTTTGCATGACCGTTGTGCGAGGGCCCAGATCCGCATTGGTCTCGCAACGACCCTGCGTCATTTGGGCGTTCCCCCGACTGCCGCGTGGTTGCCGGAATGCGCCTATCGGCCACCGGGCTGGTGGGCCCCGCCGGCCTTGCATGGCGACCCGCGATGGCGGGAGGGGGTGGGCCGTTTGTGGGCGGAAGCGGGTGTACGGTCCCTTTGTTTCGACGGGCCGACCCTCGCTGCGGGCAAGAGTGCCTGGACGCTGGACGGCACGCCGGTTGCTGTCGGTGCCGATCAAGCGGGTTGGGACCACGCACGGGCCTGGCTGAACGTCAATGAAACGCATCGTTTGACCGAATCCGGGGATGTGCTGGACCTCACAGTCTTCGCTCGTGGAAGAGACGTGTCCGAGCCCGTTTGGAGCGGGCTTGTGGGCTACCCCGGAGATCAAGCGTACCTCGAGTTTCACAAACGTCATGGCCTTCGTGGACATCGCTACTGGCGGGTCACCGGCCCTTCAGTCGACTTGGGAGGGAAGCGCCCGTACCATCCGGTAGAGGCAGAGGAGACTGCGCGGGCCCACGCCCATCACTTCTGTGGCGTTGTGCGGGGCGTCATCAACGGCCATTTCGCCCGCACCGGTCGACATGCGGTTGTGACCGCCCCATTTGACGCCGAACTCTTCGGGCACTGGTGGCATGAGGGGCCGGTGTTCCTTGAAGCCGTTGTGCGAGAACTTGCCGCCGATCCGGACATCCTACTCCGCACGCTGAGCGAAGCCGAGAACGAGGTTCCTTGTGACAAAGCGGTCACCCTCGCGGAGGGGAGTTGGGGTGCCGGCGGCGACCATCGGGTGTGGCTCAACGACGAATTGCGATTCTATTGGGAATGGGCATACCGGTGTGAAGACCGTTTCCTGGACCTTTGGGACAGCGCGCCTTGGCGCACCAACCCCGACGTCGCGCGATTGCTCAAGCGCGCAGCCCGGCAGTTGCTGTTGCTTCAGGCGAGTGACTGGGCGTTCGTGATCGGAACACGAGGGGCTGTCGATTACGGCCTTCGAAGGATCGCAGAGCACGCCGCGATGTTCGACACGTTGTGCAACGGCGTCGTAGACCTAGTGTCGGGAGCGCCAACCGACCCTGTCGTGGTCGAGACCGAGCGAATGGCCGCACTCATCGACGACCTATTTGCCGACCTCGACTTGGAGGCCTGGGCACCGTGACTCGCCCACCTGGGTGGGCACGTGCTATGGACCCGGTGATCCGAGGTTCAGGTGTTCGCAGCGTTGCCGCCTGTATTTGCTGGTGTGAGTCGCGAGGCGGCGAATGAAGCCTCGTCGCTTCTTCGCCAGGTCGAGGTCGGGCCCGGCGACGCCGTCATGCTCGAAGGCGAAAGCGACACCACGCTCGCATTTGTTGTGCGGGGAACGGCGGAGCAGGCCCGTGGGCGACTTCGAGTAGGCAGCGCAGGGCCGCGAGACCTGCTCGGTGAGGTGGAGGTATTCGCGCAATGCCCGCGTGTGTGCACCGTCACCGCCGCAGGGCCACTCGTGCTCTATGCGCTGAGTCCAGAAGGCCTGAGCGCCCTGTGTGAGACTGCCAACCCGGTCGTTTACGCCATCGAACGCGCGGTTCATCGGCGTATTAGCGATAGAATTCGCCTTCTTGACGTCACGATTGGAGAACGCGCTTCGGGTGAACCGTTCGTGATTCATCCAAGTCGGCCCTCGTTCATGGACCGTTGGACGGGGCGCAATCGCAAAGCCGAACCGACCGCAATCGACCCGGCCGCCACGCTCAAGGCGTTTCCCCTGTTTCAATGGGCAGACCCTAGCTGGGTTGGTCACCTTGCGGAATTCAGCTCCGTCCAGCATTTTGAGCCAGAGACCGTCCTGTTTCGACAGGGTGACGACGGCGACCGGATGCATTTGATCGTGAGCGGTCAGGTTGAGGTGGCCATCGCCCTCGAGAACGGCCGCGCTGAGCGGGTTGCCGTGCTCGGGCCGGGTCATGGACTGGGCGACACGGCATTGGAACTCGGCGCGCCCCGAACCCGAACCTGCGTTGCGCGCACGTCCGTCACAACGCTGAGCTTCGACCGGAGAAACTACCTCCAGTTGTTCGAACGCAACGATCCGGTCGGCTCTGTGTTCCGCCAGGCGATTACCCAGAATCTCGTTCTGAAATTCCTCGCCACGATGGACCGGTTTGTCGCGGTGCAGGAACGTTGGACCATGAATCATCCCGACGTCAATGATCGGGTGGCGCCAATGGGCGGGGTGTGGCGCGACTAGCCTGCTGACGCGGAAGGCCAGCTTGATGCTGTGTCGCGGGCCTGCGCTCCTGAACCTGACCTTCCACGCCAGTAGCGTTAGGGTACCGGCTGAGGTCACGATGAGGTTGATGCTGCTTGGGTTGAGTGTTCTGTGGCTGGGTTGCGGTGCCCCGCCAGTGGCGAGCGCGCCGGAGGGCTCGGCGGTGGTCGCCTCTGTCGCCGTCGCCCCGGAACCGGTGGCCGCACCGGAGGTCGCGCCGTCGCCATTGCCTGGGCACCCTGCACTCTTGGACCCCGCTCAGGCCAAAGAGACGGCGCCAGCCGATTACCAAGTGCGTTTCGAAACGACCAAAGGGAACTTCGTCGTCAGCGTACACAAAGGTTGGGCGTCGAACGGTGCCAACCGCCTCTACAACCTCGTGAAGATCGGGTACTTCACGGATGTCGCTTTCTTTCGCGCCATCGATGGTTTCATGGGCCAATTCGGCTTGCACGGCAATCCGGCTGTGAACGCTGCGTGGCGCGAAGCGAGCATCCCGGATGATTCCGTCAAAATGCCGAACAAGCGCGGAACGCTGTCTTTTGCCACGTCGGGGCCCAACTCGAGGACGACTCAGTTGTTCATCAACTTCGTGGACAACGGCTCCAAGTTGGATTCCATGGGCTTCTCCCCCATCGGAGAGGTGACCGAGGGCCAGGAGGTCGTGGATTCGTTGTACAAGGGTTACGGCGAAGGCGGCCCTCGCGGAAAAGGCCCATACCAAGGACGCATTCACGCAGAGGGCAACGAATACCTGCGCCGGGAGTTCCCGAAGTTGGACTGGATCAAGTCAGCGTCTCTGGTGGAATGACAACGGGAGGGGCTTTCCCGAGGGTGACGCGCCGTTCCGCGAGAATTCCCGTAAGAACCGCGCGCGTAGCACGCTCGTCGAGGCCGTCGAGCAGGTCTACGTCATCGAGCAGACGGAGCAACCCTGAGGTCGCGAGTCCGATCGGCGTGATGGGGCAGGGCAGGGAACCCCGGTGCACCAGTCGGAGCAGTTGCACGATGTCTGGGGTGCGGACGGAGACGAGCGAACGCGGCTTCACGAGGTAGCGCGCAGGCCTTGGCCCAACCGATCCACAAGCTCCGGAATTCGCTGTTCACTGATCGAACAGAAAGCGACCCGCAGCGCCCCGTGGTTCGGGTACGCGATGGTGCCCAGCGACTGGTTTGTGAGCAGGCTGGCGCGGATTCCCTCGGGGTCCCGGCCGCGCAGTCCGATCAACGCGAAAAACGCCGAGTTGAACTCGGTGACGTCCACGAGTCCTTCGAGTGACCGCAGTTGTTCACGGAGGACGGACCAGCGCCGCTTGAGCACGTCCACACGCGCTGCAAAGGCCTCGTCGAGTGACGGATGTTTCAGCGCACGGTGGACCAACGCTACGGCGGGCCCCGACGGACAGCCCACCGTGGCACGCAGGACGTACTTGACCTTCGATTCCAACGCGTCTGCCGCGTCGGGCGCGATTGACGGGGTCACAAAGCCGATGCGGCTCGCAAAGAACACGAGTTCCTTTGTGGCTCCGTCGACTTTGATTGGGACGAGCCGCTCCGGGTCCGCCCGCTCGGCAAGGTCCCAGAACAACGACCGCCGCGCTCGCCCGGACTCATAGACCCATCCCTGGTAGGCGTCGTCGGTGACAACGACCAATGGGCCTGGGTGCGCCACCACGATCTGCGTGATCTCTTCCGCTTCCGCGACCGACGGCATGTAGCCGGTAGGGTTGCCCGGAAAGTTGAGCACCAGGACAGCCTTGCGTTTGCAGCGAACGAGCGCAGCGGCGAGCCCGTCCGTACTGAACCGGCCGTCTTGGTGCGTTGGGAAAGGCACAATGTGCGCTCGGCTATACAGTCCCAGAATCAACTCGTAGCTGTCCCAACACGGATCGGGAATCAGCACGTCCGTGTCTGGGTCGGCGAACAGGCTGGCAACGACAGACAACGAGTTCGTGAGGCCGTGTGTCGTCATGGAGAGTCCGGTCGCGGCAACGCTGCCGCCGGCCAGCCGACGTTGGCGGCTCAGCCAGGCCTCGCGCAACGGTCGCGGACCCTCGACAGGCCCGTACAAGAAACTCGTGCCTTCATCGAGGCCGTTCAAGCCGTCGGAGACGAAGGGCAGCGCCAGGGGCTTGCCGAAACCGTCTGTCGTCTGACCGATCGTTGCGTTCACGGTGGCCGTGCGCGCTTGTTCGCCTTGCCACGTGATGCCGCGGGGAAAAGCGGCGGCCCGGCCGAGCGGTGAAAGGCACCGCCACACTCCGGGAGCAAATCGGCGGAGGTTGGCCTCCAACGAGGCGGCATCGGACATCGTAGGGAGCCTATCGGGAAGTTGTAGCCTATCGAAAAAACGGTCGACTTGCTAGTGGCCCAGTCACTTGACATAATATCCATTCTCGGACTTTCACGGATGGCTGTCGAACGCGGTACGCAGAGCGCGCTGTGTTGTGGCTTGTTGCCTGCATCGGGTCCGGCGGTCTAGCCGTCGGCACGCCAGACCTCGTGGTTCCGGAATCCGTCCTGTTCACTTCGGACGTTCTGGGTTCCACGGCGTCGTTGGTGCTCAGCAACGTTGGAACTGAGGAAGCCTGGGTCACGTTGACGCTTGTGCCCCAAGACTCGGGATTCGGAGTACCGTCGGATCCGTTCAATGTCGCCGCGGGTGAAACCCACGAAGCGGTCGTCTCGCGGTTGGAGGCCGACGCGGACCTGGGCGCCTCGGTCCTGGTGGACGCCGTATACGCCAAGTGGTCGGTAACGATCCTCAGTCCTTAGGCTTGGGTGCTGGTTCCTGTTTCGGCTGATTGGAAGCGCCCCAAGGTGTGCGCTTCCATCGATCCACCAAGAATGCGCCTAGCCGCGCGCTTGGCGACTCTGCGTGCCGAAACGCCGCGCCGCTCGTGGGCGGTGGGATGTGTCGGGCAAGTTCTCGCTCGACCAAGTCCAGACCGGCATCCAGGGGTCTGACCTCTGCGGGGTCATTGACGAGGTCGTAGACACGTTCGTTCGTGTTCCAGTCGCGTATCAGCTTGAACTGACCGATCCGAACGGACTGTTGTTCCGCGCCCCAACGAACGCTCTGCGCGATCACGGGACGATCGTCGCCTGCGCCGGCGATTTCGCGCAATGCGACCCCGTCGTAGCCGAGCGGTCGAGCGACGTTCGCCATCGCAAGTAACGAAGGCGCGAGGTCCACACAGGATACGGGTCGATCGGAAGTTCCAGCCGACGCCCCAACCAGCACCATCGGCACGTGAATCATCTCTTCGTGCAGGGTGTGGCCTACGCGGGTACCGTTGGGCACGTCCAGAACGGGGCGAGTTTCGTCCACCTCCACGCCGCGGGTGCCGACGACCGCCACGATTGCGTCGCCAGGCAGTTGGCGCATCAACCGTCCGAGCTGCTCATCGACGCCACGCAGAGAAGCGTCATAGTCGTCGCCATTCCAAGATTTGCGCTTGGCACCGACCTTTTTCCAGTCGTCTCCGTCAAAGAGGAACGGGCCCGCCGGATCGACGTAGTGCACAAAGAGGAACCATCCTCCCCGTTTCTGCGCTTCAACGAATCTCAGGGCGTCGTCCGTGACGGCTTCCGCGTTGCGTCGGAGCGCCCAAAGCAGCGGATCTCCTGTGACTGCGGTCCACGGGTACACAGCGAGCGGCAGCGGGCCGGTCGGTGCGTCGGCCGCCCAGAGGTCAAAACCGATGTCGAAACCGAATGTGCGGTCCCACGGGTCTCCAGAGACACCGGCGGTGACCCGTCCGGCTTGTCGCAACGTAGTCCCAAGGCTGATCGCGCCGATGCGAAGGGGCCCCTCCCCGTTCACTCGACCGCCGTTGAGCCCTGCGCCGTGCGTATACGGCATTTGGCCGGTCAGGATGCTTCCGAGGGCTGGAACGGTCCAATTGGAGGTGGCTGACGCCGCTCGCCACGACATCCCGCGCCCGATGAGCGCATCAAGGTGCGGCGTCGTCGGCTTGCGATAGCCAAACCCAGAAACGTGGTCCGCACGGAGCCCTGAGACAGCGATGAGCACGATGGGACGGCCTGACTTCGTCGCGCGCGGAACGACGGTCTCGGGTGCTGCGTAGAAGGCCGAGACGGTTCCCCAGGACAGACCCGCCAACGCGCAGGCCGCGGCCCACGGAGCGCCATCCCCTGCGGACCAGGCTGCCAAGCTTGCTACCGCTAATGCCACGACACACACCAGGGCGCCGGTTGCCAGCGAAAGCGGATCGAGTGGACTTGGCAGATTGTGTAGGTTTAGAGAGAACAAAGCCGTAGCGCTTACGAACCAAAGGGCGTTCAAGCCGCGGAGCACCTGTGGCACCCCCAACTGGGCCTGACCGACCGCCAAGGCCAGAACCAGGCCGGCAAGCGCGACAAAGGCCAGCCCGAGGCCTCCGACCACTCCGCCATCCGCTGCCGCAGCGATTCGGCCGCCAATGACCCAGGACGTGGCGATAACCGTCCAGCCAAATGCCAAGCGGAGCCCGGACAAGCGCCACCACGCGAGCGCGAAGCCGATGAAGATTCCCCCGGTTCCGTACAAAACGCCGGTCACAAACAGCGCGTACGTAGGCATCCTCGGAAGTCCGGCCATCAGGCCAACAGCCATCTCCGTGCCTAAGCAGGCAGCAGCGGCGAGCAGGCCGTAAAGCGCCCCTCCCCCCAAGCGTTGCAGCGACTCCATCAGGTGCTCGCCGCAGAATTGAATCCCTGCCGCAGGGCCGACAGAAGTTGGCGAACGCGGCCCAAGTCGCGCCTATGAATGGCGTCGCGGGTCGCAATCGCCGCGTGCGACGGCCAGGCTGCCACCAAACCGGGCCAGCCTCGATGCAGTGCGAGCCACCGTCCGGTGTTGTGAAAGCGCCACCAAACGGCCATCTCGGGCACCGTCCGAACACCGCCCAGCGGTTCGCTCAGGTGGTCCACAGCCGCGTTGGGGGCGTACCACAACTCCCAACCCATGCGGGCGATTCGCGTGGCGACGTCCGCATCCTCGAAGAAAGCCGTGCCTCCAAATCCCTCGTCGAATCCGCCTGCGGCGAGGGCAGCGACGCGCCGCATCGACATGTTCGCGCCCTTGAGCGAGCCCACGCGGGACGGTACCGCACCCGTGAGGCAAACCATGGCTCGCCCGTCGATGCCGATGGTCAAGCCGGGTCGTCGTGTATTGGGAAGGTCCACGCGTTCGTGTATGCGACCTACGGCGCCCCCGACTCTGGAATCCAGATAGACGTCATGGTGCGCGCGTAGACAGCCGGGATGCAGGTGCACGTCGTCGTCAAGGAACAGCACGGCGTCGCCGGTTGCTAGGCCGAGTCCGATGTTTCGAGCCCGAGGCAGGCCGCATCCGGTATCGACGTGGTACCGGATACCGTCCTGCGTTGGCGCTTGCGGTTCCTCCGATTGGTCCACGACAACGATGTCGAGCCCTTCCCATCGCTGTTGCCACACCTGTTCGACCACCCGAGCCACCGCGGCGGGGCGATTCCGAGTGCAGACTACGACCGAGATCGTGTGACCCACGTCGACTTCTTACAGGCTCGCGCGGGAAAGTCGAGCCTGCTCCGTGGCGTGTCGCCAATCTGACGTCATGGGTGTGCTGCCAACTCACGCAACGCCATGAACTGTGGTACCCTCATGTCCCTGAGGCGCATTCATGCTGTCGCTCCTGTTCGCCTTCGCCACCAACGCCCAAGCACAAGACATCGCCATTTGCTACGCGTCCACCTACGAGTGGGACACGAAGAACAAGCTCGACGCGTCCGGTGCATTCAGTTCCGTGACGGAGATCAACTGTCAGCTGACGACGCCGACACTCGCGGCATTGTTGGCCTTCGACGCCGTCCTGGTCTACTCCGACTACCCGTTTGCCAGCCCGTCCACGCTCGGGGACCGTCTCGCTGACTACTCCGACGCCGGCGGTGGTGTGGTCCACGCAATCTTTACGTCGGTCAACGGCTGGACCTTGGCCGGGCGCTGGGATTCGTCGGACTACCATGCGCTCAGCTACGGAAACAACACGTCGGGCGTGAAGCTCTTCATCAACCCTACCCTGCCCGCGCACGACATCCTTGCCGGAATTTGGGCTCCCGTAGTGACGTTCGACGGTGGGTCGTCGAGCTACCACGGCAATCCCTGCACCGCGATGCCAGGAACGACACTCGTCGCCAAATGGAGCGATGGAACCGCGCTTATTTCGGAGCATGTCAAGACGACTGGCGCCATCGTCGGCCTGAACTTCTATCCTCCGTCCTCCACTTCACGCGGCGACTTCTGGACCGCGTCAACGGATGGCCAGGAAATCCTCGTCAACAGCCTTTTGTGGGTCACGGACCTCGACAAAGACGACGACGGTTGGAATGTCGGACTTGGGGGAGACTGCGACGATCTCGATGAGTTCATCAATCCAGATGCGGCGGAAGACTGCGACGACACGCTCGACAACGACTGTGACATCAACATCGACTGCGCCGACCCGGACTGCGTCGGTGCGGGCGAGTGCCTTGAGATCTGTGATGACGGCGAAGACAACGACCTCGACGGCCTCATCGACTGCGACGACGCGTTTGACTGCGCCGACGACTTCGCCTGCATCGAACACTGCGACGATGGCATCGACGACGACTACGACGGCCTGATCGACTGCGCCGACCCGGATTGCATCGGCGATCCGAATTGCGTGGAGATCTGCAACAACGGCCTCGACGACGACTTTGACGGCCTGAAGGACTGTGCCGACGGCGATTGTTTTGGCGACCCGAACTGTGCGGAAGACTGCGACAACGGCGTCGATGACGACTTCGACGGGCACAAAGACTGCGCCGACGTGGATTGT
>CAMASI010000093.1 GCA_945861065.1 Klebsiella pneumoniae | reverse complement strand
GTCACGCGCCTCCTTGTCGATCGTACTCAATATCGCAGAAGGCGCGGGGAAGTACTCGCCCGGCGACAAGAGGCGGTACTACCTGTCGGCATCGGGCTCCGCCACTGAGTGCGCGGCGATCCTCGATGTGTGCCGGCGCCTCAACCTTTTCGAGGACGCAACGCATCGGTCCGGTAAGGAGCAGCTCGATCGCGTCGTGGCGATGCTCGTAGCCTTGGCGAAGAAGCTCCAGAATGATCGCTGACGCTTCCAGGGGCGACGCCGGGAGCGGGGTCGGGAGCGGGGTCGGGAGCGGGTCGGGTCGGGTCGGGTCCGGCTTGTGGGGATCGCGCCCGGCTTAGCGTCGACCCATTGAGCGCGTAATTGCTCATCTTGAGCTTTACGTGGCGGGGGTAGCGCCTGTGCTTCCGTCGTGGCGGGTCTAAGCGCCGCACACCGCGCAGTTGTTGCCCCGCGCCACTGCTTGGCGTGCCCGCAGGCACCCGGCATGAAAATCCTTCCCACAACCGCGCGCGCAGGCCGCACGAATCGACGGGTCCACGGGGCCGCCGCATACGCCGCATCGTGTGACCACCTCGGCCACCGTCGCCAATGCGCTTTTCGCAACGGGCAGGGGGTCCACGGACCCCAACGACGCGAGCCAACCGATCAACATGCCGGCCAACGCGCCAGGCAGGGCGCCGGACAACAACGCCATTCGATCTGCCCACGGTGCGGAACCCAACAACAGCGCCAGCACCAACGTCACGAGCACCGTGCTGCCAGCCACCACTGCGCCCGTCGCCGCGACCTTGGGGGCGGTTGCCTTTCCACCCCAAACGCGCGCGGAAAACCGCAGCGCCAACACCCCGACGGCACCTGCCGGTAAAACCCCGAGCATTACCGAGGGGGTGGCGGCCCCGGCGACCGACCACACGGCAGCGAAACCAACGATCGCAACCCCACGAAGGGTCAGCTCCACCCATCCGCCGCGCCCCTCAACGCCCGCGGGACGGGCGCGTTCCAAGGCTGGCGACCCGGGCGGTGGCTCAGGAAGCAGCCACAACAGTTCGCCGTCCCCCACGCCCAACGCGCCCAACCGTTCGTCGTCTTCGACGATGCGCCCGCGCGCCCGCAAGGTCCACAGGCGACGTGTGCCGTCCGGCCAAAAGGCGGCGAGGCCCGCGTCGCGTGCGATTCGTTGCGTCAAATCGGAAGCGGGAAGGTAGGTCGGAACCGTCATGGACAACCGAAGCGGCTCCAGGTCGATCACGACCACAACCACCGACGCCGTAGACGCAGACGACGTCACCGCGTCGCCTCGATGGTCTGCTCCAACTCCTCGCTCACCCGCATCAACGGTTGATTGAGCCTCTCGAAGGCGCCAAACCACCGCAACCAAGTGTCGTCGGACTGATCTGGCCCCGGGACGTCGGCGTTCACGACGCGAACGAACTCCGTCAACTGCGCTACCCGCTCGGTCGTTGGCGGCAGTGGGCTATAAAAGTCATGCGCGTAGCCGATCAACAGGCCCGCACCTCGGTACAACACCCGGTCAGGTGTGCCTTCCTCAAGCATGGAGAATTCGCCGGCGGCCAACGCACCGGAAAAGCCCACCAACCCCACGCTCATCTCTTTCAACGTCCCCGTTCGAACGAGGCTTCCGAGCACCCGACGGTTGAGACGCATGAACTCGCACAGCGGCGGTTTGAGACGAGACTCCGCCATTCGCGGACGGAAGCCCGCTCGGGGAACGGGTACATCCAGCACCGCCATCCGACCCAACCGCACGGCAATTCGCGCCAACGCGACACCGTCGGCAACATCCTGATCCGCCGGCAGCAGGCTAGGCGCCACCGATTCGACGAGCCGTGCCTCCCGTTCTTCCGGCAGGTCAAAGACCGGTACTTTGGACGCCGGGTCCGCTTTTTCCAGATGGCGAAGCCACAGGACGTACTCCCCGTCCTGGCGGGGAACCTCCATCGGCACCACCTGGTCCACGGCGAGCCGCAGCCCAACGCCCTCGCGCGTCAGACCGAAACCCCCTTTGATCGTGCCAGTGTACCGCTTCCGGCTCTGCACGAGTTCGACCTGCAGACCCTGCACGACCCCATGTCCATGCAAGAAATGCAGCGCCCGTGCGAGGCTTCGACGGTGGTACGTCTGCTCGGAAATGAGGTCGTCCGCAGTCAGGCAAAGCCCCTCGAAAGGACGAAGCCGACTCAAATTTTCATCGAGAATCATGCCGACACCGGGTCGTCGAAGGCGACGACAAAGCGCACGTGAGCAGGCCGTTCGCGGCCGAGAATAGAGACGATGCGGCGGAGCACGCGCTCCGCATTTTCGCCGAACCGAGCCTGAAACGCGGCCCGAGACTCTAAGGCCAGCGTAAAAAACGACGTCGCGGGCGCATGCGCCGAGAGCAACCAGCCCCCATGCGGTTCCGAACGCCGGTATCGACCGACGACGTCGCGGCCCCCCAACAATCGGAACCGCCCCAACGCCGCCGGTGACGGTTTGCGTCGTTCGTTCACGCGCGCAGGCGCAGCGGTCAGCACCATTACCATTTCCTCGATCCCAGCCCGTGTTCCCCGCGTCCTCACCAGGCGAATGGCGCGGCGAACGAGCTCACGTTGCTGGTGTACCGGGAGCGCCGCGTCGAGGTCGAAATTCACCCAGCTGGCAAGCCACGGCAAAAAGCGCGGGTCGACCCGGGACGGATCAGTGAGATCGGACAAGTCGTCGACCTTGTCGGTGACGCCGGTCATCAGGTGCTGGAACATCAACAGGAAACGGCGAAGCGCGACGTGGTCTTCGTCGCCCGGCCCTGGGAGCGCACGCGGATGGGCGCCCGCCTCTGTCGCAAACGCCTCAGGCAGAAACCGAAGGTAACTTCGAACGGGAATGTGGAGCACGACCTCATCGTCGATGCCAAGCGGCCGCCCACATCCTTCCACGGACGTACGAATTTGAACCAGCTGATCCGGTACGTAGAAGGCCGCGGGGCTGCCGTCCGGCAACACCCGCTCTGACCTCACCCACGTTCGTTCCGAACTCGACGAATGCCGCACCTCGACCGCGCGCACCACCCCCACGGGCTCGCCGCGACGGGCCTCGACGAGTCGCAAGGACACCGCGTTGCCCAGCCTCCGCCGCAGCCAGGCGCGCGCGCTCCGCACCGGCGAACGCGCCCGCAACACCTGAACCAGCGTCGGCCAGTCTCCGGACCCAGCCGACGGGGCCAGCGCCGAATTCGCAGGAAGGGCGGGAAGCAGTTTCCGGCTCACACACCCTCCTCGTGCACCACGCGGACCGCACGGAGCACAAACAAGTCGGCCGGACTCACAGTAAGCTCCGTGGCGCCTTCCTCTCGTTCCCAGCCCACACCGATGGTGGGCGACGGCACGTTCCACACGCGCACGTCCACCACATGACGCACCTCGGGCACGTCGCTCACGAGGCGACCAAAATCCTGGGCGTACAGGGTACCGCCGAACGGCCATCCATCGCGATCGATACCGCCGGTGTAGGGATCGAGAAAGGCGGTCACCCAGCGCTCCGACGCCTCCCGCGCCGCCACAAAATTGGCCAAAGGGCGGAGCCGAATCCGCACCGCGACGTCGACCTCTTGAAAGGTCGCCAATCGGATCCGCGGCCGAATGTTGACCAGGCAACGTTTGGCGACGTGGCGTTGCACGTGTTCCATGAGACCCCGGGACAAGAAGGGGTCCGGGATTCGTTCGCCAGGGCGGCGCCGCGGAAGCAGAACAATGTCGACTTCGCCGGTCGCCGACACGACGCCAGCGCAGGAGGCACGCGCCACCTCGGCGCTCGCTTCGGTCGCGATGATCTCGTGGTCCTGCCGGGTGACCGCGCGATCCCGACTTGTCAGGACACTGGGGGCACGTCGGAGGATCTCGTCGATGCTTTCCGCATTGCGGCCCCCCGTGCCCGGCAACCGATTGCTCACGTGCACGAGGTCGGCCCACTGTTCGCAGTTCGCCACACTCCCTGCCGCCACGTTTCCGGGTTCGCCGGGCACGACGTGGTACCGCTCGACGACGACGTTGTAGCTACCCGACGGCAGGATTCGGCCTCGGATCCCGTTGCCGAAGGTCAGCGTGCCCTCTACCGCGTCTACGACAAAGACGCTGTCGTCTTTTGTTGCGGTCAGAAGTGCGTTTCCAGGCGCTACCGTCCACGACTGCCGACGCCCATCCTCCTCCGTCACGATGACTGAAAGGTCGGCAAAGGCCGCATCCGCCGCAAAGGACACCGCGCCGCTGCTTTCTTGGTACAACGGCGCTCTACGCAGCGTGATCTGTTGCCCCGGCACACCCTCGCCGGAGAACTTCTCGGTGCGCACTTCGTGAAGGTTTCCTGCGTCTACGGTATTTGGCAACAGGAACAACATCGGCGGCAATGGCGGCAGATCCTCACCTTCCGGTGGCCGCAAGATCGCGCGAAGCCAGCTACCATCTGGTCCGACCGTCGGGGCATCGGCCAACGTCAGCTCGAGCACACCTGAGCGGTCCATCCGCCACACAGGGGCGTCGGGCGCGTGCAACCGCCGCCAACTGGTCCGACCCTGCACACTCTCGAGCATCTCCCAGCGCACGTCCACGCCCTCGGGCAACCACGTTTCACCGCGACAACGAACCGCAAACGCCAACCGCCGGCCCGCCGGGAGCGGCCGATCCAAACGCAGGTACAGCGCGGAATGCCCGCTCTTGTCGTCCAGCTCGATGAACGAATCAAAGGGATGGCGTTCCACGAGTTGGCCGGCCACACGTGTCGTCACCCGCGTGAGGCGCCGGGTGCGCGGCCGGTGCTCCACAGCCACGGCGCGTACGCCCGGTATGAGCTCGTCCCAAGCAGTTCGGCCAAAGGTGCCATCGGCGCCCAGCCGAAGTCCCCACAACCTCAGCGCGACCGCCTTCGCGGGCGCCCGTTTGTCCTCCTGGACGGAAAGATTCGCGCGCACCAGTTCCACCCGAAGCCAACCGGTTTCGACACGCCCCACGGCCGCCCGCGCAAGCCCCTGAAGCTGGGTGGCTGGGTCCAAGGTCAGGCGAATCCGGCGACGCCCACGCGCGTGCGCCTGGTCGGTATCGAGGTCGGCGAAGGTAAAACGTGCGTACCGGTCATCCGGCGAAGCGACGGAGCGCCAAGCGTCTTTGGTTCGATAAGTCAACTGCAACGCATAGCTGTCCGACGGTTCCGCGACCGGGTTGCCATCGACCTCGAAGCCCACGTCGATTTCCACGAGCACCGGGCGTTGCGCACGATTGAGGAAGAGATCGGAACCGAAAAACAGCTTCATGCCCATCAACGGCGCCACCGTCGCAGCGGGCTGGAAGGGCGTTGCGGGAAGCGTGTGCAACCCGATCGCAGCGGCCGCGTCGTCGGCAGGGCCCGCCGCGAGCTGAAGTACAACCGGACGCGTCCACGTCGCGGCCACGTCCAACCCCGGTACGAGCCGGGCCAGATTCACCGTTTCCACGCGGCGCGCCCGTAGGTTGGGCCCATCCATGGCGAGATCGGTAAACGGCCCGGTGAGCACCGTCGTCGTTCCCTGCACCCGCACCCGCTCCAAGGGCACATCCTCCCACCTGTCCCCGCGACGCCAGCTCCAGCGGTAGGCCGGAAGGTAGCCCTCGTGCCCGGCCGGTAGCCCGCGGTCCACCAACGACAGTCGAACGGTCCACCCTGGTGCGATCGGTGGCAGATCCAGCAATGCCAACTCGATCGTCCGGTCGATCGCCCGAACTTCCCAGTTCGCTACACGCCGTTCGTCCCCACCCCGATCGTCGTGCCACGACACCTCTAGGTCGGATTCCATGCGTTCTGCCAACCATCGTTCGTAGTCGACCACCCCACGAATCCAAGTCCGCTCACCGTTGACGCCAGCGGGAAGCGGCCATTTGTCCTCGCCCGAACCCAGCTGGTCCACGTCAGCAACGTCCCCAAACGCCGCTGGCAGCGCCGCATCTGGAATTCCAAGAATGTCCGTGTCCGCTTGCAGCAGCGCGAGCGGCACCCACCCGTCGGCTGTCCCGACTTCCCACCGGAACAGGCCCGCGATCGGAAGACCATCCTCACCGGCTGTGCGCAGGTGCAGCCGCCCGGTTCCTTCTCGCGCCATCAACCGCCATTCTTCGTGCGCCAGGTAAAGACATTGGTCTGCGGTCCAGGAACGCGGCCCGTCGTCCACGGGATCGAGGTCGAACGGAACCAAGCCGGCGCCAAAACTCAGCACGGGCGAATCCGCTTCGGCCTGGAAAGCCAACTCGGCCACGCGCGGCAAGGGTCCCGCGCGCACCGCAACCATCCGGTCTACGCGGCATCCATGCACCGTGACCGGATGGGTCGTCAGGTAATGAAGCGCCTCCTGCCCTGACGCTTGGCGCGTCGACACCCTCGTCAGCGCCGGAATCTCCACCGAATCGCGGTGGTTTCCCTTCAGCGAAAACGTGATCGGAACGATCGCTGGCCGAGCCGATCGGCGCTCTTCGCCGATGAAATTGAGAAAGTGAACGTAGGTGCGATCGGGAACGCGGTTGAGACGGAACAGCGTCATCTCCGTCATCCACGCGAACAACTGCACCAAGGTCATGCCCGGGTCCGAATCCCCCAGGTTTGTCCACTCCGGGCAATACTGGGGAATCAGCGTGCGGGCTTCGCGCACGATGTCTGCAAAACGACGATCGTCGAGTACGGGTGGCTTGATCGGCATCGGTCAGGCTCCCGACAACAAGACAGACGCAGCGGACTCGGCCCGAGTGGCACGAATGCGGTACCGGACGTCCACACGAATGGTGCCTCGGGAATCCGGCGCCGCATCCACGCCGAGCACGTCGATGCGGGGCTCCCACCGTGCCAACGCGGTCTGCACATGCTGGGCCACCAACGTCGCAGTGGCCCTGGTATTGGGCGCAAACAGCAATTCATGCACGCGACACCCGAACTCCGGAAGCATCTGGCGTTCTCCAGGTCGCGTCGCGAGGATGAGGGAGATCGACTGTCGGATGTTCTCCTCTCCTTCGTTGGTCGACACACCGCCGTTTGCAGCGTCAAAACCAAAGGGGAAACGAAGGCCCCGCCCTAAGAATGAGTTGCGCACAACACCCACCGAACCACCCGATTGAGCCCCATAGCGCTCAGGCTGGCAACGTATTGCCGCAGAACGCGACTTCGGTACGCGAACCGGCGCCAGCAACGACCCGATGACGCGCAGAAACGACCACCACGTCGGGATTGAAGCCCGTGGGGTGTTCGGTAAACTTGATCCTTGTACCCGCGAACAGCGCGCCGGTGCCCTGGACCACCGCGGTGCCTCGGAGGAAGTCGTGAGCAGGCTGTTCGAGATCTGCGAGCGCCATCGCCGTCGCACGACTGGGCGTCGTCACATGCACATCGCTCAACCAGCTGGGCGCCTTCCAGATCGTGCCGGCCTGTGACAGGGCCGTTGAACCGGAGCCGATCGGGTCCACATCGGTGTCTGCGGCCGTGCCCTCCGCGATTTCTTTCGTCAGGTAGTCCCACCCACGGGCTGTCACGCTGGGCGGAAGCGACCGCCACTGCATGCCGTAGTCCAATGACACGAGAGACGCCTTCGGCACCTCCGTAGGTGCTTCCGTGAAGGCCATCTTCTTCCAATCCACCTTCCCTTCGTTGGCCATGAGCACGTGCCCATTGCGCGCTGCCAGCCGTCGCAAGAACCCGAGATCGGACTCGTTGCGCTGAAAAACATAGGGGTTGGCGTCAGACGTCGCGTCCACGACGCCGGGCGTCACCGTGGCGCGGGCGAGCACGTCAGACACAATGTCGCTGTCGGTCAGATCCTCCCACGTCGCCGTCCGACGCGAGGCCGCCAGAAAGACCAAAGGGTCCATCGCAGAGACCGTGAGCTGCTGTTTACCGCTGGCGAACTGGTGACGGAACCCGACGATCACACCCGAGAATGCCTTTCGCGGACTGCCTCCGAACACGACGTCGACAGGGTCGCCCTGCGTGACGGAACTCCAAGAAAACCCGGAGCCCTCCACAAACGTCAATTCACAGATTCCGATCAGGTCGAGGTGATCCTCGATCACCAGCAATTCCAGCCCTTTGGGATCGGACTGCGTGATCGTGTGAGATCCACAGGTGACCGTGTAGCGAGCGGTCGGATTCGCGGTGGCAAGTTGGCTCACGCCGGCCCTCCTGAACGACCGCTACCGCCCCGACCCGGCGGTTTCGAGCGGCCCCGCGGCGCCGCTCCGCCACTTCGGGACCCCTGAGACGCCGCGTCCTCGCGTCCCAACGCCGACGATGAGGCCGCTTTGGGCTGACCCGAAGCGGGAGAGGAAGAAGGCGGCCGCGACGAACCCCCGATTGCGCCCGCCACAGCGCCACCCGCAGCGGCACTCGCCAGCACCAAACCCAAATTGTCCATCGCGCTGTCGAAGACGGAATCGTCCATGGGCGGACCGCTGACCGCGCCGGACAGCCCTTCACTCGACACCCCGACCTGCCAACGGGCGGGCGACGCCGTCCGCGACGAAGCCGCGAGTTGGGCGGCAAGTGCGCTGTTTCCCGGAACGACCAGCGTCTGGCCTCCGAGATCCGCAAATGGATCCGACAACCCGTTGGCGTCCGCCAGATCCGACATCGGGACCTTGTTGGCCTGGGCCACAGAAGCGAGCGTTTGCCCCGGTGCGGCAGTCACGGTCGACACGGCCGCGAACACGCTGGACGCGCCCGCGAGCGTCGTCGCCAACTCGTCTCCGATCCGGAGGTCGGGCCTTTCCCGTTCCTTGAGAATGACCGTCACTTTGCAGCGCACCGGCGTTCCGTCCGAAAGGAACATCAGAAACGTGCTGGTGACCTGCTCGACGATACAATCGAAGCTTAAGGGTCCCCACACGAAGGTGCAGAACGGCGGGCGTGTGACCGCATTTTCTTCCTCGTCCGTGTCGTCGATGGACGACGTCAAAAACGAGCGCAGCGGCTCGACGTACAGCGCGTTTGCGTCGTCGAGTGTATCCGTTGTATCGAAGAACAAGTCCATCTGAATCGTTGTCGGAAGACCCTTGTCGTAGGTCAGGGGCGGCCGACTGGCCTCCTGCTCATCGGACTGGGTCCAAGTCGCTTTTTCGTCCACTTTCAACTCTTTCGGGTTGAACTGCACGTAGAACGCCTTGTTTTCATCGACGTTCAGAAAGAACGCCTTCTCACTACCACCAGCGGCCACGACCATCGGGGTCCTCCCGCCGCGCTGCCAGATTCTCTAGCTGGCGCAGCACTGTTTCCACGACATCTTGCTTGAGCGCTTCGAGTTCAGCGGGCGCCGGTTCGGCGTTCGCTCCACCCGAAACGTCCCCCGACCCAGGTCCGGAAGGCGATGCCTCCGGACGCGCGCTCGGCGAATCTTCTGCCCGGCGCACCTGCCGACGGGCCTCGTCCGAGCGACGCTCGTTTTCCGCGAGGTGAACGAGCTCGCGCAGGCGCCGCGCCAAGGACATCACGCGCGTTTCACCAACCCCGGAGCGCGCCGCAGCAACGCCGCCAGAAAGCGGCTCCGCTGCCCTTCGATCGGCTCGCGTCTGTCGGATCAGCGCCCCCTCCGGCGCCCGGATCCGCGACGATCGCCCCCCTAGGGCAGCGGCGGGACCGCGGCCGCGTTCAGCTCGTGCGGCTTGGCGAACGTCCCCCATCAGCCTCGCCGCCTCTGCCTGCAGGGCAACCGGTAGCGAGCCGATCGCGTTGCCCTGCACGCCGTCCTCGGCGGACTGAACCAGATCTCGAACCCACGTGCGGGCGTCGGGCCCGCGGCCCTGGACCGACGTCGACCGGCGCGTGACCGGCTCAGACGCCAACTCGGCTTCGGGGCCGTCCATCGTTCCGACGGGGCGCGTTTCCCGCGATGGGCGATCCAAACGAATGGCCGCCTGACGCGCCGCAAAACCAGGCCGAACGTTCTTGTCGCGGCGGTTCGCGAGACTCAAGGTGGGTCGCGGATCCGTAGGTTCACCAACGCCAGGCACGGCTTGGGAAGCGTGCACCAGACTCACCATCGCTGACGGATCCGCCGCGTTGTCCAAACCCACCGCCATGTCCAGTGCAGCGCGTGCGCCAGC
This sequence comes from Klebsiella pneumoniae, assembly GCA_945861065.1. Classification (GTDB taxonomy): domain Bacteria; phylum Myxococcota_A; class UBA796; order UBA796; genus SXOB01. The sequence continues at coordinate 8,544 of CAMASI010000093.1, read as the reverse complement.
TTCCGGCCTCGGATTTGCGCCGGCTGCGTGCTGTGCAGGCGCGTCGGCGAGCACAGAAGGAAGCGCCTCGGTTCGCCCTTGACCGAAGCGCGAAGGCCACGATCGCCCGTCAGCCCGGGCCGCAATCTCGCCACTTTGCCGAAGAACTACAGGCCCAACGACCGGCCCCTGTGCTGTGCTTTCGCGTCGACTCGTCGCCGCTATCGCCGCGACGCGGTCCCTTAGTCTCACCGGTGCAGGCGAATCCGCCGCATCCCTGAAGCGTTCGGCTTCTGACGCGGCGTCCTCAACGCCTTGCGGCCGCCGACCTTTGTCCGACACCCATTCGGGACGAAGCGGCCTGAGACCCGCCGAGACGGTGGAATCCGGCAGTTGGAAACCGGTCGTCCCGCTCGTCCCGTGCGGCAGGTTTTCCAACGCGGCGCCTTCGGCCCACCGGTACGAAACGCCGGACGACGCCATCCTTCGGCCAGTTCTTATCGCCCGGCTCGGCAAAATCGAACTCCCAGCCTCAGCCAAGGCAGCCCCGGGGAAGACCCTGTCGTCAGCGCCTTCCTCTTGCGCCACGTCAAAAGTCGTTGCGGAGCGCAAGCCGCGTTGCTCTCGGCCGACCGCGACAGGCCCGCCGGCGTTTGTGGCCTCCGGCGCATCCCGGAAGACCTGCCGTGCCATCGGCGAGAACAATCGTTGCCGACGCTCGCCGACCGCCACCGGTTCGCCGCTGTCCAAAACGGCGGGAACCGAACCCCTCTCACCGACGTCCGCCGTTTGTCCGGGCAGTGGCCCGGGCGTTCGGCCGGGCGCAGCGGCGCGCGTTCGACCGGGCGTTCGACCGGGCGTTCGACCTGGCGTTTCGACGAACGTCAACGAAGGAGGCGTTTGCCCGCCACTGTGGGGCAACTCGTCGTGCGTCGGGGTGGGGACCCCAACGCCTGCGACCCCCTGGCCTTCCGAGGTGGCGGGCGAATCGGGACGCTCGATCTGAGCGCTCAATCCCTCAGGCAAACCCGGCAAGAATGGCGCTGATTGCTGCGTCGGAGCCACGCGCTTCGCGCCAACCGGCGACTCGGACACTCGCGCCAACCGAGGATCGTTGGAGGGCAACGTTGCGAGCTTGGATCCGCTTTCGGCCGCCGTTGTAGCGTCCGGCACCCCCAAGGGCGCCCGCACCAACGCCATGGGCGTGGGCAGGCCCATGGATTGGGCTCCTTCGGTCACTGCCGTCGCGGGCGCGATCGACGTGTCGGTCCTCGGGCGATCGACCCAAGGCATAGCGATGGAAGTCGCCGGTTCACGCGACGGCGAGGGCGCGAAAGGCGCGGGACCGTCCCTGAGCTCTTGAAGGAACGACCGGGATTCAGGGCGCGTCGCCAAAGAATCTTCCACGCCGGGCGCACGCCGCCGAAGGGTGGACCTTGCCGGCGAATCGATGGGGAAGCGGGGAAAGGGCAGGTCCCGCGCCACCGCTCGTCGAAGCGCTGACGGACGAGTCAGTCCGCGTTGTACGGGATTCGTTGAAGAACGCGGAGGATTCTGGATCTCGGTACCAGCTGAAGCCGCCCCACCCGTGGCTTCCGCGCCCCGCGCGGGCGGGACCCCAGCTTGCTGCGCGCTCGTCGTCGTTTCAGCATCGTCGGCGATAACCAGCGAGCGCCGCGGAGCCTTCGGCCGGACCAGCGCCGCGGTGTCTAAAGTCTCCGCACCCACCCGGGCGACCGCTTGCGGAAGTTTTGCGGGCGGCGGTCTGCGTGCTGGCGGCGTCGGCACAGCGCGTACCCCGGCTTCCTCACGCTCTGCACGCGGCGTTTGGGCCCGGCTGGCCGCAGCGTGTTTGCCAGCGCTGTCGTGTTTGACCGGCGACCGACGCCGAGCAAGCCGCTCACCCTCGGCCTCAACGCCAGGCCTGCGCAACACGACCGGCAGCTCCGACGAGCCCCACGCGTCGGACCCGGGATCCACACCCAACACCTCCGACCAGTACGGGGCCGCGGACAAGAGGGTGAACCCATCGCTCCCTACGGGACCGGGAAGGCCCGGACCGGGGCCCGTGCGATCGACCGACCGGCCGAGCGGCCCGTCCGACAGACGACCCATCCACCGACCGATGATTCGGTCGGCGAGGGCTTCGCCGGGTGCGGTGCGCTCAGCGTCCATCGATCACCGGTTGGAGACGGTCAAGCCGTCGTGTGCAATTTCGAGCATCTCGACTGCCAGTTCAGAGCCCATGCCCTTGAGCGCAGGCCCCTCCCACCCCACGGGCCACGCGCCCGTGAAGTGCCAACGGCGAACGATGTCCCCGTGGTTGTTCTTGAGCATGATGCTGCCGGAATAGCGTGTTCGATCGGTGAACTGGTCTTGCAGACAGCGGTCCCGCCACTCCAACAACAGCGTGCTCGCGTTGGTCGCATACCGAAGCGTGATGTTTTGCCATCGGCTGTAGCCCGGACGTTTGTGCGTCCTCCCATTGAGGCCGCCTTCCACGATCTCGAACACGTCAGCCGTACTCTTAAGACCCGTACACTCTAGAAAATGGCCGACCTCATACGTGCCGGAGCCGTCCGAGATTTCCAAGGCAAAATAATGATTTCCGTAGGGATTGGGATCTTCTGGGATGTTGGCCATGGGAACTCCCGCTCGGTGGGACGCTACGGCGTCAAGGTCAGGTCAACGACAATCTGTTCTGTAGTGGTGACGGGTCGGAGAAGGACCACGACGCGGACTTCGCCGGCATCTCGAACCGCTTGCGGGTTCAATTCCGCATCGCAGCGGACCAACGTCTCGTCTGCCGAGCGTGCGCCGGCCAGCAAACCCGCAGCCCAAAGGGCGTCGAGCCGCGCGCGAACGGTGCGCGTGATGACTTCCCAAAGTTCTGGCCGTTGATGCTCAAACACCACCCAACTGGTGTCCCGCCGCAACTGTTCGGCCACGAGGGATACGACGCGACGCGTATTGATGTGGAGCCAGCGTGGATCTGTGGAAAGCGTGCGTGCACCCCAGGCCACAACGCCCCGTCCCGCCTGAACCAGCAGGGAGTTGACATTGCTTTCGTTCGCCGCCACCGCTTCTCGTTGGGTCAAGGCCACTTCCGCATGCGTGACGCCGCGCGCGACCAAGTTGGCAGGAGGCCAATGAACGCCCCAAGGCGGATGTTCGACATCGGTTCGAGCGATCAGTCCGCCCACCACACCCGACGGTGCGACGACGGTTTCGCCGTTCGCCAACCACGGGTACCACACGGCCCCCCACGAAGCGGAGTCCGGATCGGCTTCGCGAAGGTCATCGACCCAGCGCATCAGCGCAGCTTCGTGCAGGCCTCGCGGCGGGTCGATCACGAAGAAACGGTGCCCGACCTCTCGGCAGTGCGCCAGCAACAACACCTGCAACGCCAACGCACGGACATGGACACCGTCCCTAGAGCGAACCACAGGCAGCCATCCGAGGATGGGCATGCACAGCAGCCCTACATCGTCCACGGAACGGAGGTGGGAAAGCACAGGGCCAAGCGGTCCCAAGTCGGTCGTGTCTGCGTCACACAGGTCGTTCTCTTCATCGACGCACACGCCGACGAGCCGACAGTGTTGCCCGCCGTTTTCGAAAAATGACTGGACCGCCTGCAATGCCGCATTGTCGAACAAACTGCGCGCGGCGGATGCAGCCAGCGCTTCGATGCCGTCGAGTTTGACTTCGACAAAGTCTCCGGCCACGACACGGGACGGCCAACGCGACCGAGGGGTCGCGGACAGCACACACAACACATCGCTGCGAACGACGCCGTTTTCGCCCACGACATCGCGGCCGTGCCGCAACGTGAGCCCTGGTGCGGCCTCCCACGTCTGCGGCAGCGCGGTCAACGCCCTTGCCCCTGGTTGATTCGTGTGTTGATTTCTGAGACTTCTTTCACCCAGACGTGGCGTTCCTTGTGGGACATGTCCAGAATCGCGTCACGGGACCAATGCAGATGGTAGGCGAGAAACGCTACCTCCTTGAACACATGTTCGAGGGGGTAGCTCACGATTCCCCCAGGCGGCCGAACTCCCGCTGAAAGTGCCCGCCGCATTCTGGGCAAGTCACTTCGATCAAGGCGTCATCTTCATTGATCCGATTGTACAACTCCTCAAGGAACCGAAGGTCCCCGGCGTACAAGTTTTCGATGACCGCGGTGTCCACTTGCCCCAACGTGCCCAACCGGGTGATCACGCGGGAGAGCAATACGATGATGAGGTACGCTCGATTGCGCTGCACCCGAAGGTCGTTGAGCGGCGCGATTTCGTCCCGCGCAACGGCGAGCCGCATCACGCCTTCCCGGTGAACATTTCCTTCGGCGTCCACGTACCCACGCGGCAACACGAAGTCGTACTCTGTCTGAAACGACATGCTCAACTCCTGGCGGGGGGCGTGCGCGGTCATGTCGACGGTGGCAAGCGAACCTGCCACCGCCCTTCAGAGCCGCGCCGCCGCGGCCCTATTTCATGACGCGTTCGACCTTCTCGATGGCAATTTCGATCTTCTCGATCGCCATGCCAGATTGGTCGGAATCCAGTTCCGGCACATGCCACTTCGCCGGCCAGCCTTCGAAGAAGTTGTACTGGGCGACGATGGTCGTCAGGTCCTGATCGAGGATGGTGATCGTTCCGGAACGCCTGTCGATCACGCCGTCTTCGATGTTCTTGCGCCAAAGCCACAAGTCATTCGACGCAGTGAAGCCGCGTTCGAGCACGATGTTGCTGTAGGTCGTGCGGCCGGGCTTTTTGCGGACAACACGGTCGTTGCCCTGCTTGAACTCGATGACTTCCGTCTCGGAGGTCATTCCGCTCAACGTTTTGAATCCGCCCATGATCGTTTTCTGATCAGGCGTGATGCCCGCCACCTCCAAAAGGAAGTGGTAGGAGCCAAACAGCTCTTCGGTTGCCATGATGATGTCCTGTCGCTGCGGGTGAGTGACCCCTCGGGACAGCGCACGAGGTGTCGATTGCAGGCCGGCGGGGTTTTAGGGTGCTGTCGACCCGCCGTCTGAACCGGTACGAGATTTTGCTTCGTTAGTGTACCCTACTCGGGGCTCCGTCGATGGAAGTTTCGAAGGAGAAGTTGCGGGCGCCTACGAACGTGGCGCCCGCCGCCGCTACTCGGCGATGTTCGCGCCACCATCCCACTGCCCGATGGCGAAGATCACGAACTCGGCCGGCTTGACCGGGCTGATGCCGACCTGAACGTTCACCTGGCCGGCGTCGATGAGGTACCGCGGATTCGTCTCCGAATCGCACTTCACGTAGAAAGCCTCTTCGGGGGTATTGCCGAACAACGCGCCAGCGCGCCACACGCGCATCAAGTAGGCCCGCACGTCGCGGTTGAGCTTGCTCCACAAGAACTTGTCGTTGGGCTCGAAGACCGCCCACTGCATGCCCAGCATGACGGACTGCTCGACCATGATGAACAGGCGCCGCACGTTGATGTATTTCCACGACGGGTCCGACTTCGTGGCGAGCGTACGGGCGCCCCACACGCGAATTCCGCGATCCTTGAACACGCGGATGACGTTGATTCCGCGGTCGTTGTACTGGGCCTGCTCAAGCGCGTTGATATTCTGACTGACCCCCGTGATGCCCATGACGACTTCGTTGGCAGGCGCCTTGTGCACGCCGCGCTCTGCATCGCATCGGCCGAATATCCCCGCCAGGTGACCCGACGGCGGCACGAACAACTCGTTCTTGCTTGCGGCGATCAGTTTACGCCGATTGGGCCCCTTCACCTCAACGCCGGCGTCTCCGACGAACCAGGAGGGCTTGGTCACCTTGAGCCACGGCACGTACATCGCGCCGTAGCCTTTGGCCGACGCTGGGATGTCCATGTCGCCGGTGCTCACGACGGGTCCATCGAGGATCGCGAACCGGTCCTTGCGTGTCTCGCAGTGTTCCAACATCTCTCGCTGCTGGGAGAAGTTGCAGCCGGGAGCGGCGTGCAGCGCGATGTCGTCTGCATCGTCGAACGCGTAAAGGCCCAACTTATCGGCCTGATTCTCGCGGATCGAGCCGTCGACGTCGGCCATTCCCATCAGGTAGACGTAGGCCTTCCCCCCGCCATTGTCGTAGAAACCGTTGACCGCCGACACGAACCGGAACACCGACGTGCTGCTCAGCCACTTGCGGAAGGCCTCTTTGAGCTTGTCGTCGCTCGTGAGCGCCTCGAACACCGCGTCAGCTGCCTCTTCGGGATCGTCGATGGGCCGACCGACCAGCTCCTCCACTGACTTCGTTTCCACGAGGTATTGGGCGAAATAACTCTGTAGCCAACGGAAGAATTCACTCTTGTTGGTGACCGCAAACGGGGGTACCGAGTACTCACTCGACAGTGCCGTTCCCGCTGCGCCTCTGAACTCGTAGCCGTACACGCCAAGCAAGTCCTTGGCCGTCTTTGGGCTCGGTTTGTCCAGGTGGAACTGCGTGTGCACCTGGTTGAGCAGATCCTCGACGGCGGCCTCGTCCGCCGTCAACACCTTGCCTTCCACGTCGAGAAGGCTCTCTGCGACCTCAACGGACGACTTGCCCACGGTGATCTTGGTGTGACCGGGCGATCCCTTGCCAATCGCCGGCTTGTGGCCGTTGAGTTCGAGCAACGCCTTCACGTCGCGGACAGCGCCACGCTTGAGATGGAACGCCTGGGTCAGCGCCGTGACGGCCTCGCCCGTGTTGCCGGTCACCCGGCCATGGGTATCGACAAGCGCCGGCAACACCTTGCCGGTGACCGCGCCCGCGCCGTTCTGTGCCTCGATGGCGACGGCGTCGATGTGGGGTTGATGTGCGAACAGGCCGATGAAGCCCGGGACCGAAGTCGCCACAGAAGCGATCGGCTTGACGCCCGAATCAACCTCTCGGACGTACACGCCTGGAGTCTGATAATCCATGGTCATTCCTCGTTTGAATCAGGGTCAGTCGGCCGAACGCGATAGGATTTAGGTCCTATGCCCGGCTTCCGGGGAGAACGGGTATCCAATCGGCCGCTGGCGGGCCGCGGCCGAGCGGGCGTCGGCGCGGACGCAGTCGGCTCAGCTCGAGCCGTGCGGACCGTTGTGGCCGGGCCAGAAATCAATGGACCTTCAAGCGCACACATGGCCCGAAAGGTCAGGAACGGCCTGAACGGCGCTTCGTGGATGGTGAAGAACTGCACTGCGTCCCCGAGCGTGAGATCGTCTACGAGGTTGAGGCTCACCTTTTCCATGACGACGTCGTCTCCATCAGCGTCCTCTGCCCAGGTCAGGCCCCTGGAGTCCACGATCCGGCCGTCCGGCAACGCGAACCGACGGGGACGATACACGAGATGCGTCGCGTCGTGAAGTCTCAACAGCACCCAACCAAGCAAACGTTCGGCGTCAGACCTAAATTTCGAATGCGCGGCCACCAAGTAGTACAGCTGGACGTACAGCGGCGCGCGCTCGTACAGAACCGTCTGCGCCTCCTCCCGCGATTCCGCGGACGCCAACTGGGTGACGCGAGCGGCCCGGAACTGCTTGCTGTTCCGCAGGGCTGTGTTTTCAGCGGCTCGGTACATGTACACGTAGATGACTTCTTCGCGATCCTTCGGGACGAACGAGAGGTCCTCTTCGATGCGTGGCGGCGGGCGATCCGTGTTCCAACCGTCCAGCAGGAACCGCTGAATCGACTCCGTCGTTTCACCGATGATTCCCGCGCCTTGGTAGGGCCCAAGCGCAAATCCGGGGGGCAGTTGCCTCGATCGAATCATCGACGACGCCAAGGTTCCAGCGCGTAGGGCTGCCGCACCAAACGCGCGAGTTGAGGCGTGTACGGTCCCACTTTCACGGTTTGCAACGGCCGCGTTCCAACGATCGGCCGGAGCTCACCGATCACCGGGCGATCGTGTTCCGCAAGTCGAATTCGTTCACCCGGCGCGCGTCGCATGGGGGATCCTTCCCACTGTGCGAGCGATTGGTCAAGCCACGCGACGCAACCGGGTCTGATCGCTACCCGTTGGTCACTTTCTGCGTGGCGTCCATCCGCCGGTTTGGGGCTACCTCGGAATCGGGTCTGTCGGGCGTAGCGGACTCGATGGCGCAGAGAGCGCGCGCCTCCGGCCGAGCGTCGGGGCCGCCGGCTTGATTTGTTGCGTTGTCGTCTTGTGTTCAGGAAGCCCGTGATGGGCGTTGTTCCGCATAGGTCGCAGCATGTTCTCTCCAGGCGCCGTGCTGGCTTTTCCAGTAGTCGTCCCACCACCCATTGGCCTTGATCATCCGCAGTGCGAGCACATCATCGACGTGGTCCGGGTGCCACCACGCCCCTCCGATCTTCAGACGCGCCTGCACGACGTTTCCGTGGGCGCTCTCGATCTCGCTACTCGCTGAACTCCAGCCGCGCTCGCGGTATTCGGCGTATGCCACCGCATCTTTGTTGGGTGCAGCCGGGCCTCCGTCAGACGCGGGCGACCCTGTTGATGAACGAAGGAGTGGAAGAAGGCGGCACACCGGATGATCAGGTCGGCGCTCAACCCCACCTGCTTCCCCCAACGGCCGCCCATGCCCCAGATATCCCGACCGAC